>JBFYTF010000304.1:0-5823 GCA_041300865.1 Anaerolineae bacterium
AAACCAATCCCCGCCAGCTGCGCCAGGAGATCAACGAGCTGCTGGCCTACATCGCCGCCCTGCCCGGCGCAATCCCCGGTGTGACCGAAGATGTCCGCGAGACCCTGACGACCGGCCCCAACGAGGGTGCCGCTCAACTGCGTCCTCAAGCTGCAGCAAGACCTATAACGACCCTTAAAAGGAGAGGACACGCCTGGTAACATTATCATTTGACGGAACGATCCCACTTCGGTAACATTATCATTTGATTTGACAGGGATCCTGCAGAGTGGGTTGCGAGCAGACGTGTGCAGCTTTTGCTTGAGGCCGCAATATGATACAATGTGACGGTCCGAGGAGAAGGAAGGGGCAGCCCTGGTCGACGACGACCAGGTTCAGCGCAGGAAGGGCGGCGAGCAAAGGAGACGCAATGCCGAGCCGGTTTGTACATCCAAGCGAAGAGCAGTTTGCACGGCTCCTGGATTATTACCAGGTGGAGTGGGAATACGAGCCGCGTACGTTCGTCTTGGAAAAGGATGAGCAGGGCAACGTCGTCGAGGCGTTCACCCCCGACTTTTACCTGCCGCAGCAGGACCTGTTCGTGGAGCTGACAACGCTGAGGCCAAAGCTGATCCGCATCAAGAACCGCAAACTGCGCATCCTTCAGGAGCTGTATCCAGAGGTCAACATCAAGTTGTTCAAGCGCCGCGACGTGCGCTGTCTGCTGCTGAAGTATGGCCTTGACCACGAGGCGCACCGCATTTCAGGCACGGGCGCGCAGCAGCCAAGGTTCGAACAGTGAGCTGGCACCCGGTCGAAGCGTATGGCGACATGGCCGGTGACGTTCGCGAGGTGCTCATCTCCGAGGCGCAGATCCACGCCCGGGTCCTGGAGCTGGGCCAGGCAATCTCGGCAGACTATGCCGGGCACAACCCGCTTCTCGTCGGGGTGCTCAAAGGCGTGCTGTTCTTCATGGCCGACCTGCTGCGGGCGATCACCATCCCGGTCGAGGTCGATTTTCTTGCCGTATCCAGCTACTCTGCCGCCCTGCGCGAGCAGGGGGTGGTCCGCCTGGAGAAGGACCTGGAGGCGCCGATTTCAGGGCGCCACGTGCTCTTTGTCGAGGATGTGATCGACACAGGCCTGACCCTGAGCTACCTGCTGCGCACGCTGCGGGCACGCGGACCGGCCAGCCTGGAGGTCTGTGTTCTTTTTGACAAGCCGGGGCGGCGCCTGGTGGATGCCCACCTCAAGTACCGCGGCTTTGACCTGCCCGACAGCTTTGTCGTGGGCTGTGGGCTGGACTATCGAGAGCGGTACCGTAACCTGCCGTTCGTGGGGCTGCTGAAACCAGAGATCCTTCACCCGCGCTCCGGGTGACTGCCTGGGGAAGACCTGCTTTGCTTGCGGTCAGGATGACAGGTGAGGGGGCGCAAAAAAGAGGGGCCCCAAGTGACCTTCTGGCTTTCCTCACTGTTCCTTCCGGCTCTCGTTTTCTCCACTGCTCGCGCAATCTTGAAATCGAGGACACCTTCGAGAACCTCCAAACCTGACTGCTTCTTATTACCCTCGCGGGTAGCTCAGCACGCAACACGGGCTTGGATTTGTGAGGTTGCCTGCCAATCGCTCGGGGCTCCCTCCCCTTTCGGGAAGGTAACTGCTCTTCCCTCCAGGTAGCGCCTAGTATAGCACATATGATACCATTTGTCAAGTACCAATTATAGGTTTCTTGGAAACATCAATGAGCCGGCAGGCTGGCTCGGCAACGAGGGGCGGGGAATTCTGCCGGCGAGGGTCCATTCTGGACATGGGAACGCTCGCCCGTCTTCGGCATCGTCCCGCGCCCGACCGGACAGGGTCTCGATCTGGCAGGGCTTGCGAGGACGTGCAGCAGTTGACTTGTTGCTGCCCTTCTGCTATACTGGGCTCGATCGGCCGGTTCATGGCGGACCTGTAGCTTCTGGGCACGCGGGCGAAAGCAACTTGCATGAGTGAACAGCAACCATCGGGAGGCTTCGAGCCAGCGCGGGCTGGCAACGAGGCGTTGCCCTTGATAGTCACCAAGATCCGGGTGCCAAGGCGCCGTGAGGATCTGCTTCCACGGCGCCGCCTCCTTGATTTCATCCACGCTCAGCTGGACCGCAAGCTGGTTCTCATCTCGGCTCCTGCCGGCTACGGCAAGACCAGCCTGCTCGCCGACTTTGCTCAGGACACCGATCTGCCGGTGTGCTGGTACACCCTCGATGCCTTCGACCGCGACCCGCGGGTCTTTTTGGAGCACCTCGTAGCGGCCATTGCCGTCTCTTTTCCGGGCTTTGGCCGGCGCACCGCAGCCCTGCTGGCCACCAAGACGGATCTGAGCGGCAGTCTCTACCCCATCGTCGCCACCCTGGTGCAAGAGATCTATGACAGCATCCCGGAGTACTTTTTCCTGGTGCTGGACGATCACCACACTGTGGAAGATGAGGAGCTGCTCAACGAGTTTCTCGACCTGTTTGTGACGTACGTGGACGAGAACTGCCACCTCATCATCGCCTCGCGGACCCTGCCGGCGCTTCCCAGCCTGTCGCTGCTCGTCGCACGCCGCCAGGCAGCCGGCCTGAGCATCGATGAGCTGCGTTTCACGCCGCGCGAAATCCAGGATCTGGTCAGGCAGAATTACCAGGTCGAGATGACGGCAGAGCAGGCCAATCTCCTGGCCGAGCGGACGGGCGGCTGGATCACCGGGCTCTTGCTCAGCAGCGGCCACCGCTGGGAACAGGCCCGACGCGCGACCGTTCTGCGCGGCACCATCAACGTTGATCTGTATGACTATTTTACGAAGCAGGTGCTCGACCGGCAGCCTGCGGCCCTGCGCGAGTTTCTCGTGGTGTCTTCTGTGCTGGACGAGTTCAGTCCAGAGCTGTGCAGCTCTGTGCTGGGCATCGAGAGGCCGCTCGAGCTCCTCGACCAGCTTCGGGCGCGCAGCCTGTTTGTGACCGAGTTCGAGGGCGGCAGCGGCCGGATGCGCTATCACGACCTCTTCCGCGAGTTCCTGCAAGAGAGCCTGCGCCGGCAAAGCCACGAGCGCTACCGGGAGCTGACCATGCGCGCGGCCGAGGCGTACGCGGAACGGGGGGAGTGGGAGCGCGCCGCCAGCCGTTACCTGGCGCTGGAGGAGCACGGCCGTGTGGCCGAGATCCTGAGGCGCACGGCCAGAGATCTGTATGTCACAGGTCGTTGGGATACGCTGGCGGCCTGGATCGATGCCCTCCCTGACGCCGAGCGGGCGGCCAACCCACAGTTCCTGGTGGACCGGGCCAAGGTCTATACCGAGCGGGGCAAGTATGACCTGGGGCTTGCCCTTTATGCCCAGGCGCGAGCCGCGTTTGCTGCCGCGGGCAACGTTAACCGGGCCGCGTATGTACAAGTTATGGAGGGTTACAGCCTGGCGTACCAGGGGCACTATTCGGAGGCCATCGCCCTCTGCGATCAGGTGCTGCCGCTCGTCGCTGGAGACTCGCACGAAGAAAGGGTCACGACTGCCCAGGCCGTGAGGAATATCGGGCTCTGCCAGGTCAAGCAGGGCTACGTGGCCCAGGGCCGCCTCACGCTCGAGAGGGCCTTGGGGCTGTACGAGGCGCTGAAGTCTCCCTATGACCTCGGCATGGTGTGCCATGATCTGGGCTGGACTGGTGAGCTCCTCGGCGATCTGGAGTTGGCCGCCGAATACTACCAGGCGGCTCTCGCTCGGTGGGAGCAGATCGGCAACCCGGCTCCCTGGGCGAACAGCCTCAACGGCCTGGGCGTCATCTACCACCAGCTGGGCAAGTACGAGGAAGCTCTCCAGTCCCTGGAGGGAGCGCTGGAAAAATGCCAGGCGGCAGGTGACCTGCGCGTGGAAGCGTTCGTCTGGGCCAGCCTGGGCGACGTCCACCGCGACCTGGGCGCCTACCACCAGGCCAGGCAGTCCTACGAACAGGCCCTGGACGTGGCCCGCCACGGCCGAAGCGGCTTTATTGACACCTATAGCTTGAATGCGCTGGCCAACACTGCCCGCTTGCAGGGCGACCTGGCGCAGTGCACCAGGCAGCTGCAGAAGGCGATGGATCTGGCCAGCGAGCACAAGTCCGACTACGAAGTGGCCCTCTGCCACACCTCCCTCGGCGTCCTGGCCGGCCAAATGGGTGACCTGGCGGGTGCCCGCCACCACTTGGACCAGGCCATGCAGCTGTTAAAGGCCGGAGGCTTGAGGCGAGACCTGGCCGTGGTCTACCTGCACCGCTCGGGAATCGTCTTCCGGGCCGGCGACCGGCAGGCAGCTCTAGACGACCTGGAACGGAGCAGAAGCCTGGCCGCGGAGCTGGGCTTCGATCAGTTCCTCGTTGTCGAGGGGCGAGAACACCCGGAACTCATCAGCTATGCTTGCAGGCAGGCACCTGGAGACACAGACCTGGCCAACCTCTGTCAGAGGGTGTCGGCTCACAAGGCGCGCAGCGAGGCCCAGCCTGAACCGGCCGTGCACGTGGCGCCTGTTCCGGCGCTGAGGATCCTGGCCCTCGGCCCGCCGCAGGTTGAGCTTGACGGGCAGCCGGTGCAGTGGACGACCCTTCAAAGCCGGGATCTGCTGTTCTTTTTGCTCCAGCAGCCTCGCGGTCTGCGCAAAGAAGAGTTGGCTGCCGTGTTCTGGCCCGATCACCCCCCTCGCAAGCTGGATGGCATCTTTCGTTCGACCGTCTACCGGCTGCGCCGCTCTCTGTTCCGGGAGAGCATCGTCTTCGAAGACGGCTTGTACTGCTTTGATTGGCAGAGTGACTACTGGCTCGACGTTGAGAGCTTTGAGGACATTGTCGAGAGGGTTGGTCAAAGGTCTGTGCCGGAACAGATCGAGTGCCTGGAAGAGGCGCTGCGCCTCTACCGGGGCGATTACCTGGAAGGCATCTATGCCGACTGGTGTAGCCTCGAACGGGAACGGCTCCGAGAGCGCTGCTTGCGTGCCCGGGAGTCCCTGGCCAGCCTGTATGCCGGCGCCGGGGACCTCCACCGCGCCATCGAGCACTATCAACAGCTCGTGACGCAGGACCCCTACCGCGAGACGGCCTATCGAGAGCTGATGCGCTGGCACTTTCGCCTGGGTGATCGGGTAGCCGCGATCCGTCAATATCACCTTTGCAGCCAGATTTTGCGCGACGACCTTGGGCTTAGCCCTTCACCTGAAACAGACGCTCTCTACTTGAAGATCATCAGTTGAGGCCAGCCTCGCAGATGCTCTGACGCCGGGGGCGTGCTGCCGGCGCGGACGGGACTGATCGCCGGATCGGTCCCTTTTTGTCGTTGCCAGCCCAATAACCACCTTCGTCGTATTCTTGCTGCCAAGTGGAGACGCACCAATGCGTGGTGACTGCATTGGTGAGTGTGTTGGTGAGTGACGTCAGGTATCCTAGCCTGGACGGCAAATCAGAACAGGGAGGTTTTTCGATGAACAAGCTCAATCTTCTGTGGATCAAGTACGCGACGCCTCGCAACCGCAAGGCATTCTATGTTGTGCTCGCATTGGCAGCCCTTGCCGCAGCAGGAGGCGCCCCGGGTACGCACGGCGGGCTAGGCGCACTGTAAGGCGTTGCTCGAAAGCAGACCAAGGCTTCCTGCGACAATGACCGCTCGCTTCAGCGCGCGGCAGATGTGGCTCACGCGCAGTCGGCGGTAACGTCCGTGTCCGTGCGAGCGGGATGGTCGCCGAGGGCGAATGCCCCCGCAGCGCTTAGCCCACCCTTCCCTGCCCGCGAAGAGGACGGTTGGCCTGTTCCGAGCGGACGTGTGGCCCGGCGCAGACGGTTTATTTTCCGGTATTGAGGGGATCTGCAC
>JBFYTF010000306.1:0-14975 GCA_041300865.1 Anaerolineae bacterium
TCACCTACGGCTGGCGCGGCGGGCGCTTTTGTGGCTGCGGCCTGCCGGCCTTGCCCGCCGGGGCCGGGCTCCGCATCGACGTCTATGGCTCGAGCGGCGACTATCTCGGATCGGGGCTGCACGGTGCCGAAATCCACGTGCACGGCAGCGCCCAAGACCAGGTCGGCCAGGTTCTGAAGGCGGGCCGCCTCGTCGTCCATGGCGATGTGGGCCAGACCTTTCTGTATGGCGCCAAGGGAGGCGAGGCCTACGTCCTCGGCAACGCTGCCGGGCGGCCCCTGATCAATGCGGCCGGCAGTCCGCGCGTCGTGATCAACGGCACCTGCCTGGACTACCTCGCCGAATCCTTCATGGCCGGCAATCCGCTCGAGGGCGGCGGGTTCGTCATACTGAACGGCATGGCCTTGGATCCCCATGGGCGGTTGGTGCCGCAACCAACGCCCTATCCCGGCGGCAATCTCTTTTCCCTGGCCTCGGGCGGGGCAATCTATATCCGCGATCCGCAGCGCCTCGTGGACGAGGGCCAGCTCAACGGCGGCACCTTTGCGCCGCTGACCGCCGCCGATTGGGCCCTCATTATGCCCTACCTGGCGGAGAACGAGCGCCTGCTGGGCGTGATGCTCGACGACCTGCTCACCGTCGACGGCGAGCGCCGCAGCCCGGAGGAGGTGTACCGGAAGATCTCGGCTGTGCAGCTGGCTGCCCTGAGCTGAGATCCTTCACTTCGTTCCGGATGTCAAGGCGGGGGCGGTGTGCGATTTCTGGCTCCGGCGGCAACCGCAGTGCGCCGCTTCCCCTGAGGGTTGACAGCCGGACCTCCTTGTGATATCCTGAGAACCTACCCCGCAGAGACGGAAAGGCGAGCTATGTGGCAAGCGTACGAGTTGCCAAACTCGGTCGAAGAGGCGCTGGCGATCCTGGCCCGCTACAACGGCGAGGCGCAGCTGATTGCCGGTGGCACCGACTTGGTCATCGAGCTTCAGGAGGGCAGGCACAGCGTCGAATGCCTGGTGGACGTGACACGCATTCGCGGCCTTGATACGATCGAGGAGCAGAACGGCTCGATCGTCATGGGTGCCAACGTCACCTTTCGCCAGATCAAGCAATCGCCCCTCCTCCATGATAAGGCGCGGGTGCTGGCCGAGGCGGCCGGCACGGTGGGTGCGCTCCAGATTCAGACGGTCGCAACGCTCGCCGGCAACCTCGTCAGCGCGCTGCCTGCCGCAGATGGGAGCGTGGCCCTGCGGGCGCTGGACGCCGAGGTCGAGATCGCGGGGCCGGAAGGGCGCATGTGGCGCCCTGTCGCCGAGCTCTTCCTCGGGCCCGGCCGGTCGGCCGTCGATCCCCACCGGGAGATGATCACCGCCATTCGCTTTGCCCCCCTGGGTCCGCGGCAGGGCTCTGCTTGGGAGCGCCTCGGCCGGCGGCGGGCGCTCGTTCTACCCATCCTCAACTGTGGTGCCAGCCTGGCCCTTGACGCGCAAGACCGCGTGGCCTGGGCGCGACTGAGCCTCGGGCCGGTGGCGCCCGTGCCGTTTCGTGCCTGCCAGGCTGAGGCCTTCCTCGCGGGCCAGCCGGCCGGCGAGGAAGCGTTTGCCCGCGCAGGCGAGATTGCCGCCAGTGAGTGTCAGCCACGCAGCAGCCTCCTGCGCGCCTCCCGCGAGTACCGCCTGGAGGTGCTGCCTGTCCTCGTCCGCCGCGGTCTTGGCCGGGCTGCTGAGCAGGCCCGGGCCCGAGCCTAGGGCAGTTGGACAAACCAGGGACGACTGGAGCCAGGAAAACCATGGAACCCCGAAGCTATACCCTGACCATGACTGTCAATAGCCAACCCGTAGCCGTGCAAGTAGAGGCCGACGAGCTTCTCGTCGACGTCCTGCGTGACAAACTCGGCCTCACAGGGACCAAGATCGGCTGCAATGAGGGCGAGTGTGGGGCCTGCACGGTCATCATGGCTGGCGAGCCGGTCCTTTCCTGCCTGATCCCAGCCCTGCGCGCCGAGGGCCAGGAGATCTTGACCATTGAGGGGTTGAGCGATGGCGATCGCCTTCATCCCCTGCAACAGGCCTTTGTCGAGCATGGTGCCGTGCAGTGCGGCTACTGCATCCCTGGCTTCATCCTGTCGGCCAAGGCTCTGCTGGACCGCAATTCCCATCCGACGCGGGACGAGATCAAGGAGGCCGTGGCCGGCAATCTCTGCCGCTGCACCGGCTACGTCAAGATCCTGGACGCCATCGAGTCGGTGGCCCGGCCGCCACGGTAGAATGCCCGGCAAGGGAGCGATTGCCCTCTACGTCCACGTCCCGTTCTGCCGCGCCAAGTGCGCCTACTGCGACTTTAACTCTTACGCGGGTCTCGAAGAGCAGTTTCCGGGGTATACCCGGGCGCTGAGCCTGGAGATGGAGGCGGCCGGCGCCGCGCCGGCCGGGAGCGTGTACGTTGGCGGCGGCACGCCGACCATCCTACCCCTGGCACTGCTGGCCGAGATCCTGGCCGCGGCCCGCGCTACGTTTCACATCGCGGTCGATGCAGAGGTCAGCATCGAGGCCAACCCTGGCACCGTCGACGCCCCTACCCTCGCCCGGTTGCGGGAGCTGGGGGTAAACCGCCTGAGCCTCGGCGTGCAGAGCCTCGACGATTGTGAGCTTGGCCTCCTTGGTCGTATCCACACCGCTGCCCAGGCCGTCAAAGCCCTCGAGGCCGCCCGCGAGGCCGGGTTCGAAAACGTCGGCCTGGACCTGATCTACGGGCTGCCCGGCCAATCCCTGGCTGCCTGGCAGACATCGCTGGATCTCGCCCTGGAAAGGAGTCCGGAGCACCTGTCGCTGTACGCCCTGAGCCTCGAAGAAGGAACGCCGCTGGCAGCTCGGGTCCAGCGTGGGAAGCTTCCGAGCCCCGATCCCGACCTGGCAGCCGAGATGTACGAGTGGGCCGAGGCAGCCTGTGCCGTGGCCGGCTACGAGCACTACGAGATCTCGAACTGGGCGCGCGAGCCCCGGTTTCGCTGCCGCCACAACCTGACCTACTGGCACAATGAGCCTTACCTGGGCGTTGGCGCCGGCGCCCATTCCTGGGCCGGAGGCCGGCGCTGGTGGAACGTTGCCGAGCCCGGGGACTATGTGCGACGGCTGCTGGCCGGCTCGAGCCCCGTGGCGGGTGCGGAAGACATCCCGCCGGACCTGGAGATGGCCGAGACGACCATCCTGGCCTTGCGCCTGCTCGAGGAGGGCCTCGTCCTCGCCCGCTTCAGCGAGCGGTTCGGGGTCGACGCTCGCCTGCATTACGCTGCCCAGCTGGAGGAGCTGTTGGCCCTGGACCTGATCGAGGTGGACGCAGAGCGCATCCGCCTCACCGAGCGTGGGCACCTTTTGGCCAATCAGGCCTTCTACCGCTTTCTCCCGGGCTGAGCCCTGGGCGCTGACGCCGGACCGTGGAACAACCACTCACAGGAGGAGCGACGTGACCGACGCGACACCGTATGATCCCCTGGCCACAGTGCAGGCGGCCGGCCCGCCCGGCACCATCTCGTTTATCTACGGCCTGCCCGACCCGGACAGCTTTCCCGCTGAGGAGCTGCGCCGGGCTGCGGATATAGTGCTCCGGCAGCGGCCGGAGCTGGCTCTGCAGTATGGCCCGGAGCAGGGCTACGGCCCCCTAATCGACTTTCTTCGCGCCCGGATGGCACGTGATGAGGGGCTGGACGTAGAACGGCCGCAGATCATGTTGAGCGGCGGCTCGGCACAGGCGCTGGACCACGTCTGCACCCTGTATACCCGGCCGGGCGACATCGTCCTCGTCGAGGCGCCTACCTATCACGAGACGCTGCAGCTCTTGCGCGATCACGGCCTCCGCCCGCTGCAAGTCCCGACCGACGACGGTGGGCTGCAGATCGATGACCTCGCTGGCCGGCTGGCAGAGCTGGCGCGGAGCGGGGAGCGGGCGCGGCTGCTGTACGTCATCCCCAACTTTCAGAATCCCAGTGGCATTACCCTGGCTGCCGAGCGGCGTCAGCCCCTGTGGGAGCTGGCCGAGCGCCACGACCTGCTCATCGTCGAAGATGACGTCTATCGCGACCTGGCGTACGAGGGCCAGGTGCCGCCCTCCCTCTTTGCCTGGGATCGGCGGGCGGGGGGCGCGCGATCCGGGCGGGTGCTGCGCATCGGTAGCTTTTCCAAGATCCTGGCTCCTGGGCTGCGGCTGGGTTGGCTGCTCGGGCCGCCAGGGCTGATCGCGCGGCTGGTAGGCAGTGGGTTGCGCTCCATGAGCGGCGGCGTCAACCCGCTGGTGGCCAACATATTGGCCGAGTACTGCCGGGAGGGCCTCCTCGAGTCTCACGTCGACAGGCTGCGGGCATTGTACGGCGAGCGCCGCGACGCCATGCTCGACGCCTTGGCGGCGCACATGCCCACTGAGACGACCTGGACGCGCCCCCGGGGTGGCTTTTTCGTGTGGCTAGGCCTGCCGCGGCCGCTGAGTGCTGCCGGTGTTGCCCGGCGGGCGCGAGAATCAGGGCTGCTCATTCCCGTCGGGGATCCGTTCTTTGCCGAAGAGCCGGCGGGGGAGTACCTGCGCCTGGCTTTCAGCTACGTTACGCCGGCCAGGATCCGGGAGGGCATCGCGATCTTGGGCCAGGTGCTGGTCGAGATGGTGGACCGGGCCTGATTGTGTTGCAATCTGCGGAACCCGTGGTATAATAGCGGCAGGGTTCAGACACGCTTGCGACGCGAGGCAAAAACAAGATGGCTCACCTGATTCCCGTCCCGTTCCTGGCCATAACCGTCACGTTGCTCGTCCTGGCCGAGTTCCGCGAGGATCGCCGCCAGGTCTATCTCTGGAAGCCCCTGTCAACAGTCCTGGTCATCGTCGTGGCGCTGCTCTCTCTCCTCCAGCCCGATGCCATACCGGCCTTTACCCTGTGGATCACCGCCGGCCTCATCTTTTCGCTGGGCGGTGACGTGGCCCTCATGTTGCGCACCGACCGCTGGTTCCGCATCGGCCTGGTATCCTTTCTCTTGGCCCATATCGTGTACACCATCGCCATTACCGCCTACAACGGTTTTCACCCGCAGGACCTGGTCACTGGGGCGGTGCTCCTGATCGTGGCGGTGGTCGTCTTCTTTTACCTGAAGCCGGGGCTGGGCGCGATGCAGGTCCCGGTTCTGGTCTACATCCTTGTCATCTGTCTTATGGTCAACCGCGCCGTCTCGACCTTCTTTGGCGATACTTTCACCACCACTCAGGCTTGGCTGTTGACCCTCGGTGCTTCGCTGTTCTGGCTTTCAGACCTGGTGCTGGCCATCAACCGTTTCCGGCTGCCGTTCGCGGCCAACCGCCTCGGCCTGTTTCTGTATTACGGAGGCCAGCTGCTCATTGCCCTGAGCCCGTCCTATTTTTGAGCCCAAGACCGTCTTGGGAGAGCGGCCGCATAGTTCATGTAAGGAAAGGAGAGAGGATCATGTGGAAGGATTTCAAAGCGTTTGTGTTGCGGGGCAACGTCCTCGACCTGGCCGTCGCGGTCATCATCGGCGCGGCGTTTGGCGTGGTCATCAGCTCGCTGGTAAACGACATCCTGATGCCGCCCATCGGCATGCTGCTCGGTGGCGTTGATTTCAGCGATCTGTTCATCACGCTGGGGCCCGAGACCTATGATAGCTTGGCAGAGGCCCAGGCGGCCGGCGCACCGACCATCAACTACGGCCTGTTTATCAACAACGTCATCACCTTTATCATCATCGCCCTGGCCGTGTTTCTCGTGATCCGGTCGGTGAAGTCTCTCCAGAAACCGCCGGAAGCCGTGGTCGAGGTACCCACCAAGACCTGCCCGGAGTGTTTGTCCGAGATCCCGCTTGCTGCGCGCCGGTGCGCTCACTGCACGGTGGTGCTGGAGTAAAGAATAAACCCGCAAAAAACCCGCAAAAAACCCGCAAACAACCAGAAATGTAGAACATATGTTCTAGTTTGCCGGGGACAGTAGAAACGAGCGCGGGGCGACAGCACGTGCCGCCCCGCATTTCTGCGGCTAGCTGGGCTCCCTCAGTCGCGCAGGATATAGTACCGGCCCCGGCCGCTGCTAACGGGCAGGGCAAGGCCGGCGTCGACGAGCCCTTGCAGGTCATAGAGCGCGGTGCGCTCCGACACACCAAACATCTCCTGGTAGCCGCGGTTGGTGACGCGACCCTGCGTGCGCAACTGCAGGAAGGCGCGGACCTGTCGCTCGTTCAGGCCCAGGTTGTCCAGGTTGGGAAGCGGCTTGTCCGGTGGCCTGCCCTTGAGGGTGACCCAGAAGGACGAGCCGCGGTTTTCGAAAACGGGTGGCTCCAGCCCTGCGTCCTGCATTGCCTGGATCATCTGGTCGACGCCCAGGCCCCGCCGTTCCACGTAGCCGAAATCCTCCAGCAAGGCCATGATGTGCGGATTGCGGGTGTATTGCTCGTAGGCAATGTTGTCGACCGTCAGGTGCCCACCCAGACCGCCGGGGCTCTGAATCTCGACCCGGTCGACAAAGAGGCGGACCTGCACAAAGCCGCCTTCCAGGTCATAGTCCCGGTGGGCTACGGCATTGACGATGGCTTCGCGGTAGGCAACCTCAGGATACTCGGGCACGTCATGCCGCACAAAACCCTCTACCCAGCCCTGCTTACCAATCTTCTCGTAGATCGTGGCCCGCGTGGTATCAATGATAGCCGGCAGCACGCCGCGAAACTCGCGGTTGTCCAGGTAGAGGGCCTCGTCCTCGCGCATACGTGCTCGGGAGGTTCCCGAAAAATGGAGGAAGGTGACGGTCAGTGAGGGGTAAAAGTGCTGCGGATCTCGCCCGAAAAAGAGCATGCCCGTCAGCGTCGGCTGCACCTGTTTGCCCACCTCGATGGCGGCCCCCACCTCCAGGAGCAGGCTTTCCAGGGGCAGGCGGACGCGGGGCGAGCCGGGGCGGCGGCGTGTCAACTCTTCGCGATACACCTCGACGAGGGCCGTGTCCAGGTCATCGACGGTTGCGCCCGGGCAGGGCGCCAGGTCCACATCCTGTCTCGCCATGGCGTTACTCCTGCACCCGCGCCGCCACGGGCAGCCGGACGCGGAAGGTACTGCCGGGACATCGCACTTCGTCACGCCCGGGGCTCTCGACCCAGATCCGTCCGCCGTGTGCTTCGACGATGCCTTTGGCGATGGCCAGGCCAAGTCCGGGCCCCGCTCCCTTGAAAGCCACTTCGTCCGAGCTGTGGAGCATCGGATTCTCCGGCCTGTAGAACTTCTCAAATATCAGGCGCTGTTGCTCAGGATCGATGCCGATGCCCTCGTCGCTGACGGCCAGCTCAACAAAGGTCTCGGCCGCGGCCGCCGGCGCGCAGTAGCCCGAGACGACAATGTGCTTGCCGTCGGGGGAGAACTTGATGGCGTTGTTAAGCAAGCTGACGAAAACCTGCTCCAGGCGGTCGCTGTCAGCCTCGACGTAAGGCAGGGGCGACAGGTCTTGAACTTCCAGGTGCAGATTGCGCCGGTCGGCGGCCGGCTTGACGCTCGACAGGGCACTGCTCACCACCAGGTCGAGGGGAACCGGCACGGGGTGGATGCGCAGGTTACCGGTCTCCAGCAGAGAGACGTCGACCATCGCGTCGACTACGCGCTTGAGACGCCGGGCACCCCGGGCGATGCCTGCCACGAACTCGGTGAACGCTTGCGAGTTGCCCAGCTCTTCCGTCTGCATGCTCGAGAGCACGTCGGAATAGCCAAAAATCTGAGACAAGGGCGTGCGCAGTTCGTGGGAGGCGATGGTGACAAAGTCGACCTTGACGCGGTCCAGCCGCTTGAGCTGACGGTTGGTCTCGGCCAGCTCATTGTTGAGGCGTTCCAGGTCGTCCTGGACCGCGCGTAGGTCATCGAGGAGCCGGGCGTTCTCCAGAGCTGTCGCCGTCTGGCCGGCCAGAGCCATCAGCGTCTCCATGTCCTCGTCGGAGTAAGGCTGTCCCGTTGTCTTGGGTCCAAGTGCCAGCAGGGCCACCGGCTTCTCGGGCAGCAGGACTGGAATATAGACCTCGGCGCCCAGAGCCTTTAGCCAACTCCGCTCCGCGGCGGGCATGGCCTGAAACCAGGTGAGCATATCCAGGTCGTACTGGGACAGGGGGCGGCCGATCCGGCGAAAGTGCGCCACAAAACGGCTCTCGCGGGCAAAGAGGGCCGGGACGGGCAAGTGATCGCCACTGTTGCGCAGCACCCGGAGCTCGACTTGGTCCTGCGCTGCGTCAGAGAGGAGCACAAACGCCGCACGGTCGACGCGAAGCGTGGTTCGTAGCCATTCCAACGTCGTGTCGGCCAGCCGCTCCAGGTCAAGGATAAAGTTAATCTGCTGGCTGTAATTGCGCAGCGAGCTCTGAACGTCGTAGGTCTGGCCCAACACTATGCGGTCAAAGATGCGCCGCATAGAAGGCCTGAGCTTGAGGTCGACCACCGTCGCTGCCAGGATGGCCAGAAGGAGAGCCGGCACCAAAAACACCAGGCGCTCCGGGCCCCAAATGGCGTTGACGATGATGGTGGCCGCCATCACCGCCACAGCGTAGAGCAGGAACGAAACGCCAACCAGGAGAAAGATGCGCAGGGCAGCGAAAGACAGGCGACGGATATCGGGCAGATCGTAGCGCAGGAGGGTGATGGTCAGGACGCCAAAGCCCAGAAGCCGGCCCAGGAAGCCCGCGGTTACTGCCGGCCCGCTACCCGCGAGGATGAGCAGGTCGCCCGCGAGGAAGGCCATGAGGGCCAGGGTGAGGTACCCTACCCGGTTCCGGTGCTTGTAGCCGCGCACCTGGCGCAGCTCCTCAGTGGCCGTCCACCACGCCCCGCCCGTCGCCGCCATCCAGGCGGCCAACAGCAGGGCTGTGCCGGTCTCTACCGGTCCCAGGGACAGGGACCCAAGGGACAGCTCGACATCGACCAGCTCGACGGCCAAAGCGGCCAGGGACAGGATTCCGGCTAAGGCGACGGCCGCCGGCAGGCGTCCCTTTCGTTCCACGAATGCAGCCGAGAACTCGGCGGTGACCAGCGCCAGCAGGACTAGGCCGACCTGTGCGACGCGGTGCCAGACATAGCTCCACCAGGGACCTTCGGTGAGAACTCCCAGGACGGCGAGGGCCAGTGTCCAGAGGGCTGCCAGGGCCAACCCCCCTTCCAGCAGGCGTTGGCTGCGGCCCCGGCCGATGCGACGTCGAACGGCCAGGATCAGCAGGCCGGCATAGGCCAGCAGCAGGCCGGTATAGGTTGCTATCTCGGCCAGGTACACAATCATGTCACGATTATATCACAATTTGAGAGTGGGCGGAAAAACCGCCAGTGCACGAAAGAAGCAGCATGCTTTTCCAGAGGGTTGCCGTTGACCCGGTGCACCTTGTGTGCTAGAATGAGGGGGCACCGGAAGGAAGGAGGATCGTATGCCGACGACGCTGCTCAAGAATGCCACGCTGCTGATCACCATGGACGATGCTCGCCGCCGTATTACCGGCGGTGGCCTCTACATCGAAGACAATGTCATCCGCCAGGCGGGGCCCACGGACGACCTGCCGGCTGTTGCCGACCGGGTCCTGGATGCCCGCGGGATGGTCATCCTGCCGGGACTGGTCAACTGCCACCACCACCTCTACCAGAGCCTGACCCGCGCGCTGCCCACGGCGCAGGACGCGGAGCTATTCGACTGGTTGCGCACCCTCTACCCTGTCTGGGCCGGTCTCACGGCGGAGGCCGTGTACGTCAGCGCCCTCACAGCGCTAAGCGAGATGGTCCTCAGCGGCTGCACCACGGCGGCCGATCACCTCTACATCTACCCCAACGACAGCCGCATCGACGACGAGATCCGGGCTGCCAGGCAGGTGGGCGTGAGGTTTCACCCCAACCGCGGCAGCATGTCCCTCGGCAAGTCGCAGGGGGGGCTCCCACCCGATTCGGTGACGGAGGACGAAGGGGCGATCCTGGCCGACAGCCAGCGCGCCTACGAGGCCTTTCACGACCCGGCCCCCTATTCCATGTGCCGCCTCGTCATCGCCCCCTGCTCACCCTTCTCGGTGACGCCCGACCTGATGCGCGCCTCCGCCGCCTTTGCCCGGGAGCGAGGCCTGTTCCTCCATACGCACGTGGCCGAAACCCTGGATGAAGAGGCTTTCTGTCTGCGTAAGTTTGGCGTGCGCCCCGTGGAGCTCATGCGCGAGCTCGGCTGGGTGGGACCCGACGTGTGGTGGACGCACTGCGTGCACCTCAACGACGCAGAAGTGCGCCTGATGGCCGAGACCGGTACCGGTGTTGCGCATTGCCCTAGCTCGAACATGCGCCTCGGCTCGGGCATCGCACCCATCCGGGCCCTGATGGACGCGGGCGTGAAGGTCGGCCTGGGCGTAGACGGCAGCGCCAGCAACGACTCGGGACACCTTTTTGCCGAGGCACGCCAGGCCATGCTCCTGCAGCGAGTCAAGTTGGGAGCCTCGTCCATGAGCGCCGAAGAAGCCCTCTGGCTCGCCACGCGGGGAGGGGCCGCCGTCTTGGGCCGTGACGATGTGGGCGCGCTGGCACCCGGCATGGCCGCCGATTTTATCGGTGTGCGCCTGGACCGCCTGGCCTTTGCCGGTTGTCAGGCCGATCCCCTGGCAGCGCTGGTCTTCTGCGAGCCTCCCCGGGTGGACTTGTCGGTTATCAATGGCTGCGTCGTGGTGGAGGATGCCCAGCTTTGCACTGTTGATCTACCCGAGACCATCGCCCACCACAATCGCCTGGCGCAGGAGCTGTTGGCGCTAGCCCGCTCCTGAACTTGGGCAGATGAAACCGCAGACCTCGGACTTGTTTCAGGACGACCGGCCAGCCAGGGCGGCGTTGCCTGCCTGGACCGTGAGCACCAGGCGCTGGAGGCGCCGTACATAGTCCTCGCCGCGCAGGTAGGGAACGACCGTCTTGTTGTGCAGCAGGGGATCCGTGCCGGGCGGCAGGGCGCGCTCGCCGTCTGGCGTGCCGGGGATTGGCGAAAAGTGGGTAAGCTTGGCCTGGACCCCCTGCCCGTGGACAAAGCGCACCGTAGCCTCCACCTCGTCCAGCTCCTGGCCGGGCAGACCGGCGAGGATGTAGGCGCCGACGCGGGGCGCTCCAAAGCCGGCGGCCCGCAGAGAACTCACCGCCTGCTCAAAGGCGCCGGCCGGAACCTTGCCCCCCGTCGCTTGCTGGCGCTCGTCGTCTGCGGTCTCAAGTGACAACCAGGCGACGTCCAGGCCGGCACGCTGTAGCCGGTGCGCGATGCTGGGTGTCATGGCTCCGACGTGAAGGCCGTTAGGCGCGTGCAGGCGGAGGTGCAGATCGCGCGCCACCAGCCCCTCCAGGATGGGCACCAGATGCCGGTCGGCATCGAGCAACAGTGCGTCGTCGTAAAAGGCCCAGTCGCGGATGCCGCGGCGCATCCCCGCTTCCACTTCGGCGAGGACCGCGGCTGGATCTCGCCGGGCGAGGACGGGCTGCAAGAGGTGTCCGGCGCAATAGGAGCAGCGGTAGGGACAGCCCCAAGCGGTCAGGAGCCCGGCAAAGGGCCGCGGTACCAGGTCATGGGCCGGTACCGGCCAGTCGCGAGGACTGGCGTACCTGGCAGGATCCAGGTCGTGGCCGGTCACCTCGGCGGCAAACTCGAGCGCCCGCACCATGCCCGGCCCGGCGATGACCCGGTCGGCTCCCGTCACCTGCCGGGCGTGTTCGGTGCACAATGTGGCATAGACGCCGCCCAGGGCCACCGGTACGCCCCCGAATCGCTGCCGGATCAGGGCGATGGCTTCCACGACCCCCGGGTACCAGTAGGTCATGCCCGAGGCGACGAGCACCAGGTCCGGAGCGGGCAGCCCGGCGAGCCGCGCACCAAACTCGTGGAGCGGCACGCCGTAGCGACCGTAGTGCCTGGGGACGCCGGCGACGGCGGGCGGCGTGCTGAGCTCTTCCTTCAGGAACTTGCCCGTCCCGTCGGGCCGGGCGGGCTGCCTCATCGCACCCAGACCCAGGCAGTCGATGGCCGCCACGGCATAGCCGTTCTCCTGCAGGGCCGCCCCGATAGTCAGGAGCCCCAGCGGCTCAATCCAGAGGTTGTACGCCGTGAAATCATGGATCCAGGGGTTGACGAGCAGAACCCTGCCCTTGAGACCCATCCTCGGCACCTCGTTCCCCCCGGCGCCAGCCGTCGAGGAGCAGACGGTGGCTGGCGAAGGCGATCTCCTCGCCGGGAGGCAGCTCCTCGCGAGCGAAGAAGCGGACTTCGGCGGCATCGTCTCCCGCCCGCAGGCTGCCCCCCGCGACGCTGGCGCGGTACACCAGGTTCAGGCCCGGCCCGCGAAAGTCGTCGGTGTAGTGCCTCACCTCGAGGAGTGCCAGGCTGTTGACCTCTAGCCCCGTTTCCTCGGTGCACTCTCGCACGGCCGCCGCCTCGGGCTCCTCGTCCCAGTCGATGAATCCCGAGGGCAGGCTCCAGAGCCCCTGCCCAGGCTCGATGGCCCTGCGTACGAGAAGCAGGCGTCCGGCCTCCTGGACAAGCACAGACACCCCCACCTTGGCCTCGCGGAAGTGGACGAATCCGCAGGCGGCGCACACCAGGCGTTGCCGGCCAAATGCGGGCCGCTCCTCGAGCGGCTGGGTGCAGTGTGGGCAGAAGCGCGGCGGCAAGCCAGGCTGCCAGCGATCGCGTCGCCTTTCGGCCCAAGCGCGAATGGCCTGGTCGTGCCCGCCACCGCACAGCGGCGCGGGCAACGCGTCGGTCCCGAAGAATCCGTCCGCCACGGCCTCGAGCCCGTCGACCTGCACCCTAACAGAGGAAGCTTCCGCTTCGTAGACGAGCAGCATCCCGTCGCCGCGGGGGTCGTCGTCAAAGAAATATGCGCCCGCCAGACGGCCAGGCCGCACCACCAGCCCCGCCTCTTCGGCCGCTTCGCGGGCTGCCGCCTGGCGCGGGTCCTCTCCCGCACGACAGAAGCCCGCGGGCAGGTTCCAGGCGCCGGCAAAGGCCTGATCAGTCGGACTGCGCTGGAGAAGGAGCAGCGCGCCGTCCTGCTCCACCAGCACCCCGGCTGCCACCCTCAAAGCGGAGGTCCAATGATGGCCGCACGTGCCGCACACCACGGCGTCGCCGGCCTCTGCTTCCGGCGCCGGCAGCTCGGCACCACACTCAGCACAGAATCGCACCGCTCCATGCCTCCTCACAACACCAGCTCCACTGCCGCCATCACCAGCCCGCTGAGCACAGGAATCCAGAGGTTGTCGTCGGGCGGGGGTGACCGCCGCTCCACCAGGGTAGCCGTGACGGCGCCGGCCAGCACAGTCCACGGCTCCAGCCCACCCAGCCCCATGCCGACAAGTGCAGCCAGGAGACAGGCAAAGAGGCAACCCAGGCTGCCCGCGATGGTCTTGCCCCCGGTCTGCGGTCCCCAGCGGCGCCCCACAATCTCGGCCGCCGCGTCACCCCAGGCCAAAAAGAGCAAAGACGTGCCGCCCACATCGCGGCCAAAGGCCAACATAGCGAGCAGGGCACCCAGCGTGAACCAGGTGGAGCCGAGGACGCGCTGCCCCTCCCAGGGCCGAAAGACGGTGGGCAGCAGTTGCCACAGAACTTGGTTGAGGGCCGGCCACCGGCGCCGCGCGATCTCGACGGTCAGGGAGCCGGCCAACAGCAGTGCGCACAGCGCCACTGCGGCCTGGAACGACAGCCACCAGCCGGCCGCAGGCACCAGGGCCAGGGCCATGTGCATCAGCTTGCGCGAGGTGCTTATACGGCGGGACGGCGACGCTTCACTCCTTGCTGCCAATCAAGATCATCTGCAGGTTGCACTGATAACGTGCATCGGGGTTCTTTGGATTGGTAACCTTTGCCGAGGCGTAGAACCCCTTGCTGCCCGTGGCGAAACTCTTGATCTTCAGGTCGACGCTGCCCCAGATCTCGCCGCTGACAGGATCCTTGATCTCTGCCACCAGGCCCTGGGGAGCCTGCTCGTCCGTTTTGGCCATGTGTTCTCGCTCTCCTTCGGGATGGTGCCGCCCGGGCGGCAGCGCCGGACAGCCCACCATGTCGCAAGCATTGTACCACAGATCCCTGTGGGCGCAACCTCGCCCAGGTGGCAACTTTTCGCCGGCCCCGACACTTCTCATTTGGCACCGACGATGGTACAATTCCATGTGCCCGCCATGCGGCGCCTGCGAAGTGGAGAGGTGGTGCGGTGTCTGTCATTGTCCGTTCTCTGGCATCCCAGGAAGTCGAAGCAGCTCGCGACCGGCTTGTCGCCGTCTATCGCGATGCGTTCGGCACCCCGCCCTACTCGAAGGGCGAAGACGAAGTGGCCGGCTTCTCCCGCTTCTTGCCGGAGCACGCCGGCAGGAAGGGGTTTCGCCTGGTCGTCACCAAAGACAGAGGCAGCGGCGAATTCCTGGGCTTTGCCTACGGGCATGAAAACGCCCCGGGCCAGGGCTGGCACGAGGCGGTTGCTCCCCTGGCACCCCCGCAGCTTGTAGCTGCCTGGCTTGTTGGCAGCTTTCGGCTGGCTGAGATGGCGCTGATGACGAAAGCCCAGGGCCAGGGGATCGGCGGCCTTTTGCACGACTGTCTATTGGCCGGTGTGCCCTATCAGAAGGGCGTGCTGTCGACGATGGCGGCAGAGACCAATGCGTACCGGCTCTACCGGAAACGAGCTTGGCAAGTTTTGCTGGATAACCTGCTGATTCCTGGCCTGCGGCGTCCCTACCGCGTTATGGGGCTCGAGCTGTAGGCTCGAGGGGGCACGCGCTGCCGGGAAGCCAAAACCGGGCACCAACGGGAGGCATCATGAGCGGCAACGGAATGCGGCGCATCGGCGTCCTCACCGGAGGTGGCGATGCTCCGGGTCTGAACGCGGTCATTCGCGCGGTGGTCAAGACGGCAACCGGCCACTTCGGTTGGCAGGTGGTGGGCATCCAGGACGGCTTCGAAGGCCTGATCCTGCCGGGCAAAACCCGGGAGC
>JBFYTF010000388.1:0-2610 GCA_041300865.1 Anaerolineae bacterium
ATTGACCGGAGTCCTTCGACGTTCTACCGGGCCTCCACCCGACGCTGTCCCTCACTCCTCACCCGGTTGCAAGCGGAGCGTACGCTAGCACACGGCTTCCCCGTCGAGCAAGGGTGCTTCCCTAGCTCCGCACGATCGACCGATCTGGTTTCGGGCACTTGGCAGCGCGCGGCGTGACAGCCCGCCATGAATCAAGCGCTCTGCCCGTCGAGGTGACAGATAGGCGCCGTCCTGCCGATCGGCCCCGTGGCATCGTCGCACAGCGGATGGGGTGGCGGTGAGTCAGTCCCGCGGCGAGCGTGCCTGGCCTTCACGTGGTCAGCGGCACAGTGCGCTCCGGCAGTCGGGACTGGCGCGGCGCGCGCCCCGAGCCCCCACACATGGCTCGGGGTAGCGCGCGCCGTGACAGCCCCCCCAACGGCAACCTTCGGGCTCGCTAACAATGTCCGCCCTATTCAAGTTGAGGGGCTGAAGACGGAGCTGTTCAATCG
Source organism: Anaerolineae bacterium (assembly GCA_041300865.1). Lineage (GTDB taxonomy): Bacteria > Chloroflexota > Anaerolineae > JAAYZQ01 > JAAYZQ01 > JAAYZQ01. Next base: position 492 of record JBFYTF010000388.1, read on the forward strand.
CAAGAAGAGATCGCAGCATCCTTTCGCGACACAACAAAGCGCCTGGCCGGGCGCCAAAGAAAGGATGCTGCGATGATGATGACGCTGAGCATGCGGCAGGCCGTCGATGCGTTCAAGACCGTTTATGCCCAGGCACTCGAGAGCCGGCCACAGGACATCCACAGCGTCGACCAGATGGACGATATGATTCACGCGGCCCGGGCCGAGATGGGGGCCTTCGCCATGGTGCAAACTATCGAGCAGGCCGTGGCCGAGGGGTTGCGGCAGGAGCGGACCTGCGGCTGCGGTGGCAACCTGGAGCTCCATCACCGGCCAGGGCTGCGGGTGCAGAGCATGCAGGGGACCCATGAGGGGCACGGCGTTTCGTTGCGGTGCACGATGTGCGGCAGGTCCGTGCGTCCGGCGCACGAGCAGCTCGGCATCGAGCACTACAGCAAGAGTACGTTGCTGTTCGACCGGCTCTCCTCGGACTTCTTCCTGGACAAAGGCGCGCCGACGGCGGTGCGACGCCTCAAGGAGCACCACGGCATCGAGCCCGGCCGGACTACGGTGCTGCAGCATGCCGAGCAGAGCGGCGAGCTCGCCCGGACGTTCCTCGACGAGAAGCTAGGTCAGGCAGCCGAAGACGCCGAGGCCCGACGAGGCCACAAGCCGCGAGTCGATGCGGTGTTCGTCGAGATGGACAGCTCTTCGGGCAAGACCGTTCAGCCGCTGGTGCGGCCTGAGCTCGTCGAGGGAGCCGTGGTGGAGCGCACGCCAGTGCGGGAGCTGCCCAAGGTCCAGCGGCCCATCGAGGGCAGGCAGGTCAAGCTGCTCTGCGCGCAAACCAAGGGCGAGACCGACTGGGTCTATGACGCATACATCGGCGAGTACGAGCAGGCTCCGCACAAACTGGTCGGGTTGGCAGCCAACCGCGGCTGGCAGGACGGCGTCAAAGCCGTGGCCATCGCCGATGGTGACGAGAAGATCGCCGAGGCCGCTCAGGGCGCCTTCGGCTCAGACCTGCGCATGATCCTCGATCGCGAACACGCCATCAAACACCTGCGCGACGTGACCACTTACGGCAAAGATGCCGTGCCGAGCGCGCCGGAGCCATGGCTGACATCAGCCAAGTCGTTGCTCCACACCGGCCGCGTGCGAGAGCTCGTCGGTCAGGTGCGACAGGTAGCCCTGGCCGTCGAGGATATCAAGGACCGGACCAAGGTCGACAACGTCGCCATCTACTTCGAGCAGCGCGCCCGTGCGGTCCACTACGACTACTTCAAAGAGCAGGGCTGGCCGCTCGGCAGCGGTGCGGTCGAGGGTGGCCACATCCACTTCATCCATCCCATCACCAAGCGCGGCGCCGGCTGGCTGACCGACCACCTCAACCACACCGTCGCCCTCGCCTGTGTCCGCCAAAGCGGTTGGTGGCAGGAGTTCTGGGATTGGGTCGGAGCGCGCCGCGGGCCCTCAGCCCGGAACTGACCCAAGGGGGGATCATGCCGCTCTGGCCCGGGGCCCGGCCTCGGCGCGTGGCGCGTTGCGGCCGGGGATACGCCATCTACCCCCTTCAACGCACCCATCTTGGTGCGTTGAGCCGGGGGATGGGCTCATCCACCCCCTTCGACGCACCAAACCTGGTGCGTTGAGCCGGGTGGATATTCTGTTCCCACCCTCGAATGCAACAGCAGCCACGGGAGAGGCCGGGCGACTGGACGAGGATCTGACCGCCCCGCCGGCGGCAGACGAAGAATCGTGGTCACCCAAGGGAGATGATCATGCCGCGTTGCCTGCGCCGCCGGAGCAGAGCAGGCTCACGTAGGAGTCGGTCGCCGCAGACGAACCATCGCGGCGCGCCGTACATGTAGCGAAAACCATGAGGCCGGAGTAGCATCGCGCCCTATTAACATCCTGCGGCAATTCGTTAGCATGCCATGAAGGACTTCGGCGTGGCGCTGCGAGCGGAAAACCGTACACCGGGGTGCAAAAAATGACCGAGGGCATTAGTAAGAATCGGCATGGCAGGCTCCGGCTTGCCTGGATGGCGGCCGTCGGCGCGTGGCTCGCGTGGGCACCTGCGCTCGCGGCCGGAGGCAAGCCTGCCACCAAGCTGGTGAACGTGGCGGACACCCGGGCG
>JBFYTF010000417.1:0-7575 GCA_041300865.1 Anaerolineae bacterium
GACAGGAAAGAACGGCGACCGAGGTACAAGAAGTTTCGTGACGTCGACGATCTGCTCAGAAGAGGGCGTTGATCACAAGGCCTGGCCCACAGGCCATGGCGATTACGGCAAGGGGGTAGCATGAAAGTAAACACCCGTGACTTCGCGAAAGAATACACCCTGTTGGAGTGCATCCAGTGCGGGCGCTGCACCGGCGGCTGCCCGGTGTCCATGAAGACGGCCCTGAACATCCGCAGCATCATCTACGAGGTGCTGGTGGAAGACCAGGTGGACCCCAGCCGCATGGACGTCCTCTGGGACTGCACGAACTGCCTGACCTGCACCATTCGCTGCCCCAAGGATATCAAGCCCGCGGATGTCATCATCGGCCTGCGCGGCTACATCGTCGGCGAGGGCAAGGGCGTGCCGCCCCGCGTCCGCGACGCCCTCATGAGCGCCTTCACCCGGGGCAACACCCTCGGTTTTGCCACCGAGGGCCGCGATGGCTGGACCGAGGGCCTCGAGTTTGAGGTGGCCAACGTCCTGGACGTGGGCGACACCGATTTGCTGTTCTACGTGGGCTGCACCCCGGCCTACGACCCCCGCATTCAGCCGGTGACCCGCGCTCTGGCCAGGGTGTTCCAGGAGACAGGCATCGAGTTCGGGACCATGGGCGTCGATGAACAGTGCTGCGGCAACGAGATCCGGCGCATCGGCGAGGCCGAGGGCTTTGCCGACATGGTGGCCGGCGCCCACGAGATGTTTGCCGAATTCAAGGCCCAGCGCATGGTGGCCGTCTCGCCCCACTGCTTCAACGCCTTTCACAACGAGTACGGCCAGATGCCCTTCCCGGTGCAGCACTACACCCAGCTCGTGGCCGATCTTCTCGACACCGGCAAGCTCAATCTGAGCCGCGAGGTGGGCAAGAAGGTGACCTACCACGATCCCTGCTTCCTGGGCAAGCACAACCAGATCTATGACGAGCCGCGGCACATTTTGCGCAGCATCCCCGGCCTGGAGTTCCAGGACCTGGACCGCAGCCGGGAGCGGAGCGTCTGCTGCGAGGGCGGCGGCGGCCGCATGTGGGCCGAGGGGACCAACATCGAGGAGCGCCTGGCCCACCAGCGGGTGCGGGATGCCGTGGCCCTGGGCGCCGACGTGCTGGCCGTGGCCTGCCCCTTCTGCCTGCTGACCCTGGAGGATGCCGTCAAGATCCTGGGGCTGGACCAGAAGATCCAGGTCATGGACATCATGGAGCTGGTGGCCCAGGCGATGTGACGGCCGCCCCGTTCAATGTCATTCTTAACGGAGTGCAGCGGAGTGAAGAATCTCCGGGTACCCGGCTCAGATGCTTCGCTCAGCATGACAGGCCGAGGGCCACGTTAAGGACAGCCGGAAGCGGAGAGAGCGAGGAGAGACTATGGCATCCAGAATCGGCGTGTACATCTGCCATTGCGGGATCAACATCGCGGCCACGGTCGATTCCCGGGCCGTGGCCGAGTACGCGGCCGGCCTGCCGGACGTGGTCGTGTCCCGCGACTATATGTACATGTGCTCTGACCCCGGCCAGGACATGATCCAGCAGGACATCCGCGATTTCGGTCTCAACCGCGTCGTGGTCGCTTCCTGCTCGCCGCGGATGCACGAGGCGACGTTTCGCACGGTCGTCGAAGAGGTCGGCGTCAACCCCTACTATTTCGAGATGGCCAACATCCGCGAGCAGGTGTCGTGGGTCCACCCCAACCGCGACATCGGCACGCGCAAGGCCAAGGAGCTGGTGGCCGGCACTGTGGCCAAGGCCGCGCTCCTGGAGCCGCTGGCCGAGCGTGAGGTGAGCGTCATCCCTGCCGCCCTGGTCATCGGCGGCGGCATCGCCGGGCTGGAGGCCGCGCTGAACATCGCCGATGCGGGCTACAGGTGCACCCTCGTCGAGCGCCAGCCCAGCCTGGGCGGGCGTATGGCCCAGCTCAACAAGACCTTTCCCCGCATGGAAGACGCGGGGGCGCTGGTCGTCTCGGAGATGGAGCGCGCCGCCAGGCACCCCAACGTCGACGTCTTGGCCTACAGCGAGGTCCTGGGCATCGAGGGGTACATCGGCAACTTTGAGGCCACAATACGCCGCAAGCCGCGCTACGTGGACGCGGCCAGGTGCACGTCGTGCGACAAGTGCGCCGCGGCCTGCGTCCTGGCGGGCCAGATCGCCGACGAGTTCCAGATGGGCCTCGGCCGCCGGGCAGCCGTCTACAAGCTCTTTCCCCAGGCTCTGCCCGCGACCTACACCGTCGATCCTGCCCACTGCCTGCGGCTCGCCGGGGCCCCGGAACCTGCCGCGCAGGGGGCGGTGACCCTCTGCCGCGAGGACCCGCCCTGCGCCGCCGCCTGCCCCGAGAACGCCATCGACTTTGGCCAGGGCCCGGAGGAGCTCAAGGTCAAGGTCGGGGCCGTCGTCGTGGCCACGGGCTACGATCCCTTCAATCCCGAGCGCAAGCCCGAGTTGGGCTACGGCCAGTATCCCGGCGTCGTCTCGTCGCTCGAATTCGAACGGCTGGCGGCGGCCAACGGGCCGACGGGCGGCCAGATCGTCATTCCGGGGACGCAGACGCAGCCCCAACACGTCGTCTTTGTCCATTGCGTCGGCTCGCGCGACAAGCAGCTGGGCAACGAATACTGCTCGCGCGTGTGCTGCATGTACACTGCCAAGCAGGCCAACGTCGTCCTTGACCAACTGCCCGACGCGCGGGTGACCGTCTTTTACATGGACGTGCGGGCCTTTACGAAGGGCGGCGAGGAGTTTTACGACCGGGCGCGGGCGCGGGGCGTCCGCTACCGGCGGGGCAACCCGTCCGAAGTCTTCTGGCGGGACGGTAAGCTCGTCGTGCGCGCCGAGGATACGCTCCTGCGGCGCACCGTGGAGGTCGAGGCCGACATGGTCGTCCTGGCCGTCGGCCTGGAGCCGGGCAGCGGTGGCCAGGAGATGTCCAAGATGCTGAAGCTGTCGTGCACCGGCGACAAGTTCCTGGCCGAGGCGCATCCCAAGCTGCGGCCCGTCGACACGACCAGCGATGGCATCTTTTTGGCCGGCACCTGCCAGGGTCCCAAGGACATCCCCGACACGGTCGCCCAGGCCAAGGCAGCCGCCTCGTCGGCGCTCATCCCCCTCTCCCGGGGCAAGGCCAAGGTGGAGGCCATCGTCAGTTCCGTGGATCGCGAGCTGTGCGTCGGCTGTGGCCTGTGCGAGTTCGCCTGTGCCTACGGCGCCCTGAGCCTGCATAGCTGGCGCGGGATCATGACCGTCAATGAGGTGCTGTGCAAGGGCTGCGGCGCCTGCTCGGTCGCCTGCCCGTCAAAGGCCATCAAGCTGGGGCACTTTACTCAGAAGCAGACGCTGGCAATGCTCGACGCGATGTTGGGATAACTACCGAACAATACACATTCCAGGAGGGAGCATGAACTCAATCGTCTTACTGAAAGAGGTGCCGGACACCGAGACGCGCATCGAGGTCCGGGGGGGCAAGATCGTCGAAGAGGGGATCCAGTACGTGGTGAACCCCTACGACGAGTTTGCCTTGGAAGAAGCCCTCAAGTGGCAGGAGCAGGCCGGCGGCAAGGTGACCCTCGTCAGTTTGGGGCCCGAGCGGGCACGGGAGAGCATTCTCAAGGGCCTGGCCATGGGCGCCGACGAGGTCTACCACCTGTCCGCCGAGGCATTCCAGGGTGGCGACGCCTTCGCCACGGCCAAGGCGCTGGCGGCCGCCGTCCAGAAGCTGGGGGACTATGATGCCATTTTCGCCGGGAAGCAGGCCGTCGACGAGGACAACGCCTCCGTAGGCGTCATGGTCGCTGAGCTGCTGAACCTGCCCCACGTGTCGGTCATCAGCAAGCTGGAACTCAACCTCGACGCCCGCACCGGCCGGGCCGAGCGGGACATCGAGGGTGGCAAAGAGGTCGTAGAGTTCCCCCTGCCGGCGGTCCTGACCGCGCAGAAGGGCCTCAACGAGCCGCGCTACCCGTCCTTCCGCGGCATCCGCCAGGCGCGGAGCAAGCCGTTCACCGAGTGGACCCTGGCCGACGTCGGCCTCGACGCGGGCGAGGTGGGCGCCGCCGGTTCGCGGGTCGAAATGGTGGCCATCATGCCGCCGCCTGAGCGGACCCCGGGCCGCATCGTCCCCGGCGAGCCGGCGGAAGCGGCCAAAGAGGTCGTGCGCCTGCTGCGCGTCGAAGCAAAGGTCATCTAGGAGGCGGATGATGGGAAACAATGTCCTGGTTTTCGCGGAACAGCGGGACGGCGCCCTGAAAAAGGTCGCCTTCGAGATGTTGAATGCCGGCGCCGAGCTGGCCGGCCAGTTGGGCGGCAAGGTCGAAGCCGTGTTGCTCGGCTCGGGGCTCGGTGGCCTGCCCGAGATGCTGGCCCAATATGGCGCGACCAAGGTCTACGTCGCCGATGACCCGGCCTTGCAGCCATACGCCAGCGAGGCCTACGCGGCCACCCTGGGCCAGCTGGTCGCTCAGGCCCAGCCGGCCATCCTCCTCATCGGCGCCACGGCCATGGGCAAGGATCTGGCCCCGAGGCTCGCAGCCCACCTGGGTGTCGGCTTGGCCTCGGACTGCACAGCCCTGGAGATCGACGGCGGCCGGCTGCTGGCCACGCGGCCCATCTTTGCCGGCAAGGCGCTGGCCAAGGTCAAGCTCAACGGCGAGCCCCAGATCGCCAGCGTGCGGCCGAACGTGATTCCGGCCGGCGAGCCAAACCCCGGAGCCGCCGCCGACGTGCAGCAGGTGGCGGCCGTGGCCGACAACGTGCGCGCCAGGGTCGTCGACATCGTCGGCGCCGGTGTCGGCGAGATCGACGTCGCCGAGGCGGACATCATCGTCTCCGGCGGGCGTGGCGTGGGCGGGCCGGAAGGCTTTGCGCCCATCCGCAGCCTGGCCAAGGCGTTGGGCGCCGCCGTCGGCGCCTCCCGCGCCGCCGTCGACGCCGGCTGGATCACCCACTCGCACCAGGTAGGCCAGACGGGCAAGACGGTGACGCCCAACCTGTACATCGCCTGCGGCGTGTCGGGTGCCATCCAGCATCTGGCGGGCATGAAGACGGCCAAGGTGATCGTCGCCATCAACAAGGACCCGGAAGCGCCCATCTTCAAGCTCGCCAACTATGGCATCGTCGGCGACCTGTTCGAGGTGCTGCCGGCGCTGGAAAAAGAGTTCAAGGCACTCCTGTCCGAGTAGCGCGCCTCTGGGGCGCCGAGTGTGCGATGACCCTGCCTGCCCTGCGCCACCGGGGCAGGCAGGTGCTGTTCTTGGCGGGCTTCTATGTCGCCATGGTGTACCAGGTAGACGATACGGTGGACTTACAGGGTGCCGGTGGTTAGTGGGGTCAAAGCCTGCCTGCTGCTAGCGTCCCTCATGATCCTCCTTCTCATAGCCGAGCAGTACTTCCTCTCTCGAGGGGAATCCCACCGGACGCGCAGGCGAGGCGGAAGACGTCGCGTACCTATTCAGTCTCGAAGAACGAGCGAGGGAGACCAGACTGCCTGATTATTCCCAACAGCGTCCCCATTCTCAACTCGCTGTGGTCCGGTACAGGTACAGTGATGGTCGTGTCCTGTTCTTTCTTCTGCATTATGATGTGGCTTCCTTTGCGGCGAATCTCTTGGAAGCCCTGAGCAGCCAGGACCCTGCAAACTTCTCTGCCAGACAGGACACGTAGCCTGGGCATCTCTAGCCGGACACTTCCCTAGTCAGGCCTGAGGGCACTGTCGGCATGATGGACATGACATAGGTCTCGGTCTTGAGTCTGCGCCGGACTTCGGAAGCGGACGCCACTTCAAAGAATCCTTCCACGGCTTCGACGAGATTCCGTCGTGCTTCCTCGATTGTAGTACCCTGACTCACAACATCGAGTTCGGGGCACGTGGCCACATATCCATCCCCCTCACGCTCGATCACAGCGGTCAACTGCCGTACCGTATCCATACCACCTCCTCTAGCGACAACAATATGCGGCGTGTTCTTCAGCACCAAGATTATACGTTGGAATTGTGCACAAGTCAACCGGCAGACCACTCACCCGGGGAACTCGAAAAAGCCGAGCACCCAATTCCTGGCACTCGCCCCATGCCGCCAAGGGGAATTCGAATCCCCTTCCTGACCCGTTGTGTTCCTGGATCTCGTCGAGCGCTATTTGTATTCGTTTCCGCATTCATTGACACAGAGCCCGGTTCGCTGCATAGTCGTATTAACGCTCGGTCCCATTGGGCCATCGCCACAAATGCGGTACGCAGCCGCTCCTACCTGTGCGGTACGCCGTCCCCGGACCGCTAGCCCTTTTTCTCCAGGAGCGAATCCATCGTCTGCTTGATGACACAGCGCCCGGCGCATGGTATCCTGATCCCAGGACAATCCAAAGGGAGGCGAGATGCCATGATCAACATCTTGCGCAAGCAGAACGAAATGAACATCGTCGGGCAGGGCGGGAAGATCATCCTTTTTACTCTGCCATCAGTGGTTGCCGCCGTATTGGTCCACACGGTTCGACCTCAAAGCGCAGCATTGCCCCATAGCCTCGGTTTTATCAGGCCGCTGGGATACGTACTGCTGCTTCTGGGGCTCATCCTCTGGTCGGCCGCGGTGATCCAACTGCTCACCGGCTTTTCCAAGGGGAAACTCGTAACCACCGGCGCCTACGGCATTGTGCGCAATCCCATCTACTCCAGCGCGACGTTCTTTATCCTTCCCGCGGTCGCACTGCTCACGTTGACCTGGGTCTATTTTGTTCCTTCGGTCTTTTTGGCTGCCGGTGTGCTGATCTTTATCGGCACAGAGGAGGAGCAGCTCACGAGGGCCTTTGGCCAGGAGTATATCGACTACATGGCCAGGGTTGACCGGCTGGTTCCGTTTAGAAAGCCTTGATATTCGCTCGATTTGAAGGTGTGCTGGGTGTTCTTGGACCGTGGCTCTGGAAGCTCTTCGAGCCTGACGATTAGAAAGGAAGTGCATGATGAGCAAGCAAAAGTGGTCTGCGATCGCGTTGTTGGCGCTGGGGATTCTCGTCGTGGTTTCCGCTGTAGGCATGTCCCTGGTCGAGTGGGAGTGGTGGCCTTTCCTGCTCGTGCTGTCCGGCCTGGCCTTCGCCGTGGGGCTGGTTCTGTTCCTGGCTCAAAGAATCCTGCGCTCTGCCGGCTCCTGATCTTTTGCACGCCGCACCGGCTGGCCTCTGCGGGCGCACTGCTGCTGCTCCCTCCGGCCAACAAGGACCTTCATTCCCGGCCGCTGCTTACCTGCTCCGGACCCCTCCGGAATCACGGGAGGGGTCCGCGCCTGGTCCGCTCCGATGGGCCTGTATACCATCTCCGTAGGATTTTAGATGAGTGGTTGGATTGTGTATCTCCTCCGGTTGAAGTTAGCGCGAATTTGACATGCAGAACGTGAGGTGTTAAAGTGCTTAGGGATGATAGCCCTCCGCCTCGGCGGCTAGCAGGACAAGGACATGTCGGAATCGCTCCTTGTGACCAAACTGAATGTTCCCCGCCTCCGGTCCGAATCGGTGCAGCGCCTCCATTTGCTGGAGCGCCTCGAGGCGGGCCGGAGACGCTGCAA
>JBFYTF010000443.1:0-10174 GCA_041300865.1 Anaerolineae bacterium
GGTCGCGACCTCCAAGCCCTCGCCGTCCGCGCTGGGCATCGTAGGCGGGTCGGTGGGTGGAGTATAGGTCAGGCCCTGGTCCAGCGCCAATCCCACGTCGTAGGTGTGCCCGTCACCGTGCTGCGTGTCGTAATGGTACACCTGCTCGAGATCCTCTTCTGCTTCGTCCTCGTCGGCATCGAGACTGAGCAGCAGCTCCTGAGGTATCTCGTCGGGTTCCTCCTCGTCGAACAGCGGACTTTCCCAGCGTGCCTCCTCGTCTCCTCCCGCTTCCTCCTCTTCGTCGTCGATCAGACCCTGCCAGGATGTTTCGTCCTCTTCCTCTTCTTCGTTGCCGGCGGGATCCTCCCAAAGCTCATCGTCTGCCACTTTCAACCTCCATCGATAAAGGATTCGACTGCGGGAGCCTCGACATCAATGCTCTCTTAAGGGCTTTTGACCCGGCCGGAAACGAGACCGATGTCCGGTGACGTTCCCCTTTCCTCCAGATTGAGCTTCTCGCGCAGCCGGCGGATGATCGTGGCGACGGCTGGGTCCATCGTGTCATCAAGCGGGCTCTGAGTAAAGTCTCCCTCCAGGATCTCCTCTGCATCAGGCAGGTTGATGTTTTGTTCCTTGCGCAGGTGGCGCACCACCTGCTCGACGATGTCCCCTGCCGTTTCGCCGGTCGCGACCCAATCACAGTCTTGGATTCCAAGATCCCTGCAGGAAAGTTGAATGCTCATCGTGTCCTCCCTTTTGTCTACTGGTTTGCTCGCCTTCTTCCAGTTCCTCCTCAGGCCCGCTCGACGAGCTCACCTGAAGGTCGTTGATGGCCGAAGCCACGCCTGGATGGCTGCTGGCAATCTCTCCTGCCATGCGGCGCACCTCTGGATTGCCGACCTCACCGGTCAGCGTCACGATCCCCTCCTCGCTGTTCACGCGGATCAATGTCAACTCGGTTGGTGGATCGGCCAGCAGGGCAACGCTCAGCTTTAACAGGATAGCGGTCTCGACGCTCGTCTCCGGGTCCTGAGGCTCGGCGTTGCCGTCACCCTGGGCTTCTGGCGGAAGAGCGGACCCCAAGCGGCCAAGCCCTCTCGCTGCCTGGTCACTACGATAGTCGCCAATCTCGGTTGTCGCCCCCAGGTCACCATCACCGTCCATTCCTGTCCTCCACGCCGCTCGCACGGCTTCGCGGCGCGCTTGGTATACTGGGATCAGCATATCACACTGGCACAAGGCTGTCTATGTATCCCGGCATATGGCGCGGGTACATTCCCGGATACATCTTGGCTCAACCATTCCATCCGCCCTTGCCGACCAGCGGCACGAAACGGACAGGGCCGAGGTCCTCGCGCTTTGTCTCTCGTTCGCCGGTGCGCTGCAGCCGGACCAGCTCCTGGGAGTCGGGCGTGGACCCGACAGGAATCACGAGGCGACCACCAATGGCCAACTGCTCCAGCAAGGGCGCGGGGATCTCCGGTCCACTGGCGGTCACCACAATGCCATCGAAAGGCGCTTCTTCAGGCCAACCGAGGGTGCCGTCACCGTGCCGGACGTGGACGTTGCTATAACCGAGATGGGCAAGAAGGCTGACGGCTGCTTCCGCCAGTTCCTTGTGCCGCTCTATCGTGTACACCTCCCGCACGATACGGCTCAGGACCGCAGCCCCGTAGGCGGAACCGGTGCCCACCTCGAGCACGCAGTTTTCTGGCGACAATGCGAGCGCCTCGATCATCCAGGCCACGACGTAAGGTTGGGAGATAGTCTGAGCGTGGCTAATGGGCAACGGCGTGTCTGCATAGGCGTACTCCTGCCACTTTTCGGGCACGAACAGCTCCCGGGGTACCTCTGCCATGGCTTGCAGGACCAGAGGATCCCGAATACCTCGGTCTAGAAGCTGCTCCTGCACCATGATCCTCCCCGGCCTATCCGCTTCGTCCATTGGCTCCTCGCAGTGACAGCCGGCTCGGCACCTGCCCGGCTTGGCTCTTATTTCTCGTATTCGGGAAGGTTCTCCACCACCTGGGCGTCCACGGAGAGCAGCACGCGATCCTCGAGGACGGTGCTGATCCAATGGGTGGGAATGAGCTTCTTTTGCTTCAACAACACGCCCTCAGAAACCACAAAATGCGTTGCCCGATCGGCTTCCGGCTCGGTCAATACCTCTTCGATGTCGCCAACGCGCTCGTCGTCGCTGCTAATGACCTTGGCTCCTGTCTTGAGAGCGACCGTTCCCTCGGGAATGTTGCGGTCGGTCGCCACTGTGTATTCAGGTACCGGCCGGTTCACGGCTGGCGGCACTCCCCAAGTCCAAGCGCTCGCACCAACCGCGGGATACCAGTACACGCCGCTGTAGTCGGTGTCGGGTGTCGCGTGTAGGCCGGAGGGCACGTACTCCGTCTCCACGTAGGCAGGTAAGGCTTGTAGGTCGCCCGCGCCGGGGCGTAGCTCGATACGGCCCTCCTCGGACACCGTGCCCAGCAGGCTAATGGGGACTACTTTGTCTTCACCAAACAAAACACCTTTTCTGACGACAATGGCGCTTACCTCTTTGCTCTGGGGATCGAGCACGACCCGCTCGAGCGAGCCGACGCGCTTACCCTCCGCTGTGTAGATACCTGCTCCTTCTCTTAGTTGCATCTTGACTCCTTCGGATGCCGCGGCTGCGAAGCCAAGTGCCTCGCGCCTGGCGGCTGTCTTAAACGCACGCTCGGCGGGCCGGCCGTTTGCTGGCCTGGCTCACCGAGCGCGCCTCTTTACAGGGGGGGCCCTGCGGCTGGTCTTGTCCCGCCCGAAGCGCGGGACGAACCACGGCGTATGTTTCCCTATGTTACAAGGAGGACGGCCGAGTTTCCCCTGGCCGTCCTCCTGCTCATACGCGTTTGTGCCTTCGTTAGTCCTTGATGTCGATGTCGGCCGTGCGACGCAGGGCCAGGAACGAACCGACGACGACAAGCAAAAGCCCCAGGCCGACCAGGACGATCGGCGTCCAAGGCGTCGAGGATCCGCCGGTCTCGGGCAGCTGCCCGGGCTCAACGGTCGCTCCCACGGTCGGCGTTATGCCAACGGTCGCAGTCACTTGAGTCGTGGCGGTCGCGGCAGCCGTGGCGGTCGCAGCAGCCGTAGCAGTTGCCTCGGCCGTGGCCGTCGGCTGTGTGGTGGCCGTCGCGGTCTCCTGGGCCTCAAGCCCTGTCACGGTAAACGGCTCGGACACTACCTGACCGTCAACCTGAACGGGTACATCGGCGCCGGGGAACTCGTAGGTCCCTTCGGTTCCGAGGTCCGTGTGGAGCATGGCGTACAGGGTCTCTGTCGCCATGTCCATGTCGATCTCGACCACCACATCGGCGTTCTCACCATCTGTTACGGCCGACCAACCAACCACGTCTCCGGCGGCACCGTTGTTGTCAGCGTGGATCACGATCCACCCGGCTCCGTCGCTGACGACCCGGTCTACGGTCACGGTGCCGTCCTCGATGGCCTGATCGCTGACTTCGACAACCGGCGTTGTGTCTTGGGCGAGCACTGGTGCCGCCACGAGCAGCAGCACAGCGACCAGCCAAACGAGCGACTTGTACGTTTTGAACATGGTTCTTCCTCCCTTATACTTCTAGAGTTGATGACACGCGGTCTTGATTGTAACACGTCCTGGCTGGCACCAAACGCTGGATCTGGTTGAAGTCGAGGTTGGGCTTGGTTGGCCAGGGTTTGATTTGTGTTGGACTTTTGCCGAGAGAACAACTTACGGTCCTCCCCGATACCCGGTCTTGTGTCCGGCGGCCTCACCTCCTCTCTCACGCGCGATCATCGTTGCATCTCGCCTTCGCTGCCCGATTCAAAGAGCGCCTGATACTCCTCGGGCAGCTGCGCCATCACGTCTTCCAGTTCGCCTTCGGTCACCGCGTCGCGCACGACCGAGATAACCGCCCGGGCGTGGTGGATGCCATCCGGCAGCTCTACTTGTTCTCGCTCACTTACCCGTCGGAAGAACTCCTGTAAGCCAAAGCTCTCGCTGCGGGCCTCGGCCTCGAGATAGATGGCCACTTCCCGGGGCAGCTGCGCTGCCAGGTCCTTGGCCTCCCCCCCGAACAGCCTCTGCCCCAGTACTTCCAGAGTCGCACGGGTGGCCCGTACGGCCTCTCCGGTCGTTCCCAGTCGAGCGCGGTTTTGTACACGGCCGATAAACTCATCGTACTGCATAGTCTGCCTCCCTGTTGCTCTTTTGGACTACTTCAGCCACGGCTCAGATACAGCGCTGCGACCCAGCTCGAACGCCTGGCCCAGTGTGTCGGGCAACTCCTCAACCTCGCCCCGTTCGTCGACGTTGCTGTGAAACAGCTGGGCCCAAAGGTCTGCCTCGTAGAGCCTGAACATCGACGCGATAGTCTCGGCAGCACAGTCAAAATTCTGCTCTGTCTGACCGCCCACGCACAGAAACACGCCGCGCCGCCTCTTGTGCCCCGCCTCCGTCGGTGGCAGCTTGGCCTTGTCGACCACCTTTCTGACCCATTGGCACTGGCTGCGGTCGACGATTAGCTTGAGCTGGGCGGGCACATTGGAGAAGTAGAGGGGTGCCGAGACGACGATGACGTCGGCGGCAATCATCTTTTCGCACAGCTGCCGGTAGTCGTCCTCGGCCACGCAGCGCCCTTCCTGCCAACAGCTGCCTGGATCGACTGCGGCCTCCACCTGTAGGTCACACACGGCCAGCTTTTCCACCGCCGCCCCGGCCTCCGCCGCACCCGACAGGAATGTGTCGAGCAGCGTCTCGGTATTTCCTCCTCGGCGCGGGCTGCCTGCCAGGCCCAGGACCTTTATCACCTGACCGCTCCGCCGAGCTGTGACTCTAGCTGCAGCCAGTGCACGATGTCGCGCCGCCGCAACAAGCCCTCCAGGGTTCCGTTTTTGGTCACGGGCAGTTGCCGGACGTCCTGCTGCTCCAGCCGCTGTAGGGCTTCGGCCGCGTCCTCCTCCGGATTGACGGTAATCAGGCTATCCTTTGGGGTCATCACGTCGCGAACCAGGGTTGTGTCCCATTCTTCGCGCGGCACTTCACGCACGTCGTCCAGGCAGATCAAGCCCACAAGGTCGCTGCCCTCCACCACGGGAAAGCCGTGGTCGTCGGTGCCCATCACAAAGTCGTGCACCAGGCTCGCGATGGACACGTCGGGAGGCACTGTCGGTGGATTCGTGCGCATGATGCGCCGCACGGGCACGTCCTCCAGTATGTCCTGCACGACAACTTGCTGGTAGCTGCGACTGGCGCTGCTGTTCAGGAACCAGCCGATAAAAACCAGCCATATGCCGTTGATCGTTCCGGTGCCCAGCAGCGGCAAGCGCAGCCCAAACACCATGCCGATTCCTGACAGGATCATGACCCAGGCGATCGCCTGGCCGATCCACGAAGCCAAGCGTGTGGCCCGCCGGAGATTGCCGAGGACGGCCCAAAAAATAGATCGCAGGACCCGGCCGCCGTCCAACGGAAACGCCGGCAGCATGTTAAACAGCCCCACCAGGATGTTCACCGAGCCTAGCCACAGAAGCAGCGTCGTGACCGGGCCCAGGCTGCCCAGGAACTGGGTGGGATTGGCGGTCACGTCTGGCGCAGCGGCGGCACTGCCGCGCCCCACAAGTAGCAGGAGCGCACCCAGGACGACGCTGGTCAAGGGACCGACCACAGCCATCACGAACTCGGCGCCAGGCGACGGCGGTTCCCTCTGGATGTTTGACACACCGCCGAACAGGAAGAGGGTAATACCGCGTACCGGAATGCCCCGCGCCTTCGCCACCAGCGAGTGCGCCAGCTCGTGGGCGAGCACTGAGCCGAAAAAGAGCAGGGCGGCCACCAGAGCCGTGCCCCAGGTTAGCGCCGGGCCCCAGTCTGGATGGGCGCCGCCGAACACGGCCGCCAGGTTCCACACGACCAGAGCAAAGATGAGCAGCCAGCTCCAGTCCACGCGGACATTGATTCCGAAAATGTGCCCAATGCTAAAGCCGCGATCCATGCTTTCTTCCTTTCACCCCCAGGCGACATCGTCTCCCACGAGCCTGGCGACTGGCGATACCGCCGGGCTCCATTCGGAACCCGGCGGCATCGCGGTCTCGCCGTTCTAGCTCTCGTGCTTGGCGATGTGAGCCGTGATGTCGGCCACTCTTCGGGCATAAGCCCATTCGTTATCGTACCAGGCGAGGACCTTGACCGTATGGTCGCCGATGACCATCGTCGACGGCGCGTCGACGATGGCCGAGTAGGTCGTGCCGATGATGTCGGCCGAAACGAGTTCCTCGTCACTGTACCCCAGGAACCCCCTCATCCTGTCCGATTGCGACGCACGCCGCAGCGCCTCGTTCACACTCTCGACCGAGACCGGCCTCTCCGTCTGGGCGACCAGGTCAATGATCGAACCATCGGGCGCCGGTACGCGCAGCGCCAACCCATCCATCTTGCCCTCTAGCTGGGGCAGCACGTAGCCCGTGGCCACCGCAGCGCCCGTTGTCGACGGCACGATGGACAGCGCCGCGGCTCGTCCCCGGCGCCATTTTTTGCTCGGCGAGTCGACGAGTGCCTGGCTGCTTGTATAGCCGTGGGTTGTCGTCAAAAAGGCGGTGCTGATGCCAAACTCGTCATCCAACACCTTTGCCACGACCGCCAGGGCGTTGGTCGTGCACGACGCGTTGGAGATGACTTGGTGCCGGGAAGGGTCGTACTTTTCCTCGTTGACGCCCATACAGGTGACCAGGTCTGCGCCTTTGCCGTAGGCCGTGACGACCACCCGCTCCGCACCGGCGTCCAGGTGCTGCGCGGCGGCCTCTCGCTTGGTAAAGAGACCCGTCGCCTCGACTGCGATGCGCATGCCGAGCTGCCTCCAGGGCAACTGGGCCGGCTCTCTCACGCTGAGATATTTGATCTCCCTGTCACCCCAATGCAGCACGCCGTCGCCGGCCTCGACGTGCACGCTCGGATCGACGTGAACCGAATCGTGTCGCAGTAGGTAGACCAAATTGTCCAGGGAAGCAATGTCGTTGATGGCCACGACGTCCAGTCTATCGTCGGCCATCATATGTCGAAAGGTCAGGCGCCCGATGCGCCCGAAGCCGTTGATTGCTACTTTCGTCATGAGAGAACGCTCCTCTTCTAGTAAGTTGTCAAACTTCTACCCCTTAACGGACCCTGCCATGATCCCGCGCACGAAGTAGCGCTGCAAAGTGAAAAAGACGAGCAGGGGCAACAGCATGGAGATGAATGCTCCGGCGGTCAGAACCTGCCAATTGCCGCCCAACGAATTCACGAGGTTGCCGATGGTCACCGTCATGGGCGCCACCGACGGCTGGCCTCCCAGAAAGATCAAAGCCACCAGGAGGTCGTTCCAGACCCATAGGAACTGAAAGATGACCAATGCCGCGATGGACGGTACCACCAGGGGCATCACGATCCGGAAAAAGATGTCAAAGGACGTGGCTCCGTCCAGGTAGGCCGACTCAAACAGGTCCTTGGGCAGGTCGCCGATGGAGTTGCGCAGCAGGTAGACGGCAAAGGGCATGCCAAAACCGGCGTGCGCCAGCCACAGCCCCAGGAACTCACCCGTCAAGCCAACCCGGTTATAGATCTGCAGAATGGGAATGAACGCCAACTGCAGCGGAACGGCCAACAGCGCCACCACGAGGACGAACAGCACGTTGCGCCCCGGAAACTCCAGCCAGGCAAAGGCATAGGCCGCAAAGGCCGCGGCCATGATGGGAATGATCGTCGCCGGGATGGTGATGAATAGGCTGTTGACGAAACTCTGGGCCATGTTGCGGGCCGTGAGCGCCTCCTCGTACAGTTCCGTCGTCAGCTCCGTGGGCGGCGTAAAAACCTCCCACCAGCCGCTCGAGGCGATGTCCTGAGGTGGGCGGAAGGAGCTGATGAGCAGCCCAATCGTCGGGATGAACCACAGGATGGCGAGTGTCACGACGACGATGTGTAATGGGATGCGCCCCAGGCCGTGTCTGAGTCTTGCGCTCATCGGATCTCCTCCTGCTGGCGAAAGCGCCGGATGTTCACGATCATCACGGGCACGGTGGCCAGGAGCAGGACGATGGCCAGGGCACTGGCACGCCCAAAGTGCCTGTAGTTGAACATCTCCTTATACATGCGGTTGGCGACTACCTCCGTGTTCAGGAGGCCGTTGGTCATGACATACACGATATCAAAGATCTTGAGCACGTTGATGACCATGGTGGTCGTAACTACCGCGATAGTGGGGGCCAGCAGGGGCAGGGTTACGCCCCGGAAGACCTGCCACTCGTTGGCGCCGTCCACGCGGGCTGCCTCCAGCAAATCCTCGGGAATCCCCTTCAGGGCTGCGGACAGAACCACCATGCAAAAGCCCGTCCACATCCAGATGCCGATGATGATCAGGGCCGGGTTGTTGGTACTCGTGTTAAACAGCCACGCCTTGGGCTCAAAGCCGGGAAACACAGCCATCAAGAAGGCGTTGACCGTGCCCGTCTGGGGCCGGCTCGCCGGCTGGAAATCGTACATGAGCTTCCAGATGACTCCCGCGGCCACGTACGAAATGGCCATGGGCAAAAAGATCAAGGTCTTGATGACCGTCTCGTAGCGTACCCGGTCGGCGAGGACGGCAATGACCAGGCCCAACATGACTGTGCCGCCGGTAAAAAAGACTAGCCAGAGAAGGTTGTTTCGGAAGGCGGCGAGCATGTCCGGATCGGTAAAAGCGAACGCGTAGTTGTCCAGGCCGACGAACTCGGTTGCCCTCGCGTCCATGAAACTGATGCGCAGGGTGTTCAGGCCGGGGTAGATCAGGTACACACTCAAGAGCAAGAACGTGGGCAGCAGCCAAAGCCACGGCCGGATCTTGGCGGCCGCCCCATACGGCAGGCGGGCCAGGACCCACTCCACCAGCCAGATATAACCGACCGTGGCCGCGGGCACTCCCACGACAACAACGATACCCAGGAATAGACGGTCCACGAGCCCTCCCTATAGCCGGCGAGTTGTCGAGTGGGGCAGCCCGTCCGGCTGCCCCACTCGATGGT
Organism: Anaerolineae bacterium; assembly: GCA_041300865.1. GTDB lineage: Bacteria > Chloroflexota > Anaerolineae > JAAYZQ01 > JAAYZQ01 > JAAYZQ01. Next base: position 9,028 of record JBFYTF010000443.1, read on the forward strand.
GTGGGTTCTACTGGTAGGCTTCTTCCGCGGTCGACTCGATGTCTTGTAGGATCGCGTCCAGGTCGTCGGGACTGCTCACAAAGTCAACGATCCCCGCCCAGAAGGCGTTGTTCACGGCCTCGGGCATCAAGTCCGAGGCGTCAAAGCGCACATCGTCGGCGGTGCTGTACATCTCGGCGATCTGCTGCGAGATCTGGTCTGGGTAGACCGCCGGATCCACTTGCTGGTTGGTGGCAATAAAGCCACCGATCTCTGCCCAGATGGCCTGCGCGGGAGCGCTCAGCATGTACTGCACGAGAGCTCGGGATTGCTCGGTATCGTTGAACATGGCGAACAGGTCACCTGCACTCAACAGGGTGTTGCCGTACTCCTCGTTGATGGGCGGGAAGACAAAGAAGCTAAAGTCGGTGCCGGCTTCCAGGTCGGGGAACTGGTTGCTAATCGCATCTGTGATAAAGCTTGCCTGGCGATGCAGGTAGCAGCCGGGCGCCTCGTCGAACATCGGGAAGGGGGCCTGCTCAAAGTTGGTCGACAGGACGAAAGGCTGGCCACCGTAAACCATTGCCGGGTCGTTCACGATTTCTCCCCAGGTCTCCCAGGCAGTGCGCACCGACTCGTCGGTCCAGGGGATCTCGTGCTGCCACCACTGATCATAGACTTCCGGACCCGCGGTGCGGAGCATGATGTCCTCAATCCAGTCTGTGCCGGGCCAACCGGTGGCCGCGCCCGACTCGAGGCCAATACACCACGGTGTACCACCGTCGTCGATGATCTGCTGTTCGAGGGCTTGCAGCTCGTCCCAGGTCTCAGGGACCTCGTAGCCTGCCGCCTCGAACGCCGGCGGGCTGTACCAGATGAGGCTCTTGACGGCCGCCTTGAGGAAGAAGCCGTATAGCTGGTCGTCGACCGTGGCCTGATCGATGAAACCCTGGGCGTAGTTGGCCTGCAACTCGTCCATATCAATCACGTCGTCGAGCGCCAGTACAGAGCCCTCCTGCGCCATCTCGCGCAGCTGGCCGGGGCCGGGCACGCCCGCCACATCGGGCGGATTGCCACCCTGAATCTGGGTAGTGAGCACGGCGTTGATGTCGCGCGTGCCGGTGTAATCAATCTGAATGCCGGTGTGGTCGATGAAGGGCTGAAGCAT
>JBFYTF010000462.1:0-2875 GCA_041300865.1 Anaerolineae bacterium
TTGCAGCCTTCGCGACAGCGGCGGACCACGCCGTATCCGCTCAGGTGCCCGTTGCGCCGACAACCAAGGGCAAGGGCGTCGGCTTGGGCGAGCCACCCGGCCAGGAAGGCCCGACGCGGGGCCGGGAAGCAGGTGCGGTCGTAGGCGAGGATCTGAGAAAGGCTCAATATGCGTTTCGGGTTGGTGGCGAAAAGTGACCGTCTACGACCACTCGATGCTGCCTGAAAAATCTGACGGTTTGAACAAAAACAGGTGGTTACGAAGTCCTCGTTTGCCTGCTAGATGGGGGGATGGTGGTCAGAAAGCCCACCAACCTGGAATCCATATAGAGCCTGAAGTGTTTGACCCTGGCCCCTGCCCGCTCCTTATCCCGCTCGTGCGCTTGCGCCCCCAACTTGCCGATCTAGTGGGGAAAGCGTGGTCTGTTCCTGGTTTCCCGTCCCCTAGCCGTTGGACAAAGGTGTTGCTGAGTGTCAGTCTTTGGATGGAAAATCAGACCCTTATGGGCACAAATGCTCCGGAAAATATTCTCCGGGCGAGTTGGTATCCCAACCTGTTGATTCAAATGACAAGTTCATGAGTGGCAAACACCTTTGTCCAACGGCTAGTCCCGTCCCTGGTTTGCCCCTCCTTGGCTCGGGTCCCGTCAAGACCTGTCCGTGGGACCTCGGGCCGGGTGGAGGTGGATCACAGAGAAGTCGGCGCTGGGCCTCTCCGGTGACCACTGACACTGCCGGGCTGCCCTACGCCAGCGCGGCCACCAGCACCCGGATCTATGCGGGCGTTCGTCCCAGCAGCACTGATCCCAGGTGGATGACATCGAAAACTATCACGACCACCCAAACCACGATGCTGATGCCAACGGCAGCGGCAGCGATATCCTTTATGGCGCCGATCTTTTCGTTTTCGCGAGGTTCCAGGAAGTCGCACAAGGTTTCAATAGCGCTGTTCAATAGCTCTGCCGTCAACACCAGCCCGGTAGCGAGCAAGATCATTGCGAAGTCCACCCACTGCTGGAAAATCAATGCCAGCGCAATGATGACTGACGACAGCACCATCTTATAGGCGACGCTGAAATCGTACCGGAACGCGAAGCGCAATCCGGCCAGCACGACCTTGATCTTGCGCAGGGGGTGATAGCCCGCATCACCGGTACCGAGGAATTTATTTCTCATCGTGTCTCCAGGGTGATGTTCAGTGTCGTCTAAAGGGCCTTATGCACTAAGGCGACCCAGGCGATGCCGAGGGCGAACCCGGCCAGTACGTCGGATGGAAAATGGACTTGCAGGTAGATTCGTGAGGCGCCTACGACGACAGCCAGGACAAACGCGACCACCATGGCCGCGAACTGCCATTCCGGCAAGGTGCGTCGAATGATCAGCACCATGCACAGCGCGAAGGCAACGACCTGCACGGTATGAGCGCTTGGGAATGAAGCGTCGGCGGGCAGGGCGATCAGCGGTTGGACCAGATCGGGTCTGGGTCGGTCGAAGAGGATCTTGGCGAGGTGTACCCATAAGGCCGCGCCGCCCAGGCCGATCAACAGCAGCCCCGCCTCCCTATGCCGATGAAGCGACAGCAGAACGGCGGCGATCAGCACCGCAAGGGGCACCAGCAGGTACAGGGAACCCAACCAGGTCACGGCGCGAAAGAACCCATCCAGCCCGTCCGACCGGTGCATGGCAGCGAACAGCAGAATCTGGTTGTCCCAATACATCAGGCTCCCCGGACATCAGCATCCAGCCGAAGGGCTGGATCGGCGGCTGGCAGGAGTGTAAACCTTGACGCCGGCCAGGCAACTCCCGCGCTGCCGAGCCCCCATCCTCTCCCATGCCTCGGAGCCCCGCCCGACGGGTGATGGGCCAGGGCAATGGGAGCCGGGACTGCCGGCGAGAAACCGGGAGACACCCGGGTCAGACGACGAAATCGGGAGCGTCGTTTCCGTCTCAACAGATCTTTCGTCCGCGATGACCGGTTTCCGTCGCAGAGCTGCCACACGGCGCGGCACAGCGAACGTCAACTCTGGGTCGCTGACCGCCCCTTCGCGGGCTCTCGGCGCCGAGCGTCCCGTCGATGGTCGCTGACCGGCCAAGATTGTTGTCACCAAACAGACGCTGGAGCCACGCCAGTCGGAGTCCGCAGTCGCCTGGACACCTAACACTCGCCAGGTCCACGAGTTACATATACTGTCCCCGGAGTTCGCGATCTCAGGCCCTTGGGCTGCCGCCCTGTGCGCCCATCTTCCAGATCTCTCTCCAGAAGGCGCCTCTTATCTCCTCAAGTGGCTGCGCCGCAACGGGCTGATCAAGAAGGTCGCCAATCGCTACAAGTACTACCTGACCAAACTCGGACGCCGCGTACTCGTCACCGCCCTGGTCATTGGCGAGTACTTTGTGCAGCCAACCCTCGTCCGCAGTGCCTTATGAACTTCCTGGCGTTTTGTTCAAGATTTCAGGGGCAAGAGACTATGAGTCATGGTTTCGGCCAACCGAGGCGTCGGCCGGGTGGAGTCCAAGGCTCAAGGACAATCGTATCAAGGCTAACATCGACCAACCCGCCATGCACCCTTTGGCACAACTCCATGCTGACATCAATGCGCGTGTGCATGCCATTATTGAGGCGCATCCCGACTGGCGGTGCGGCAAGGGCTGCGGCGGTTGTTGTCGGGCGCTCGCCGAGGTACCGCAACTCACGGCAGACGAATGGGACCTGCTGTGCGAGGGTCTCGCCCTGCTCGCGCCGGACCAGTTGCGCAACATCCAGCGGGACATCGCGGCCTTGGCCGATCAGCAAGCGCGGCCCCTGGTCTGCCCTTTGCTGGACCAGCAGTCCAGCACCTGCCTGGTCTACGCACAGCGTCCAACGGCCTGCCGCA
>JBFYTF010000463.1:0-12070 GCA_041300865.1 Anaerolineae bacterium
CCCTGGGAGCGCCGGCACACCTGCACTGCGCGCACACCGTCCTGCGTCGGGTGCAGGGGGCGCAAGTGTCCCCCTGGCACTGCCCGCCACCCTGGCACCGCCCGCCAGGGCAGGTGGGGCAAGTGTGCCGGCCCCTCGTTGCCCGGCCGGGAATGGCAACTCCCTCTTAACGGTGGGTGAGAGGCACCACCCGGTCGCCGGGTCACCTCGGCGCCCTTCTTGCCTCCATGGGCAAGCGGTGCTATAATACCTGAGCCGTCCCGGCCGAGGGAGGGATGGCCCGCTTCCAGGTGGATCGAAGGGAGGGAGATCGAGATGACCTACTGGGATCAAGTGCAAGCCTGGCTGAAGGCTCTCGTGCGGGGCACGCCGGGGGCGCCCCCCGCGCCGCAGCCGCCACCCGTCGCGCCGCCTGACGCGCTCCGCCCCCGTGTCCTGCTGATCACCTACGATCCACCGGTGCAGGCGGAGGGCGGGCGAAAGCTGAGCCGGGTGCTCCGCTGGAACGACGTGGATACACTGTGCCAGGGCTACATCCAGGACCTGCGCGAGTGCAGCGGCGGGTTCGTCGACTACCAGATCGTGCAAAAGATCGACGTCGAGACCTGGCCGGTCAAAGAGGATGGCTTTCGCTACGACGCCGACATCTTTTTGCACTGCTTGCGGACTGGCAGCGGCTTCCACCAACCCGATACCGTGAGCTACGAGGCCATTCTCTCGGAGTTTGACTTGCCCGCCCGGGTACAGGCCGATCAAATCGACGAGGTCTGGCTCTTTGGCTTTCCCTACGCCGGCTTTTACGAGTCGCGCATGGTGGGACCGGGCGCCTTCTGGTGCAATGCCCCCGAGATCGCGCGCGATGACGTCGCGCGGCGCTTTGTCGTCATGGGCTTTAACTACCAGCGCGGCGTGGGCGAGATGCTGGAAAGCTTCGGGCACCGTACCGAGTCGATCTTGAAGCGCGTTTGGCGCCGGGTGCCGGGCGAAGACAATCTCTGGGAGCACTTTTTCCGCTACGACAAGATCGCCCCCGGGCGGGCCAACGTCGGCTGGATGCACTATGCCCCGAACAGTACCCGCGACTACGAATGGGGCAACAGGACCTACGTCCGCAGCAACTGCGACGATTGGCTGAACTTTCCCGATTTCCAGTCCGTTTGGCGCGAGGTCAACTGCGAGGAGTGGGGCAACGGCGACATCCGCGAGCATCACCGCTGGTGGTTCCGGCACCTGCCCAAGGCGCCTGGACACACCCGGGGGATCGCCAACAACTGGTGGCTGTACGCCGTCGACCCCAACTACGCCAGGTAGGCGGCAGCTCAGGTTGTGGCACAACCCGCCCGGGTTGCAGCCTCCAATCCGGCCGCTCGCGCGGCGTGGCACAATTTGCAGGGAGCAAGGATGACGACCAGGACTTTTACGGCGTTGGTGGTCCGCGAGGAGGCGGCGGGCGAGTTCCGGCGCGCCATAGAGGAGCGCGACGTGGACGACCTGCCGGATGGGGACCTGTTGGTCCGCGTCCGCTGGTCGTCCCTCAACTACAAGGACGCCCTGTCGGCCACGGGCAACAAGGGCGTCACCCGCCGCTATCCCCATACCCCGGGCATCGACGCTGCCGGCACGGTGGTTGAGAGCCGGGCGGCCGAGTTCGGGCCGGGCGACGAGGTCCTGGTCACGAGCTATGACCTGGGCATGAACACGCCGGGAGGCTGGGGAACATTGGTACGCGTGCCGACCGGCTGGGCCGTGCCCCGGCCGGAGGGCCTCTCCCTGCGAGAGAGCATGATCTATGGCACGGCCGGGTTTACCGCGGGCCTGGCTCTCACCAGGCTCGAGGAGAACGGGCTCGCGCCCGACGGGGGCGAGGTGCTGGTCACCGGGGCCACGGGCGGCGTGGGCAGCCTGGCCGTTGCCATCCTGGCGCGGGCGGGCTACACCGTCGTGGCCGCCACGGGCAAGCTCCAGGAGGAAGAGCTGCTGCGCGGCCTGGGTGCTGCCCGGGTCATCCACCGCGACGAGGTTCGCGACGAAGGGCCCCGGCCGCTCCTCTCGACGCGCTGGGCCGCCGCGGTGGATACAGTCGGCGGCGGCTACCTGGCAGGGGTGCTCAAGGCGGTTCAGTACGGCGGTGCCATCGCCTCGTGTGGCCTGGTGGCCTCGCCCGACCTATCTACCACGGTCTACCCCTTCATTTTGCGGGCCGTGAGCCTGCTGGGCATCGACTCGCAAAGCTGCCCCATGGACGTCCGCCGCCAGGTGTGGCAGAAGCTGGCCGGCCCCTGGCGGCCCGCGAACCTGGAGCGTGTTGCCGCCGAGCGCCGCCTCGACGAGCTGGAGCCCGAGATCGGGCGCATCCTGCGCGGCGAGCAGCGCGGGCGCGTCGTGGTGCGCCTGGGGGACTAGCAGCCGTCCGTTTCTCTAAAGAGCTGGGCCCTCTGGCCGTTTTGCCCGGAGGTCCGCCAAGCCGATCTCCTCGCGCGCCTGCCGCGAGCCGGCCGGGATTGCCGTTTTCTGGCATCGCTCGCTCACCCGAGACCGCGAACAGCCCACCTGGGCCAGGGCGAGGGCCCGTCACTCGTGAAGAGTGCGGACCCTCGCTCTTCTTTTGCCTGCCGCCTGGGATTGCACTCCTGCGGCCAACCCTTCTGCCAGACTCCATCTGGCCTCAATAGGTCCTGCACACGAACTGCACATCGGTGTGGTATTCTCAAGGCAATAGTGGCAAGGCAAGGAGGAGACTGAGATGGACAATGGCCGCGGTCTGATCTCCATCAAAGACGTTACCAAGGTCTATCGCATGGGCACCATCGACGTGCACGCGCTGCGTGGCGTTTCGCTGGACGTCCACGCCGGAGAGATGTTGGCCATTATGGGTCCTTCCGGTTCCGGGAAGTCGACCCTGATGAACATCCTCGGCGCACTGGACGTGCCCAGCCAGGGGACGTACATCCTGGACGGCGAGAACGTGAGCCGGATGCGGCAGGATGCCCTGTCGGCCGTGCGCAACCGCCAGATAGGCTTTGTCTTTCAGAGCTTTAACCTGCTGCCGCGCACGTCGGCACTGGCCAACGTCGAGCTGCCCCTCGTCTACGCCGGCATCGCCCGGTCTCGTAAGCGCTGCGTCGCTGCCCTGGAGATGGTTGGCCTTGGCGATCGGCTGAACCACCATCCCAACGAGCTTTCGGGCGGCGAGCAGCAGCGCGTGGCCATCGCTCGCGCCCTGGTGAACGAGCCGAGCCTCATCCTGGCCGATGAGCCTACCGGCAACCTGGATTCTGTTGCCGGGCAGGAGGTGATGCGCATCTTCCGGGAGCTGAATGCGCAGCGGGGCATTACCATCATGCTGGTGACCCACGAGCAGGACATTGCCGAGCATACCCGGCGGATCATCCGGCTCCAGGACGGCCGGGTTGTGAGTGATGCGCCCATATCGAGCCCGCGGCGGGCCGTACAAGCCGGCGTGTCCGCTGCGGCGTGAGCCGCCGCACGAGTCTTTCGAACCCCATGGAGGACAAATGAACCGTGTTGTCAAGATCGTTTTGGGTGTGCTCCTGGTAGCGGCAATCGCTGCTGGGAGTTTCTACGGTGGCATGGTCTACGGCCAGGCCCAGGACCCGGAGCAGACAGCCTTGGCCGTACCCGAAGGTTTTGCTGCCCAGCGAGGCGCGGGCGATCGGGGCGAGATGCCACCGGCCGGCGCGTTTGGCGCCATAAGAGGGCAGGGCGGGATGCTCGCCGGCCAGATCGTATCCGTTGGCGACGGCGTGCTGACGCTCGAGGATGACGGCGGCCAGCAGATCCAGGTCCATGTGACCGATACGACCCTCATTCAGAAGCAGGCGGAAGTCACCCTGGCGGACCTGGCCGAGGGCGAGACGGTGCTGGTCTCAGGCAGCCAGGGGACCGACGGCAGCTTGACCGCCCGGATGGTGCAGGTGTCGTCCGGAGGTTTCGGCCTGCCCAGCAACATGCCGCCCGGCGGCCAGCCAGGGTCAGGCACCGGCAGTGCCAATCCGTAACACAGGAGGGAATCCATGAAGAAGCCGTTGCGCCTTGTGCTGCTGGTGCTGCTTGTGGGAGCTCTGGCCGGCGTCGGGTATTGGTACCTTGGCAGCCGGGCCGCGTCCGCATCGGTGGCTGCAGACGACACCAGCCTCACGCAGGTCGTTACGGTGCAGCGGGGGAGCCTGAATGCGACCTTGAGCGTCGTAGGTTCGCTGCAGGCGGTGCACAGCGCCGACCTGGCCTTCACCGAGATGAGCGGCACGGCCGCGCTGCTGAGCTTGGACGTGGGGGCGGGGCAGCCGGTGGCGGCCGGCGAGGTGCTGGCGACCATCGACGCGGCGTCGTACCGGCAGGCGCTGGACCAGGCCGAGACCGATCTCAAGGCAGCCGAGGAGGCGCTGGCCGACCTGACGTCACCGCCGGCAGCGCTCGAGATCGCCCAGGTCGACGTGGCCGTCGCCGCGGCACAGGTCGACCTCCAGGAGGCGCAGGCTTCCCTCGACGATCTGCAGAACCCCGACATCGCCGACCTTGAGGCGGCAGTCACCGATGCCCGCGTGGCCCTCGCCCAGTCCCGGGTGGACGCGCTGGCCCTGGAGCAGGACACCACCGCCGACGACGAGATCGACGAGCTGCGCGAGACCGACGCCGATGCCTATGCCGTCTATGACGACTTTGCCCACAAGGCCCACTCCGAGACCGACCGGGACTATCATGTGCAGCTGCTGCTGGTCTACAACCAGATGATGGACGCCCAGGATGCGCTCGTAACCGCCGAGCTCGAGGGCCGCCTGAGCTTGCTCGAGGCGCAGATAGCCGTCCGCAACAACGAACAGGTGCTGGCCGAAGCGGAGGAGGCGCTGGCGGAGGCCAGGGCTGGGGGCGACGAGCTGGATCTGGCGCAGGCCGGGCTGGCGGTGCGCGAGGCGGAGGTGGCCCTCGAAGCGGCGCAGGAGGACCGGGCCGAGCTGGAAGAGGCGGCCGATCCCACGGACGTGGCCGCGGCCCGGGCCGAGGTCGACGCTCGGCGGCTGGCGGTGAGCGACGCGGAGGCGGTGCTGGCGGGCACGCAGCTTGTGGCGCCCTTTGACGGCACGGTACTGGAGGTGTACGCGGCTGCCGGCGACCCGGTGGACTCCTCGACGTCCATTGTCACCGTGGCCAACTTGAAGTCGTTCGAGGTGGTGGCCTCGGTGGACGAGACGACGATCCGGCAGGTGAGCGCGGGGCAGGAAGCGGCTATCAGCTTCGATGCCTACCCGAACGAGGTGTTTGAGGGGGAGGTGTTGTCGGTGCCGCTGCAGGGGACGCTGCAGGGGGACGTGACGGTGTACGAGGTACCGCTGTCATTGGCGGGGGCGGAGGCGTTGAACCTGTTGGTGGGCATGACGGCCAACGTGGAGATCCAGGTGGGTCAAGCGACGGACGCGCTGCTGGTGCCGGCGATGGCGCTGCAGAGGGCGAACGGCGGCTACGAGGTGTTGGTGCCGAACACGGTTGATCCGGCGGGCGAGCCGGAGACGGTGCCGGTGCAGGTGGGGCTGAGCGATGGCACGTACACGCAGGTCGTCAAAGGGCTCAACGCCGGCGACCAGGTCATCGTTAAGCTCGAGAGTGGCGCCGACGAGGCCTTCGGGTTCGAGATGATGGGCGGCGGCCCCGGCGGCATGATGATGGGGGCTCCCGGCGGTGGGAACCCACCGGCGATGCCTGGCGGCGGAGCCCGCCCCTAGGGCTCGGGCGGCGACAAAGCCAACAGCGGGGAGGAGAGAAGATGAAGAAATTCGTGTGGCTCGCTATCGGCGTCCTCGTCCTGGCGGGCCTGGTCAGCGCTGGAGTTTGGTACATCGCCAGCCGTGACGCTTCTGCGGACGGCGCTGCCATCGACGGTACGTACACCCAGGTTGTGGAGGTCGAGCGGGGCAACCTGAGCAGCAGCCTCAGCGTGGTGGGCTCGTTGGAGGCGGTGCAGAGCGCCGACCTGGGCTTCACCGAGATGAGCGAGACGGCCAAACTGCTGAGCCTGGAGGTGCAAACAGGCCAGACGGTGGCCGCGGGCGATCTGCTGGCGACTATTGATGCCGCGCCTTACCAGCAAGCCGTGGACGAGGCCCGGAGCGACCTCCGAGCTGCAGAAGAGGCGCTGGCCGATCTGCAAACGCCGCCCACGGCCGTGGCCATCGCCCAGGCCGAGGTGGCCGTGGCCGCGGCTCAGCACACCCTCGAACAGGCCCGGGCCGACCTGGCCGACCTGGCCGCGCCGGACCTGACCAGCCTGGAGGAGGCAGTCCGGGACGCGCAGGACACTCTGGCCGTCCTCGAGCTGGAGGCAGAGCTGGCCGAGCGCGATTCCCTGGCCAAGAGCGAGCGCGATCTGGCCTATGCCGTGGCCTGGTACCAGCTGCACATCGCCCAGCTGGAGGAGCTGGTGGCGGCGAAGAAGGCCAACCTGGAACAGGTGGAAAACATCACCTATGACCAGGAGCAGCTGGCCGAGGCCCAGGCTGACCTGGCCACTGTCCAGGCCGAGCGCGAGCTGGCCCGGCGGGCCCGGGACGCGGAACGGGCCGCAGCCCAGGCCGCGCTGGCCGAAGCGGAGGAGGCGCTGGCGGAGGCCAGGGCCGGGGGCGACGAGCTGGATCTGGCGCAGGCCGGGCTGGCGGTGCGCGAGGCGGAGGTGGCCCTCGAAGCGGCGCAGGAAGACCGGGCCGAGCTGGAAGAGGCGGCCGATCCCACGGACGTGGCCGCGGCCCGGGCCGAGGTCGACGCCCGGCGGCTGGCGGTGAGCGACGCGGAGGCGGCGCTGGCCGGCACGCAGCTGGTGGCGCCCTTTGACGGCACGGTACTGGAGGTGTACGTGGCTGGCGGCGACCCGGTGGACTCCTCGACGTCCATCGTCACCGTGGCCAACCTGGAGTCGTTCGAGGTGGTGGCCTCGGTGGACGAGACGACGATCCGGCAGGTGAGCGCGGGGCAGGAAGCGGACATCAGCTTCGATGCCTACCCGAGCCAGGTGTTTGAGGGGGAGGTGTTGTCGGTGCCGCTGCAGGGGACACTGCAGGGGGACGTGACGGTGTACGAGGTACCGCTGTCGCTGGCGGGGGCGGAGGCGGAGGCGTTGAACCTGTTGGTGGGCATGACGGCCAACGTGGAGATCCAGGTAGGTCAAGCGACGGACGCGCTGCTGGTGCCGGCGATGGCGCTGCAGAGGGCGAACGGCGGCTACGAGGTGTTGGTGCCGAACACGGTTGATCCGGCCGGCGAGCCGGAGACGGTGCCGGTGCAGGTGGGGCTGAGTGACGGCACGTACACGCAGGTCGTCAAAGGGCTCAACGCCGGCGACCAGGTCATCGTTAAGCTCGACGCCGGTGACTCGGACGGCGGCTTCCAGCGCGGCACAGGCGTGTTCTCGGGCATCTTTGGGTTCATGGGCCGGCGCTAGGAAGGGCGTGTTGCTATGAAAAAGCTGTTGATGGTGTTGCGCGTCGCCCTCATGGCGCTGACGCGCCACAAGACCCGCTCGTTCCTGACCATGCTGGGCGTGGTGATCGGGGTAGGCGCCGTCATCGCCCTGGTCGCGGCCGGTGAAGGCGCCCAGGCCCAGGTGGTGAGCCAATTCGAGTCGTTGGGCTCCAACCTGCTGACCGTGTCGCCTTTCACCAGTTTCAGCTTTGCCCGGGGCGGCCTGCAGACAAGCACCACGGATCTCACCATGGCCGACGTCGAGGCCATTGAGGCCCTGGCCACCAGCGTGGCGTTGGTCGCTCCCAGCTACACTGCCAACGCGACTGTGACCTACGCCGGCGAGACCACTTCGGCGAACATCACCGGGGTGACCGCCGAGTACGGCACGGTGAACAATTGGAAGCTGGCGCGCGGGCGTTTTCTCACCGCCCAGGACAACGAGAACCTGGCCATGGTGGTCGTGCTCGGTTCGGGAATGGTCGAGGAGCTGTTCGGCAGCACATCGGCGAACCCCATTGGGGAGACGGTGCGCATTAGCCGCCAGAACTATGAGGTCATCGGCGTCCTGGAGAGCAAGGGGACAACCGGGCCTCAAAGCCAGGACGACGCGGTCATGATCCCGTTGCGCACGGCGCAGCTCAAGCTCGGCGGGGCCGGCACGACAGAGGTCGGGGCGATCAGCCTCCAAGTGCGCTCCGCCGAGGAGATGGACCTGGCACAGGCCCAGGTAACGGCCATCCTCCGCGCGCGGCATGGCCTGGAAACTGGAGCCGAGAACGACTTCCGGGTCCAGAACCAGGCGGACATCGTGAGCAGCGTGTCCGAGACCTCGGGCACGTTTACCACCTTGCTGGCCAGCATCGCCGCCATCTCGCTGCTCGTAGGCGGGATCGGCATCATGAACATCATGCTCGTGAGCGTGACCGAGCGCACCCGCGAGGTGGGACTGCGCAAAGCGGTGGGCGCCAAGCGGGGGGACATCCTGCTCCAGTTCATGACAGAGGCCGTCGTCCTCAGCGGCATCGGCGGTCTGATGGGCGTGGTCCTGGGGGTGGTGGGTGCGCAGGTGATCACTCCCCTGCTGGGGGGCACGCAGGCGCTTGTCACAGGCGAGAGCGTCGCCCTGGCGCTCGCGGTCTCGCTGGGCATCGGCCTCTTCTTTGGCATCTATCCTGCCAACCGGGCCGCCAGCCTCAACCCGATCGACGCCCTGCGGTACGAATAGTCGCCGCCCGTCCCAGGCACAGCCGGCAGTGTACACTGCCGGCTGTGCCTGGGCATTCTCCCGCCACTCTTCCCCTCGACGGGCCATAACCCCGCGACGGCATTTGCGATTACTCGGTGCCCGGCTCGGGGAGCACTCTCCCCTCCAACGCGGCCGGGGGAGGTTTCACCGCCGAGTTCCCACACCGCTCGGGTTTCGGGCGGCCGTAGCCCTGCTGGCGAGAGGCAGCGGAGAAGGGAGGACGACGCGCCCGAAACTCGAGAGGGCATGACAAGTTGGCGCTGCCAGCAACGCTGGCTGCGCCTGCTCTTCGAGGCTACTCTCTTCCTGGCCGGCCGATCCGGCGCAAAGGATCGGACCGGCGTGGCTCATGCGCCCCCCGCCCCGGTTGACAGCCCGGCAGCCGGATGGTAGAATGGCAGTGCAACGGCGCGAGTTCCCTCGTCGTGCTCGTTCGATGGAGAGAGCTTTCTACAGGTGTCGTTATGTAACGTGGAGAAGCGGCCATGGATTCTGCAGAGTGTTACCTCGGCCTGGGTTTGCTCCTGGGGATGCTCATCGGAGGCTTTTTTGCCTACGGCAACGCCCGGCGGACCAACGCCCAGCGCAAGATTGATGCCCTCAAGACGGAGCAGGCCAAGGCGAAGGCAATCATGGATAAGGCCGTGCAGCGACGGAGGGAGGGCACCGGCGAGATGCCCGGCGCCCTGCTGTTGATGATCATCGCCATCGTCATGGCCATCCTCACCGTGTGTATGCTGACCGGCGCCGACGGCCTCTTCTAGGCGTGCCCCCCTTGTGCCCCACCCCACTGGGTTGTCCTCGTTCCCCGCGCATGCCGGTGGCTTGCAGCCGCTGCCAGTTGCCCTGCGCCACATCTGCCGGCGCCCTGCCCGCCAGGGCAGCTGCATCTTGACGTGACCACTGGGCGGCGCTTTCACCGCTAGAGGCGATTACCCACTAGGACCCCCCTCCCATATACGTGCCAAACAATACAATCGCACAAATGCGGGATTCCATGTTTGCTCCCCCCGCATCCTGCGCAACATCGGGGCGACAAGTCCCACTCCCGGCGGCGCCTTCACCGCTGGATACGATTGCCCCGACTGCCCGCCGCGGGCCGTTGACAGTGACTGCAAAGTGGGGTAGAATAGCGGGCGCTGCGAAGAGCAGAGCAGGAGGAGCTGACCTTGAAAGCCATGGTTCTGCGGCAGCCCGCGCCCGCTGCCGGTCGTCCTTTGGCGCTGGCCGAGTTGCCGCGGCCCGAGCCGGGGCCGGGGCAGGTGCGGCTGCGCGTGCGCGCCTGTGGCGTGTGCCACACCGACTTGCATCTGGTGGAGGGCGAGATCGAGACACCCCGGCTGCCCGTCGTCCCCGGGCACCAGGTGGTGGGCGTCGTCGATGCCCTGGGCGCGGGCGTGACCCGCTTTCGCCGTGGCGACCGCGCCGGCGTCCCCTGGCTGTTCTGGACCGACGAGACGTGCGATTTCTGCCGCAGGGGCCAGGAGAACCTGTGCCCGAACGCCCTCTTTACCGGGCAGCACGTCGACGGCGGCTTTGCCGAGTACATGGTCTCTCATGCCGGCTGGACCTACCCCATCCCTGAAGGCCTGACCGACGAACAGGCGGCGCCGCTGCTGTGCGCCGGCCTCATCGGCTACCGCTCCCTGCGCCTGAGCGAGGTCCAACCCGGCGAGCGGCTGGGCCTCTACGGCTTTGGGGCTTCGGCCCACATTGCGATTCAGGTTGCTCGCCACTGGGGCTGCCAGGTGTACGTGTTCACCCGCAGCGAGGCACACCGCCGCCACGCCCTGGAGCTGGGGGCCGCCTGGGTGGGCGATGCTCGGGAAGAGCCGCCGGCGCCCCTGGACAGCGCCGTCACCTTTGCCCCGGCCGGCTGGCTGGTGCCCGAAGTGCTCCGCGCTCTCCGCCCGGGCGGCACACTGGCCATCAACGCCATCTACATGAGTCCCATTCCCGAGATGCCCTACGACCTGCTTTACGGCGAGAGGACGGTGCGCAGTGTAGCCAACCTCACCCGCCGCGATGCCGAAGAGTTCCTGCCCCTGGCAGCCCGGATCCCGGTCCGCACCGACGTCGAGGTCTTTCGCCTGGAGGAAGCCAACGAGGTCCTGCAGCGGCTGAAGCGGAGCGAGATCAAGGGCGCGGCGGTGCTCAAGATTGCAGACTAGGTGCCGCGCTCGGGGTTGAGCCCGGCTCCACGACGAGGAGATCCTGTTCAATGCTGAAAAGATTCCTGGTATTGGCTGCGCTGGCAGCCCTGCTCCTGGCGGTGACCGGTTGTGCCGCCGGTGGAGCACAAGTGGCCGGGCAGCCGGCGACCCCGGTCCGGACCGTGCGCCCGCTGTTCACCAGCACGACGACGCCCGCGCCGACGGCTGTGCCCAGCGACACCCCGCTGCCGACCGAGACGCCGGTCCCTACCGGCACCCCCCTGCCGCCGAGCGACACCCCTGTACCCACCGAGACGCCGGCCCCCGAGGCGACGGCCGGCCCGCCCACACTTGTCCCGGAGCCAACAGCGCCGCCGGCACCAACGGCGCAGCCCACCGCAGCCCCGGCGGCCCCGACCGCAGCCCCGCCGCCCACGGCGACGGCCAAGCCCCAGGTGGATTTCCGCGTGGGCGAGATCGCGGCCTTCAAAGACGGCAGCCTGACGGTCACCGGGCTGCACAACATCTACTTCACCGTCGTCGACGCCGGTGGCAACCCGCTCGATGGCATCATCCTGGAAGAGGTCAACAACCAGCCCCCGGAGCGGGTGACGACCGGCGACAAAGGGCCGGGCAAGACCGAGTTCACCATGTGGGCCGGCGACTATCGCTTCAAGGTCGTGGGCAACACCGGCGGCCAGGCCCTTAGCAGCGAGACGACGCACGTGCTGTCGATCGTGTTCCAGCACGCAGTCTGGGAGGACCTGATCGCGGGCGGCATCTGCACCGACGCCGCGTCCTGCCTGGCCCTGGGGCCAATGCACTACAGCTACCGGGTTACCTTCCAGAGGACCTGGTAGGCCATGGACGAGGAGCTGCTGATCCGGCCGGCACGGCCGGAGGATCGCCCGGCGATGGAGCGCATCACCGCCCACACCTGGGAGTCGGGCGACTATATCCAGGAGATCTGGGAACACTGGCTGGCCGGCGAGGACGGGCCGCTGCTGGTGGCCGAGCTGGGTGCACACGGGGTGGTGAGCCTGAACAAGCTGACACACCAGCCGGACGGCCAGCTCTGGCTAGAGGGCATGCGCGTCGACCCGGACTTCCGGGGCCGGGGCATCGCCCGGCGCTGCCTGGACTGGAACCTGGCCTACGCCCGGGAGTGGGGCGCGCGCGTGGTGCGCCTCAGCACCGGCGA
>JBFYTF010000467.1:0-4979 GCA_041300865.1 Anaerolineae bacterium
GGCCCGCGTCCCCGAAGGCCGCGACATCTGGGCCAGGGCGCTGGAAGACGCCTGAGCCACCCCTTCCATCCCCCCTTTAGCCGGCTTGCCAATTCGCCAGTCTATGCTATACTGGCCGCACCTCTGCTCCGCAGGGTGAGCGGGGAGAACGCAACCGGGGGGGAACGGTGAGCGACGAGCGAACGACCTGCTACCAGCGCTTTGTCAACAGTGTGGCGCCAATACGCGTCTGCGACAATGGCGGCTGGACCGACACCTGGTTTGCCCGCCACGGCAAGGTATTCAACATTGGCGTGTCACCCTATGCCGAGGTCCAGCTCGAAGTCTATGAGCGCAGCAGCCGGGAGCGGCAGGTCACAATCTGTGCCGAGAACTATGGCGACTGCTTTGACCTGGAACCCGGGGCGGCGCTACGCGGCCCGCACCCGCTGCTGCAGGCCACGATCCAGCGCGTGGGCGTCCAGGCCAACCTGGCCGTCCAGGTGACCATCTTTTCGGAAGCGCCCTCTGGGGCCTCTACCGGCACGTCTGCGGCCGTCACCGTGGCCCTCATTGGCGCCCTCGATTGTCTCACCCCAGGCCGCCTGTCGACTTACGAGGTGGCCTACACCGCTCAGGCTGTCGAGGTCGAGATGCTGGGCCAGCAGTGTGGCATCCAGGACCAGCTCTGCTCGGCCTTTGGCGGCATCAATCTGATCGACATGCACGATTATCCGCGAGCCTCGGTCACTCAGCTTCGGCTGCCTGATGCCCTGTGGTGGGAGCTGGAGCGGCGCCTCATCCTCGTCTACCTGGGTCGCACCCACCGCTCCTCGGATGTACACGAGCGGGTGATCCGCGGCCTGGAAGACGCCGGGCCCGATGTCCGGGTGCTGGAGGACCTTCGGCGCCTGGCCGAGCCCTCTCGCGACGCCCTCCAAGCCGGTGATTTCGCGACGCTGGGCCGGATCATGGTCGAGAACACGGAGGCGCAGCGGCGCCTGCATGGCGAGCTGGTTGGGGTCGATGCCCAGCGGGTGATCGACATCGCCCGCAGCCATGGCGCCCTGGGCTGGAAAGTTAATGGTGCGGGCGGAGAGGGTGGCTCGGTCACCATTCTCGCCGGTCCGACGGCCGGTGGGCGGCGGGCCATGGTCCGAGACATTGAGACTGAGCACCCTCTCTACCGTCACGTGCCCACGACCCTTAGCCGCCACGGCCTGCGCACCTGGGAAACCTCCGTCGCTCCCCTGGCTTGAGGCTTGCAGCCACTCGCGGGCCTTTGTGATGCTTCTCGCGCACTCGTGCAGTGTCGTGGCAAGTGCCGACTCTGTACGCGCCGAGGTCTGGTAACAGCCAGACCTTGCTGCGGCTCTCTCCGTTGCGCCTGGCGCTGACCTGTGGTAAGATAGGGGCCACTGCCATAAGCGACGGAGGCAACCGTGCCAGACATTCGCATCCTTCAGCCCGGGGACGAGCCTGCCCTGGAAGCTTTTCTGCTGCCCCACATTGACTCGTCCATGTTCCTCCTTGGCAACATGCGCGCCGCCGGCCTGCGCGACGATGGCAGACCGCTCGAGGGTAGCTACGCCGCTGCCTTTGACGGGCGGATCATTGTGGCCGTCGCCGCCTGCTACTGGAACCGCAACCTGGTGCTGCAGGCACCCGCTTGGCTGCCCGAGGTCGTACGGGCCGCGACCTCGGCCGCTAAGCGCCCAGTTCAGGGTCTGATCGGGCCCTCGGACCAGGTGGCCGCCGCCTGGGACGTGTTGGGGTTTGACCGTCGCAGCGTGCAATGGGACGAGGACGAAAAGCTCTACACTTTGGACCTGGACGACCTAGTCGTCCCCAAGGCCTTGCGGGA
Organism: Anaerolineae bacterium; assembly: GCA_041300865.1. Lineage (GTDB taxonomy): Bacteria > Chloroflexota > Anaerolineae > JAAYZQ01 > JAAYZQ01 > JAAYZQ01. The sequence goes on from JBFYTF010000467.1 coordinate 1,844, forward strand.
GGGCCGAGTGTATGCCCGCCGCATGGAGCTCCGCGACCTGGAGCTGATGACAGCCTGGCGGGTGGCGATGCGCATCGAGTCGATGAACGAGGAGGACACGCCCCGGTTTCGTGAGAACGTCCGCGCCAACGTCGAGCGCGGCCTGGCCCGCGGGGAGATCTGGCTGCTGGAGCACGGCGGCCGGCCGGTGTCCACCAGCGGCTTTAACGCCACGCTGGCCGAGGTGGTACAGGTCGGCGGCGTATGGACGCCGCCGGAGCTGCGCGGACGGGGTTATGGTCGGGCCGTGGTCGCGGGTTCCCTGCTGGATGCGCGATACCGGGGAGTGGCGCGGTCGGTGCTCTTTACTGGGCCAGACAACCTGCCTGCCCAGAAGGCGTACGAAGCCCTCGGCTTTCGGCACGCGGGCTCCTACCGGCTGGTCCTGCTCCGACCTGGGGGCTAGCGCAGCCTCCGCGCACGGCGGCGGACGCCGGCATCCTGCAGGCCAGCCGGCCATCATGGTCGGGTAGCGTCGCCAGTGCAATATGACATAAAAAAACCTAGCACATAGGAGGGGCCGCATGGGTGAAAAGGTCGGGTTTCTCGGACTGGGCATCATGGGGGCGGCGATGGCCCGCAATCTGCTCAAGGCCGGCTTTGAGCTTGGCGTCTGGAATCGAACGGCCGCCAAGGCTGAGGCCCTGGCGCAGGAAGGGGCGGCAGCAGCGCCCAGTCCCGCAGCACTGGCCGCCGGCAGTGACGTGGTGGTCATCTGCGTCAGCGACACGCCCGATGTCGAGGAGGTTCTTTTTGGCGAGGAGGGGGCGTCCGAGGGCCTGCGGCCAGGCTCGCTGGTGGTGGACTGCAGCACCATCAGCCCGTCGCATACACGCGCCTTTGCTGCGCGGCTGGCAGAGCAGGATGTTGCGATGCTCGACGCCCCGGTGAGTGGCGGCAGCGAAGGCGCCGCCCGCGGCACGCTGAGCATCATGGTCGGCGGCGAGGCCGATGAGGTGGAGCGCGCCATGCCCGTCCTGCAAGCCATGGGCAAGTCCATTATCCATGTCGGCCCCAGCGGTGCCGGGCAGATGGCCAAGCTGGTGAACCAGATCCTGGTGGCCAACAGCATGCTGGCCGTGGGCGAGGCCTTTCTCTTTGCCCAGGCGGGCGGGCTGGACCTGGAAAAGACCCTCAAGGCCGTGGAGGGCGGGGCAGCCGGGAGCTGGACCCTCAGCAACCGGGGCCCGCAGATCATCCGCCGGGACTGGCGCCCCGGCTTCATGATCGACCTCCAGGAAAAAGATCTGCGCCTCGTTCTCCAGGCGGCCGACGAGATGGGCATCCCTCTGCCGGCTTCGGCGCTCATCTTCCAGCTCTACCGCAGCCTCCAGACGCTGGGTTATGGGCGCGAAGGCAACCACGCCTTGATCAAGGCCCTGGAGCATCTGTCTGGCATCGAAGCCGGCATTCCGCAGGATAAAGAATAAGGGCGAGCGCAGGGCTGGGGTCGTCACTGGCGGGAGGGAATGCGGTGAAGCGAGACCTTGTCTGGTACGACTATATCAGCATCAACGCCTTTGTCTTTGGCATCAGCTTTGCCGCGGGAAGCATCACGCCGCTCCTGCTCCCCTACCTTGTGGCGTTGTTTGTGCCTGCAGAGGAAAAGAACACCTACCTGGGCATGGTTCGCAGCGCGGGGCTGGCAGTTGCCATGCTTGTCCAGCCGGTCGCCGGCATGTTCAGCGACCGCAGCACGAGCCACTGGGGTCGTCGCCGGCCTTACATTGCGGGCGGCGGGCTGTTCAGCGTCGTCTTCCTCCTGATTATCGCCGCGTCACCCCGCTTTCTCGGCTCGCCACTGGATGCCTGGTTTCTGCCTGCCCTAGGGGTCAGCTTTGCCTACATCGTGTTGCTGGCCGGCATCGTCCTGCTCCAGGTGTCGTCGAACTTTGGCCAGGCGGCGGTGCAGGGCCTCATCCCTGACCTGGTACCCGAGGACCGGCGAGGCCGGGCTTCGGGTGTCAAGGCGGTCATGGAGCTGCTGCCTTCACTGCCGATGATCTTGATCGGCGGGCTTTTGGCCGGCGGCCAAGTGGGCTTGGTTGCAGCCTTTATCATGGGCGTCTTTCTAGTGACCATGCTCATTACCGTGCTGGGCGTCCGCGAAGAGCCATTGCGGGAGAAGCCAGCGGGAAGCCTGTTGGAACCGGTGCTCCGCATCGTCCTGTTAACCATCATCTTTGTCGCGGCGACCGGCGTGGGGGTCTGGCTAGTCAAGAACGCCGCCACCTTCCTAGAGGGCCAGGGTGCGACAATTGCCATCCAGGTAGTCGTGGTCGGGCTTGCCGGGCTGGTCGCCATGGCCGGCTCTATCTTTTTCGGTGTCTATCTGGGGGCGCGAGTGGGCATCGGCCGCGACGCGCCACAGCAGGGGCCGTTCATCTGGTGGGTGATCAACCGCCTGCTCTTCCTGGCCGCCGTCGGGTCTATCCAGGGCTTTGCCCTGTACTACATGCGCGACGTCCTTCTCCTCAGCGACGCGGAGCGCTGGACCGGCATTCTCCTGGCCGTCGTTGCTTTTTTCCTGGTTGCCTCGGCGCTGGGTGGTGGTTACCTGGCCGACCTCATCGGCCGGCGGCGGTTGGTCATGTTCTCCGCGCTGGCCGGCGCCCTGGGTACCTTTCTCCTTCTCCTCGCGCGGGATATGTCCCTCGTCCTCGTCGGCGGCAGCATCCTTGGGGTGGGGGCCGGTGCGTTCATGGCCACGAACTGGGCACTGGGCACCGATCTCGTGCCACCGCAGGAAGCCGGCCGCTATCTGGGCATCTCGAACTTGGCGGGAGCGGGGGCCGGCATCGTCGGAGCCGGCATCGGTGGGCCCATGGCTGATTTCTTTAACCGGCTACGGCCGGGACTCGGCTACCTCGTCATCTTTTCGGTCTATGGGGGGCTCTTCCTGTTGTCCATCGCGGCTCTTGCCCGGGTGCGGGCCCCCGTTGCCATTGAGGGCCGCCCGTCCGCGTGACCAGGGCCGTCCTCTTCTGCCGGGGAAGGAGGATCGGTCCCCGGCGCGCGCGAAGGGCCGGCCGTTAGCAGGGTGCGGGGCAGCCGTCCTCCTGCTCACCCCGCTCCCACTGGAGGGTGCTGTGGGCGG
>JBFYTF010000474.1:0-2668 GCA_041300865.1 Anaerolineae bacterium
AACTTGAACTCGGCGGTGAACCGCCGGCGACTGTTGGACATCTTCAAACCTCCACGTGCTTGGATATTATACACCAACTTCACCACCTTAGCACGTGGTCCAGTTTTTGGGGCCAATTACACCCGGACTTTATCGAAGCGGGTGTGGACGTGCTGAACCCGGTACAAACCACTGCCGCTGGGATCGATCCTGGGCGCCTGAAGCAGGAGTTTGGCCGCGACCTGGCCTTCTGGGGCGGCGTAGACACACAGCACCTCCTACCGCGAGCAAGCACGCAACAGGTTGTCCGGGCAGTCAGCAAACTCGTGGAGCTGCTGGGCAAGGACGGAGGATACGTTGTCAGTGCGGCGAACAACATCCAGGCAGACACACCGCCGGCCAATATCTTGGCCATGGCCATGAGTAACCAACCCTGAAGAGGTGGGAGCACGAGAGGGGATGTCGTTGGAGGGCCCTGATGCCAGAATTCGCTGTTCAATTCCATCGCCCGTGAGTGCATCGTTGAGAATGGCAGGTGATATGACTGTGGGTGGGGCCGGAGCCTTAGCTGCGGCTCTCTCGACAGGTGTTGCGCAGCATGCCCAGGCTCTCGATTTCAACCTCTACAATGTCGCCATCGGCGAGCAACACTTTCGGCGTGCGATAAGCGCCCGTTCCGTGCGGTGTGCCGGTCAGGATTACGTCGCCCGGCAGCAGCGTGAAGGCTCGCGTCATGAACTCGATCAGGGTCGGAATGTGGAAGATCATCTCCGAGGTGCGCGAGTGCTGGAGGAGCGCTCCGTTAACACGACACGAGATGGCCAGGTTGCCTGGGTCCGGCACCTCGTCCTTCGTCACGAGGGCAGGCCCAAGGGGGAGAAACGTGTCGAGCGACTTGCCCCGCACCCATTGCCCGTCGCCATGCTGCAGATCGCGGGCGGTCACGTCGTTGGCGCAAGTGTAGCCAAAGACGGCATCGAAAGCGTTCATGGCCGGAACGCGGCGTGCCGGGGCGCCGATGACCACTGCCAGCTCGGCTTCATAGTCCACCGCCGAGGTCAAGCCTGGATCCCACTCGACGAACGCCTCCGGACCGACGATGGCCGATGGAAACTTGGCAAAGAGCACTGGCTGCCGCGGCGGTTTGATGTTGGCTTCACGACAGTGATCCCAGTAGTTGGCGCCCACAGCCACCACTTTTGATGGCTCAAGAATGGGCGCCATGAGCTCCAGGTCCGCCTGTAAGCCGGCTGTCGCTCGGTCCAGTTGTCCCTGGTTCCAGCGCTCAAGGACCCGAGCCGCCCGGTCGAGCCCGGGCGTGCCCATCGCGATCAAGTCCCGCATCCTGGCAGGCAGCGACGGGTCTGCCCTGTTCGCATCGATCACGTGATCGCCGGCTACGACGCCAAGGCGTGGCCCCAAGTCCCGGCGGAAGGTTACAAAGCGCATCCCATTCTCCTCGTGTCAAGGTGAATAATGTCTTGCCTGTCTCCTGTCGGGGCGCGGCGCACACGGTCCGCCACGCGCGCAAGCCCCTCGGACCTCCTGCCCGCGACAAGCACTTGCTACCCGCTGCTCAACACAAGGTACAGGGTTCCGGCGACGGACAGGACGGCAAAGATCGGGAGGACCTGGTGCAGCCTCAGGGCGACCTCTGGCAGCTTGTCGGTGCTCAGCAGGCCGCCGGCCACCACAATGCCGGCGAAAAGCAGGACGGTGGCTACCACGGCGCTGATCTCTACCAGGCCAAGCGGATCCGCTTGATGTGCCTGGTAGACGATGACGCCCAGCAACACACCGGCGGCCAGGCCAAGCAGCTTGTGAACCGTGAAGAGGGCGGTGCTGTAAGGCTTTCCTTTTCTGCTCAAGAGGATCCCCGAAACCAGGATCAAGAGAAGTGCCAGTGCTACACCAAGTACTTGTAGCTGGGTATTGCCCATCTTCAGCTCCTTTGCTCGCGCACATCTTGCTGCAGGAAGGCGAGCACATCGCGCTCAAATCGCTTTCCGGCCGGGGCATGGCCCTTCTCCGGGTACAGGATGAGCCGGGCATTGGGAATGCCTGCGGCCGTCTCACGGAGCAACGCCTCTGTATAGCACGGGTCCCGAGCGCCCGCGATCACGAGCGCCGGCGCCCGGATCTCCCCCAAACGGGCTCTGAAGTCGTGCTTATCCTCTGCTTCGACCATCACCACCAGGTCAGAGGCGTCGTCGGGTGCAGTCCAGGCCATGAAGAGCGAGCCGATGGCCGCGGCGATCTTGCCGAAGTGGCTGGTGGACAGTATAAAGGTCAAAAAAGTGCTGCTGGCTTTCCGCCATTTGCCCTGGCGTGCCAGGTGCCCGACGCGCATCTGGACCTCCTTGCCGGCTTCGCCCAAGGTGTGAGCGCTGGCATGGAGTACCAGCCGTCGAACCAGCTCAGGATGATCCGCCGCCAGGTGCTGAGCGATGGAGCCGCCGGTCGAGGTCCCCAGGACGTCTACCGGGCCGTCGAACTCTTCCCGGATCATGACGGCGTAATCGCGCGCCATGTCCTGCATCGAGTAGCCGCTGGGCAAGCCCGGCTTGCGAGCGACGACGTACGTCGTGTACTCCTCTGCCAGGAAGCCATACGCGCTGAGCATGAATCGAGCCGAGCGCTCCGTGAGCGGCTTGTGCTCAAACACCAGGCCTTGAAGGACGACGAGTAC
>JBFYTF010000487.1:0-7298 GCA_041300865.1 Anaerolineae bacterium
CAAGTTCTGATAATTTTGAAGAAAATGCATTAGCCCTTGCACCTTGATGGTCAGCTTCACGGCAATGCCATTATAAATCGCTCCAATCTGGTTGTTGTTACCTTGTATCATGCAGTCCTTCGCGTTGAAATCAAGAAGCACGGGAACCACCCGCGGCGCGCGTTCGACGATAACCAGGGGTTTCTTGCAGTATGGGCATTCCTTGAGCTGGAAATCATCCCGTTGCATGACGTAGTTGAAGCTAAATCACCGCCGCGGGCGTGGCCGTGTGGTGAACGATGATTTGGCGAACACCGGCCAGGGCACGGGTGGGGAAGCGGTTGGTGGCGTGCACCATGAGCTTGGCGGTGATGTCCTGTATCGCAGGCATCGCCGCGCCCGCGGGCCCCGCCTGGCGGCTCAACTCCTCGATCCGCGCCTGGAGCTCGGCGATTTTGGCCCGGGCCTCCCAGGCATCGCTGCCCGCCAGCTTCAGGCGGACCTTGCCGTTGTCAAGTAACTCCAGCACCACACGCTGGAAGAACTGGGTCTGGCGCCCGTTTTCCTCGAACTGCTCGGTGATGGGGTAACCGCACACGTCCAGGCCGTACTTATTAAAAAACTCCAAGAACGGGCCACGCACCGTCTTGCCGGTCTCCGGAAAGAGACGCTCGGTCACGGGCACAGCGGGCGATGGACCTGGCTGCGGGGCGGGCGTCGGGCTGGGCGTGGGAACGGGCGTGGGCACGACCGGCACCGGCTTGCGCTCCATGTTGGCCACAGCGTGCACCACGGCCAGCATCTCGCCGCCCTCTTTCATCCACACGAAAGGCACCCAGGCCGGGTCGGGCGAGGAAGCGATAAAGGCGCTGGCCGAGCTGACGTAGGGAAAAGCGCTCACCTTCTCGTAGTAGCGCACGTAAAGCTGGGCAACCTCTTCGCGCTTGCGGTCGGGCGTGGAGTCCCCAAACTCCGTGATCTCGATCTTTGCGTTTGGGAATTTCTGGTTGTAGAGCTTGAAGCGGAGTCCCCAATGATCGTCCAGCATGTTGCCGTGCTGCCAGTAGCAGTGGCAGCCCAGCCAGTCGGAGGCTTCGACCGCGTCGCGACAGAGGTCCAGCCACGCGAGGTCGCGGTGCGGATAGTTGAGCGCCAGCCCGGGAAAGCCAAAGCTCGCCCAGGGACAGGCTTTCTTGAGGCCGGCAAGGACCTGCAGGTACCAGGTGCGAAACGCGCGGGCGTTGTCATCGCTGGCACCCCAGCCTTCGATCCCCTCGACGTGGTTGGGCTCGTTGTGGATCTCGAATTTGAGCGCGTAGGGCTTCAGGCGCTGGACGAGGGGCACCATGCGCGCGACAAACTCGGCAGGGCTGGGGTGCGAGCTGCGGCTGATGCGGTCGTCGTAGAGGCGGACGATGAACTCCAGGTCAGGCTTATCGCGGCGCAGCCGCTGGTAGACGCTCGGATCGGTGAAGGACATGGTCTTGAGGGTTTCGATGCGTGCCCGGCGGACCAGCTCGTAATCGGCTTCGGGAAAGCGTATGTCGTTGCGGGCATGGAGGCCCACGCGTACCCTGTGTTCCGCCATCGAACTGCCTCCTGGTTTCCGCTTACGCGAATGCGCGCATTATAGCGCATATTGGGGGTTCTGTCCACTTTCAAAGACAACAGACTGTCGGTGTTTCTTCCTCCGCACGCCACGCTCGCACACGGCGAGAGTGTGAGCAAGAGCGTGAATGGCGCCCCTGCCCCCGATGCAACCCTGGCCATGCGGCGGCGTATAGGGTGGCGAGGAGAGACGAACGCAATTCACTGCACCGGGCCAGCCAGGAGGCAGCCCGTGCCGCTAAGAGAGTAGAGGAGGAATCTACGATGTCGGATATGGACAACGGCTCGCAATCGCCCCAGGATGGGGGCACGGCTACCCAAGGGCCGGTGATCACCCGCAAGCTGGAACCGGGGGCCGAGGCTCAGAGCCCGCGCCCCAGGCGACCGGATACGGTCAAGCTCACGATGGAACCCGGGGTCAATGCCAGCGGCGGCGTCCCGGCTGCCCGCCTGGGCCTGACGCGGCAGGAGATGAATTGGGCCGCCGGGGCTCACGCCAGCATCCTGCTCACCCTGCTCCTGGGCCTGGCAACGGGCGGGGTCGGCGCCCTCCTGGGGCCTATCATCCCGGCCCTCATCTGGTACGCGCACCGCGACAGGTCGGCCTATGTGACCGAGCAGGCGCGGCAGGCAACCATCTTTCAGCTCGCGGGCCTTGCCGGGCTGCTGGCACTGGCCATCGTTGGGGCCCTGCTGGTGGCCGTGGGCTGGACGGTGAGCGCGATCCTGGTGATCGTCCTGGTGGGCTTGCTCTTGCTGCCGGTGATGCTCGTCGTGACGCTGCTGTGGGTCGTCGCCGTGGTCGCCCTGCCCATCGTGCAGGTGGTCTATGGCTGCTACGCCGCCCTGGAGGCCTACAACGGAAGGCGCTTCCGCTACCAGTGGGTCGCCGACCTCATCGACCGCTACCAGGCGCAGGCCTAGCGGCAGCTCTGCCCGGGTCCGCCCGGGCCTCCATGCAGCAGGCGCCCTCGTCTCTTTCGGGAGCGAGGGCGCCTGCACGTTCCTCAGCCTCTCGGTCCGAGGCTCTCGAAAAAGAATCTGCGCTGAAAGCGCCGCAGCAAGCGCAGCACGGGGGCAGCAAAGAGGAGCAACAACACGAAATTGCCGGCTGCCCGGGCGATGTCCCACCACAACGATGTGACGGCGTAAAAGACGGCGTAGCGCTTGAGCACTTCGACTGCGGCCATGCCCGGCTGCCAATACATCTCGGACTGGCCGGGGGCCAGGATGTAGGGCCAGAAATAGACGTTCATGAGGACGCCGAACCCAAAGCCCAGGATCGCGCCCCACACGGCCAACAGGAGCGCTTCGACCCGAGGATTTCTCCCCGGGTGGGGCAGCCAGCCGGAAAGCAGACCGACCCAGCCGGCGGAGAACATCTGGTACGGCAGCCAGGGGCCTACCCCAAAGCCGATGAACGCCGAGACCGCCAGCGAAAAGACCCCCAGGAGGAAGCCAAAGGTAGGGCCGTAGACGTAGCCGCACAGGATGGGCAGGATAAAGACCAGGTTAAAGCCGGCAGGCCCCGGCACCCCCCGGAGGACGGCGTTGGCCGCCGTCAGAACCCCGAGGACCGCCACCAGCTTGGCGTTCATGGCCCCTGACGAGAGGCTGCTCAACACCGCCCCCAGGCAAAGGATCACCAAGAGGGCAAAGACCAGCGGGGCGTCGTAGGCATGAGCCATGGCCGCCATGCCTTCGGCGTCGGGTGGCAGGAGGAACGGGTAAAAGAACGAGCCCAGGCCGATGAGGCTCGCCACGGCCAGGATGGCCCCGCCGATGAGCCTCTGAAGCGGGAGTGGGCGGGCCTCAGCCACCACGGCCGTCGCCCTTGACGTGGCGGGCCAGGACGTCCTCGACGGTCAGCAGGGCCGGGTCGCGGTAGAGCTTGTTGATCTGCGAGGCAAAGACCAGCGACTCGGCCATCACCTGCCGGGCCGGACCGTCGACCACTACCTGCCCGTCGCCGAGGAGCACCACCCGGTCGGCGCAGCCCGCCACCAGCTCCACATCGTGGGTGGCCATGATGATCGTCCGTCCCCGCGCCTTTTCTGCCTGTAAGAAGGCGACGAGGGCCTCCTTCTGCGCGTAATCCAGGCCCCGCGTCGGCTCGTCAAGGAGCAGGATCTGCGGCTCGGCCACCAGGATGGAGGCCAGCGCCACCCGCTGCCGCTCGCCGACGCTCAGGTCGCGGGGATAGTCCTCGGCGTGGGCGGCCAGGCCCAGGGTGCCAAGGAGTGCCTCGTGGTCGGCCGGGGGCAGCCTGTGCCCGCGGCGCGTGAAGTCCAGCTCCTGGCGCACAGTGTCGTTAAAGAGCAGGGCGTTGGGATTCTGGGGCACATAGCCCACGATGCCAATGATGTCTTCGACGGCCGCCCGGCGGGTGTTGAGGGCCTGGTGAGACCGGGGATCCACAATCTCGACCTCGCCTCGCTGCGGGCGCAACAGGCCGACCAGCTGTTTGAGAAGCGTCGTCTTGCCCGACCCGTTGCGGCCCATGAGGGCCACGAACTCGCCCTGGCGGACGTCCAGCGAGATGCCGTCAAGGGCGGGATGGCCGTTGTAGGAGAATCCGAGATGGCTGACCGAAACCACGGAGGTGGAGGAGGCAGCCGTGGCCCGGGGGGCCGGGGACGGCTGCGCCGCGGGAGCAGTCGCCGCGCGGGCTACGAAGCGCCGTCCCTCCTTGATGGTCAGGGGCAGGGGCGACCAGCCGAGGGCTTTGGCCAGGGTGATGATGGGCGGGGTGAGCTCCACCTGTGCCAGGACGGCGCGGGGCTCGCCGAGGATGGGCGGCCGGCCTTCGCCAGGGAGGTAGAGGATCCGGTCTGCGTACTGAACCACACGCTCGAGCCGGTGCTCGGAGAGCACGACGGTCAGCCCCAGGTCCTGGTTGAGCCGGACCAATGTGTCCAGCACCTCTTCGGCAGCCTGCGGATCAAGCTGCGACGTCGGCTCATCGAGGACGAGCAACTGGGGCTGGAGGGTCATCACCGCTGCGATGGCCACCCGCTGCCGCTCGCCGCCGGAGAGGGTGTTGACCGAGCGCCCCCTTAGAGCGACGATGCCGAGTTGATCCAGGGCCTCTTCTACCCGCTTGCGCATGACAACGGGATCCTGCCCCTGGTTCTCTAGAGCAAAGGCCAGCTCGTCTTCTACCCTCTCCACGACAAACTGGGCCTCGGGGTCCTGGAGGACAAAGCCGACGCTGCCGGCCATGCCCCGCGGGCCGAGGGCCACCGGATCGCGCCCGTCCACGAACACACGCCCCGAGATCTGGCCGCCGTAGAAATGGGGTACCAGGCCATTGAGGCAGCGCAGCAAGGTCGACTTGCCCGAGCCAGAGGGCCCAATGATTAGCAGAAACTCGCCCTCGCGCACCTCGAAGGAGAGATCCTCAAGGATGGCGGAGGTGGCGCCAGGGTAGCGATAGCTGAGATGCTCAAAACGGATCATGGGCAACACTCCTCGCCCCGGCCTGTTCCTGCCCGCCGCCAGGCACGTTCCTGGGAGCCATGAGGGCCGGCAGGGCCAGGGGCAGCAGGGCAGCGCCGATCCAGGGGTTAAAAGCCGGGAGCAGCGCCCCGGGTGGATAGGGGCTGTAGTACAGGGTGGCAGGCACCAGGAATCTGGCCGCGAGAAGGGCCGCGGCGACCAGGAGGCTGGTGACCGCCAGGACCGTGTCCCTCACTTCCCAGCGGCGGTTGCGGTAGCGGCTGCGCCGTACTCCTCGCCCCTGGAGCCAGAACAAGACCAGCAGGCCGGTCACGGCCAGGCCCGAGAGGGTCCAGCCCAGTGCTCTGCCCGCCGGATAGTAAGCAAGGAGGGAAAGCCCGGCCAGCAGGGCCAGCAAGGCCGCCAGCGTGCCCAGCTGCAGCCACACGGCGCGGCGGCGCGAGCTCGGCGCCTCGATGCCGGCAAAGCCTCGGGCCTCCATCGTCTCGGCCAGTTGGATGGCCCGCTCCAGCCCGTTGGCGAGGAGGGGAATGATGAGCGGCAGCAGGTCGCGCACACCCCGCAGCCGGTGGCCACGGATGCGCTGCGCCTGGCGGATCTCGCGCGCGGCCAGCACCATCTGGGGTACGAAAGTGATGGCGATGGACACCACCGCCCCTGCTTGAAAGAGAAAGGCCGGCGTGGCGCGCAAGAGCTGGTAGTGGTCGACGCCGGCGTTAAAGGCGGCAAAGACGGCCAGGATGGTCAGCAGCGCCAGGCCGTTGACGGCCCCGGCGATGACGGCCTCCAGGGTCACCGGTCCCCCGACGAGGGGCCAGGACTCGGGCAGCTCGAAGAGCACGATGCGCCCGACGTGAATGGACAGCGCGTTGAAGGGGATGGACAGGAGGAGGAAAAAGGCCCCGATGCGCACAAAGGCGCCCCAGCTGCTGCCCAAGGGCGTAGAGCGCCCGAGGGCCGTATAGTTCAACCATGCCGCCCCCAGGACCAGTGCCAGGTAGAGGGGGTTGCGCAGGGTAAAGGCCGCCAGCGCCGCGGCGGCCAGCCAGGCAACCCAGGCCCAGGTGTGGTACATCACGGCCTCCGCAGCCAGGTGACGACGCCCACGGCCGCCAGAAGCAGGAGCATGGCGCCAAAGGCCACGTAGCCAGCCACGCTGCCCGTACCATCCCGTGCCGGAGCAGTCGCGGACTCGCCACCCGCCGGACTAGCGGCCGTCTCAGCCACGATGGCAGGCGTGACGCCGGCCGGGGCAGCCAGCGTGACAGTTGAAGAGGCAGTTGCGCGCGGCGCGGTAGTTGCCGGTGAGGCCTCGCCGATAGGCGCCGGTGTGGCTGTGGCCACCGCCACCTCGGTGGCCACCGGCTCCGGCGCCTGGCAAATGGCCTCGAAGGTCAGGGCCTCGGCCGGGGGTGTGTGCCCGTCGCCCCACACCCAGGCCTCCACGGAACCGGGCGAGACAGTGCGCAGCACAGCGCCCAGGGGCGAGTAGGTCCAGGTCTCCGCGCCCGGCTCGCGGTAGAAATAGTTCCAGTAGCCGCAGTCACCGCCGCCCATGCACTGGCAGAAACAGTGCTGGGCGGGATAGGCGCAGCCCTGGCCTTCGATCTGGCAAACCGAGACGCCCATGCCACTCGACACGTCGGACACTACCTCCAACCCGGAGGCGTTGAGCAGGTCCACGCCGTTGGTGCCCTCGGCGGCCACCTGGAGGCAACGCGTCTCGACACGGTCCTCGCTATACTGGACGACGAGCCCTGCCTGTGCCGGCTCCTGGGCCCGGACGGGGAGGGTCAGGAGGAGCAGGAGTGCCGGCAGCAGACAGCGTCCCAGCAGCCGGCAACGGGTCGTAGCGCTCCTCATCCCTTGTTCCCCTTCCCAGTCGACGATCCGCTTTCGGCAGCCGGGTCAGTCCAGCTGCCGAAAGCGGGAATCGGCATCACTATCTGCGACGCCGGAGGGCATAGCCCGCGGCCGCTACCGCGAGGCCGCCGAGCGAAAGCAGCAGGGCCGGGTCAAGGCCGGCACCGCCCGTCTCGGGAGCCGTGAGCGGTGCGGGGGCAGTGGGAGCTGGAGTGGTGGCCGCTTGCGCGCTGGCCTCGCCCACGGCCATCGTGGCCAGCGGGAACGTCTTGCCCGCCAGGGCCGGAAGTGCCTGGACCGTGGCCAGGAGGTTGTCGCCGGGCGTGGCTGCCTGCCAGGCAAAGGCTCCGCTCTCGTTCTGGAACCCCTCGAGGCTCGCCACGGGGTCT
>JBFYTF010000558.1:0-17928 GCA_041300865.1 Anaerolineae bacterium
TGCCGGCGGCGTTCCGGCCGACCCTCGGCAACGGCTTTGTCGTGGGCGTTGCCAGCGCCTTGTTGCTGGAGCACGTGCTCTTTCGCCGCTGGCTGCCTCGGGCAGAACCACGCACCGAAGATCTGCACGACCGTCCGCCTGCCTGACAGCAGCAGGCGCATGCGTCGGAACGGCGGGCTGGGGTAGGACCGCAGGGCCATGCCGAGGTTTTGTCTGCCCCACGGCGCCCGCGGGCCTACACAGCTGCAGAAGCGACCTGCGGGCGAGCAGGTACGGACAACTCCGAGGCCCTACGGCTCGACCGCGGGCTTTTGGGCAACGATGACGAAAAGGGCGGCCTGCGACTCGTCCACGCCGCCCCGCAGGGAGGGATGGAAGGCCAGGTGGCGAAAACCGCACTCTTCGAGTAGGGAACGGTATTCGTCGTCGCGGTAAGCTTGGGTGCTGGCGGCATGCCTCGTCACGTTGCCGGCGGGCGCCTCGACGATAAAGTAGCGCTCGGTAGCCACGTTCTCTTGACCATCCCAGAAGGCCTCGATGAGGCAGATGTGCGGCCGGTCGAGGAAGAGTCCGCGCTCCGTCGAATACCAGGAGGGAGGCGCATTGCCCATGGCTTGAACGGCAGCAAAGGTGTGCACCTCCAGGAGGAGGCGACCGCCGTTCACGAGGGCGCCGTAGGCTTTTGTCAGGATGGATCGGGCCTCGGCCGGGCGAAAGACGTTCAGCTCGCCAAAGATGAGCATCGCCAGGCAGTAGCCATGGCCATAGTCCGCGACGCGAATATCGTCCTCGACGTAGGTGCACGACAGACCTTGCAGGCGGGCAGCTTCCTGTGCATAATGGATGGACGCCGGGGAGAAATCGAACCCGACGCATTCGTGGCCAAGCCGGGCCAGGCGGCTGCTATACAGTCCGGGACCGCAGCCAAGGTCCAAGATCTTGGTTGGCCTCCTGGCCAGGACCTCGCGCTGGATCCACTCCACGTGCCGGTCAAGGGTTTCGAAGCGGCGGCTGGCAGCGTCGTGCTCCTGCGACAGGTGCTCCAGGAGCATGCGCCGGCTGAACTCCGGGTCGTTCCACGGGATTTTCTCCCCTTCCGCCCAGGGTTGGGGCACAGCCTGGCGGCGGATGACGTCCATGAGGTCAATGCTCATGGCTTCTCCCTGTGCTGCTCCAGGGGCCATCACTGCCCGCCTCTCAACCGCCGGAACAGCGGCGGGATCGAGATCCAGAACGTGGCCAGGGCGATGCCGGCGATGAGGATGATCCGGACCGCGGGGGCCCAGGGAGTCTGCGAGATCCAGAGGGCCAGCATCCAGGGCAGCAGGAGCAGCCACATGACCAGCTGGATCAGCAGCGGCAGCGAGCGCACCCATTCCCAGGCAGCAGTCAGGCCGCCCGGTGCTACCAAGAGCAGGTAGGCAAACACGGCCCAGCCGGCGACGATAAAGATTGCCCAAGCCAGCAGCTGCAGTGTGCTGCCTCCCGGCTTTTTGTCCTCTGTCGTGCTCATGCGCGTACACTCTCCTTCTGCATACTCAGCGTCTTACTCCGGATCGGCGAGGGGTGGCAGGGTGATGTGACCAAACAGGTCGCCGAGCTCGAAGGCTTCGATGCCCTGCGTGCCGAGCATCAACGCCACTTGCCCGCCGTGATGGACGTCATGCGTCAGGATGCGCCAAATCGTCCACTGGCGCGAGACGGCATAGGTGGTCCCTCTCCAGCTGTGGCGATACGTCAGGCCTAGATCTGCAACGTGCCAGCTTTGCAGCGTGCGCTCGATCATCTGCCAGGTGGCTTCCAGCCAGTGGACCAGCTCGCCCGCCTGCTCGGCGATGTCGACGGCGCTCTCGACGATGTCGCGGTTGCCATCGCTGTCTCGCTCCCAAACCTCGATCTGATCGGCCAGCTCGGCGCTGCCCGGCGCGTCCATACGCTCAAACCAGTTAATGCGGGCCAGGCTGATGTGCCGGGTGAGCTCGCCCACAGAATAAAGCCCCGAGGCCGGTCGCCAGATGAGCTGTTCGCGGGTCAGGGGTTCGATGGCATGCATCAGGCTGGCCTGGTGTCCCTCCCATCCCCCGAAGACGTCTGCCAGCAAAGTTGAAGCTGCTGCCATGGTGCAATCCTCCTCAAACCAGACTATGGGCCGCCCGTGCGGCCCGGGCTTGATCAACCCCGCTTGGCCCCGGCCAAGACGTGGTGGCCAAGTATACCGTGCCGGGCCGCAGTTGTCAACAGGCGCCTGCGCCCCGCGGGCTGTTGTGAGATTAACCCCTGGGCGTCGCAGGCCGGCGCAGACGACCTCGGCTTCGACGGAGGGCGACCCTGCAATGGGGTGTGATGGCTCGGCCTGCACCTGCTCGGAGATGCCCGCGCTGCTTTGCCGGCCTTGTGCCCGCGCCGCCCAAATCCCGCCGCCGACGATGAGCGCGCCGCCGGCGAGGTGCGCCAGGCCCAGCTCTTCGCCTAAAACGAGCGAGGCGAGGACCACTCCATACAGGGGCAGTGTGTTGTAAAAGACCATCGCGCCGCCGGAGCCCAGGCGCCGCACCCCGGCGTTCCACGACAGCAGGGCGACAACGGTGGGAACGATGCCGATGTAGACGATGGCCACGAGCACTTGCGGGGTGAAATGGGGACCCATGGCCTGCCATTCCCAGGCCATAGCCGCCAGGAGAAAAGGCAGACCGAAGAAGGTAGATAGGGCAGTCGCCGGCAGGACCGGCCGGTGGGTGGTGACTCGCCGGCTGGCGACGGTGTATAGCGACCAGAGCAGCACTGCCACCAGCATGAGCAAGTCGCCGCTGCTGCCGCTGATGGTACGCCAGAAGGCCGGGGAGCCCCCGGAGATGAGGACGAGTACGCCGACGAGGCCGACAAGAGCGCCCGCTGCCTGGAAGCGCGACATCGGCTCGCGGATGAGCACCGCGGCCAAAACGCCGGTGACCAGGGGTGCCAGGGCCTGAATGAGGGTCGCGTTGAGGGCCGTGGTGTAGTGCAGCCCAAGGTAAAGGGTCGGAGCAAAGAGAGCCACACCGGAGATGCCCATGGCCAGGAGCAGCCAGCGGTCACGCCCCAGCCGCCGCGCGGTGGGCTCGGCGCCGCGCAGCAACACGGCCAGAATCGTGGACGCAACGAGAAAGCGCAGGGTTGCCAGGGTGATGGGCCCGATGTCGCCGCGCAGCGAGCGACCCAGGATGATGTTTGTCGCCCAGCTCAAGGTGGCAACGTTGACCAAAAGGATGCCCACGAGCCGGTCCGAGCCCCAAACCTTGGCCACAACCCCCTTCACACGGCACTGCTCCATCCTCGACATAATACCACCGACGCGGCCTGTCGTCGCCGGATCGCTAGCTCCCGGCAGGCGCTCCCTCCAGGAAACGGGCCACGTCGCGCACCTCCTCATCCAGCTCGGCCTCAACCACGCGCAGCTCGGCAAAGGGCCGGAGGCCGACCTCAACACGGTTGCGGCGCCGAGTGGTCTTCCATGTACCGCGGACGCCTCCATCGACCAGGATCGCCGGGTGAAGGACCCCGCCGCCGGGGTGGATGTGCGCGGCGTGTTCCGGATCCACGGCCAGCTCCCGGCCGCGGTAACCAAGGAGGTAGGGATCGTAGCCGGGCACGAGGCGGACCACGGGCCGGTCGGGAGGGTCCGCGGTTAGGAGGGCCGCCCTTGCCCGCAACAACCACGCGGGTGAGCCGCGAAGGCTGACCTCGAGCAGCTCGCCGGCCACACGCTGCCAGGCAGCGCGCGCCTCGCCGATCTTGAGGCCCGACCAGGCGGCCAGGTCCGCTGGTGTCGCCGGCCCGTAGCCGGTGAGGTAGCGCCGCGCAAGCTCAGCTCCTGCCTCGTCACGCGGCAGGAGCGACCCGGCCTCGATCCAGTCTGCCAGCGCGACGTAGGTTGCCTCGCCGTCCCGGTCGGGGCCGTAACACACCACACCCTCGAGGCCGGCCAGGGCAATGAGGTGGACAGTGGCCTGCCCGGCGGTCGGGATGCCCTGCGCTGCCAGCTGTGACCTAATCTCGGCCCGCGTACGAGGGCCTTCGCTGCGGAGCATCTCTTCCAGAACTTGGACCCCTCGCCGGGCCGTAGCACCATCCAGTCCCAGCTCTGCCCTCCGCTTCGCGCCTGCCGGGATAAGGTTTGGACGCAGAAGGGCTTGGAGCCAGGCGAGATCCTCGCTGGCGACCAGGTGCAGCGTTCCCCGCAAGCACCAGGTGCGCACAAGCAACCGCTCCTCGACGAGAGCCCTCTCGACGGTGTCAGCGTTCAGGTCGCGGCAGCGTGCTCGCAGGGAAAGCCTGGCCGCCGCGGGCTCCTGGGCCTGAACCCCGACGTGTCGGCGCACCACTCGAGCCACCGAGGCTGCGGAGGAGGGGCGCCGCTCGAGCAGATGCTGCGCCTCCAGGCGCAGCAGGCGGGCCTGGTTATCTGACAATTCCATCTCGTTCGTCTCTCCCCGGCTCAACCTGGAGCCAGTATACCACCGATCGGGCAAAGCGTGCAAGGCCGTGATGACACCGTCAAAGAGAGGAGGGCCTGAGCAGAAGTGAGCAGCAGCTTGACGTAGCGGGCATATAATGCTACAATGCCACCTGTTTCTTGTAACACCCGAGTAGCATGAGTCCTGAGCGTCGGAAGGGGAGCGGCGCTCGGTGGTCAATCAGGGAGAAGGAATCGCGGTGCATGGTGCACGATAATGTTAGATGCCCTAGACCTTGAGCAGAGGCTGAAGAGCCAGCCGGCTGAGCTCCTGGTCGAGGAGCTCGTTGCCACCTACCAGATGCTAGATGCGGTCAGCAGAGAGCTGCGCGCGGCCGAAGCCGAGCGTACTGCGCTGCGCCGCGTCCTGGACGAAAGGCTCGCCGCGGGAAAAGATGTGGCTAGTCGCAATGAGGCCATTCTCCGCGGCATGAGCGAGGGCTTGGTCGTTTTTGACCTGAAGGGCAACATCCTGGAGATGAACGCGGCCGCACTGCGCCTCCATGGCTACGAGCGGCTGGCTGAAGTGCAGAAGCACCTCTACGAGTTCACGCCGGGCTTTGAGCTGTGGGACCTGGAGGGCCGCTCCCTGGATCCTGACGACTGGCCCCTGGCACGTGTGCTCCGCGGAGATAGGGTGGAGGACCTGCACGTGCAGGTGCGCCACATGCGCAAGGACGACATCAGCGTCTGGTGCTACAACGGCAGCCTTATCCACGATCAGAGCGGCCAGCCACTTCACGGCATCCTGACGGTCCGCGACGTGACGGCACAGAAGGCCGACGAAGCGGAGCAAGAACGGATCCTTGGCCAGAATCGCGAGCAGCGCGAGTTTCTCGAGGGGCTCTTGCGGGCCGTGCCAATGGCAATTGGCGTGGTTAGTGGGCCGGAGCACCGTTTCGAGCTGGCAAACGCGGAGCACTACTCTGTTCCCGGGCGGCCTCCCACCAAGCTCGTGGGCAGCGCCTTGGCCGAGGTCTTTCCCGACCTTGCTCCCGACGTCGCCCGTGCCATCGAGAAGGTCTACCGCACCGGGCAGGCCGTCCATGTCAGGGAGTACGAAGCCGCGGTGGAACCGGGCGGACCACAGCGCTACTGGAATGCCGATTACCTGCCCCTCGGGAATGCTGACGGCAACGTCGAGCGGGTCCTGATCCTCATCCGCCAGGTGACGGACGAGGTGTTGGCCCGGCAGCGCATCCAGGAGCTGGCCTCCCAGGCACAGCAGCAGGCCGATGAGCTGGATGCCATGTTTGAGGCGATGGTCGAGGCCGTGATCGTGTACGACGAACTGGACCGTCCCGTCAAAGCCAACCGGGCGGCACGCGTGGCCTATGGGCCTGCCCTGGAGGGGCATGATCGGCGCGAGATCATACGTCTGCTGAACCTCCGCCATCTCGACGGCCGGCCTGTGTCCCTCCGGGAATCTCCCGTGGACCGGGCGCTCCGCGGCGAGGTTCTGCACGGCGAGCGTTTTCTCTTTGCCCACGCCGAGGGCGGTGACCGCATCATGAGTGCCACAGCGGCTCCTCTCAGCCGGGGAGATCGGCAGAGAGGCGCCGTAGCGGTGTGGCACGATGTGACCGCGCAAGTGCAAGCGCAGCAACGGATCGAGGAGCTGGCGACTCAGGCGCGACAGCAGGCCCAGGAGCTTGACGCGGTGTTTGAGGCGATGGTCGAAGCGGTCCTGGTATATGATGCCAACGGCACGCTCATCGCCGTCAACCGTGCCGCGCGCGAGCTGTATGGACTGGAACAGACGGGTTTCAGCCTGGCAGAAGTGGTCCGCCGCATCAATGCCCGTCATCCCGACGGGCGGCCGATCGATCAGGAAGAGTTGGCTGCCAGCCAGGCGCTGCAAGGCAGGGCGGTCTATGGTACACCGATGCTCATGACCTCTGCCGATGGTCAGGAGCGCTCGGTTGTGGCCTCTGCTGCTCCCCTTGACCAGAACGGCGAAGGTCTGCACGGTGCAGTGGTCGTTTGGCACGACGTCAGTGAGCAGGCCCAGACTCTCACGGCCTTGGCTGCCGAGCGGGCGCGGCTTGAGGCCTTGGTGGAGAATGCGCCGGAGGGCATCGTTCTGGCCGACGAGGAGGGGCGCGTAGTTCTAACCAATCCGGCGGCCGATCGCATGTTCGTCCGGCCGGTGCCTTTTGGCGAGGCTTACGACAGCCAGGCGCGGATGATGATCTGCTATCCTGACGGCCGGCCATGGGACCCACGAGATCTGCCCTTGACCCGATCGGCTCTGGATGGTGAGATATGGACAGAGGTGGAGCAGCTCATCGTCTTGCCCGATGGCCAGCAGCGCAGCCTGCTGGCCAACACGGCTCCCATCCGCGATGCCATGGGCCACGTGACCGGCGCTGTGGGTGTCTTCCAGGACGTCACCGAGCAGGTGGCTGTCCGCGATACGCTGCGGCGGCGCAACGAGGAGCTCCAGGCGCTGACTGCCGAGCTAGAGGCCTACGATTATACCGTGGCCCACGACCTGAAAAATCCCCTGTCGATGATTGTCGGCTCGGCCGACCTTCTAGCGGGCATCCTGAACCACATGGAGGGCGAAGGGCCCCGGCGGATGCTGACGAACATCCTCGAAGGCACGCGCCGTATGAATGACATCGTCGAGTCACTGCTGCTGCTGGCCAGCACCCGCACCGGCGAGGTCTCGATCCAGGCGGTGGACATGGGGGCAACCCTGGCCGACGTGTGCCGCGGACTGGAGCCCGAGATTGCGCGCAGGGCCGCAGAAGTGCATGTGGCCGATGGTTGGCCGGCTGCCCTGGGCTATGAGCCCTGGCTGCAGAGCGTGTGGACCAACCTTGTGAGCAACGGCCTGAAGTACGGCGGCTCGCCGCCCCGCCTTGAGCTTGGCTTCGACGTGGACGAGGCGGTTCCCGGTGCCACCTCCCCGGGGAGGGAGATGGTCAGGTTCTGGGTGCGAGACTATGGCCCCGGACTCACGGAGGCGGAGCAGTCGCGGTTGTTTGTGCCCTTTAGCCGTCTCGACCGCCCCGAAAAGCTGGGACACGGCCTCGGGCTGGCCCTCGTCCGCCGCATTTTGGAAAAGCTCGGCGGGGAGGTGGGTGTGGACAGCCGGCCTGGCGAAGGCAGCACCTTCTGGTTTACACTGCCGCGGGCATAGGAACGCGAGAAGCGGTCCTGCTAACACTGAACAGGCAATGGGAGGGCAGGTCACGGGACGACCTGCCCTCCCTTGATTTTCTCTGCCGCGGAAGCGGCGAGGACGACCTGCCCCCCGGCCACCTCTCGCCATCAGGCAGGGGGGTTCTCAGGGATTGATTAATGGAAGTTTAACATCACTTTAATTGACTTAATTAGCGCAAGGGGGTATAATGCACCCGGGTACTGCTCTTCGCTCTACGCCGGTGCTGCCGGCAGAGACTCCGCAGTCCTCGGGGTGGAAGTGAGCAACAGGGGAATTTGGCAGGAGTACACGCCCTATCTGGCTTTTGGCACCGCTCTCGTCGCCACGTTGGGCAGCCTGTACTACTCCGAGATCCGGGGCTTTATCCCCTGTACCCTGTGCTGGTATCAGCGCATCCTAATGTACCCGCTCGTCCTCATCACCATGGTCGGTATCGTGACCCGGGACGAGCACCTACCTTACTATGTGCTGCCCCTGTCGGTGATCGGCCTGGGGTTTTCCTCCTACCACTATCTCATCCAGCTTGGCATCATTGAGCGTACGGCTGCCTGCGCCGTCGGCATTCCATGCAACGCGCGCTACGTGAACTATTTCGGCTTTGTGACGATCCCGCTCATGGCCGGGACGGCCTTTGCCATCATCACCGCCAGCATGGCCCTGGCCCTGTGGGCCTCGCGCGGTGCAGGCCGGGCCGAAGCGGAATAGCGAACCGCGGGGCAGTTGTCGCGCGTAGGCGAAGACAGGACAGAAACGAAAGAGGGAAAATGGCTTCGAAGAAAAGGAAAACGACAGCGCGACGTACCGGACGCGCCGCCCGAGGAAGGCAGAAACGATCTTTCCTGCAGCGTTACGGACTGCTCATCGGCGTTGTCGTCGTGGCCGTTGTGGCGGTAGCGGTGTTCGCCAGCCTGGACCGTGCCGGGGCCGGGCAGGACGGGGTGCCCGACGACGAGCCCCTGGACAAGAGCCTCGGTGCGGCCGACGCGCCCATCGTCGTGGCCGAATACGCCGACTTCCAGTGCCCCTACTGTAAGGACTTTGCTGATGATTCGGGGCGCCTGCTCAAGGAAGAATACGTCGACACAGGGCAGGTACGCTTTGTCTACCGCCACTTTGCTTTCCTTGGCGACGAGTCAACCTGGGCTGCGGAGGCGGCAGAGTGCGCGGACGAGCAGGGCCGTTTCTGGGATTATCACGACCGGATCTTTGCCGCCCAGGGCGCTGAGAACAGCGGCGCCTATTCCCAGGAGAATCTGAAGTCTTTCGCCGCGGAGCTGGGACTGGATACGGAACGGTTCAACGAATGTATTGACACGCGCGAATACCGATCCGAGGTGCGCCAGGAGTACGCCGAAGGACAGCGCTTGGGCGTGCAGGGCACGCCTACGCTCTTTGTCGATGGCCGGCTGGTGCGCAACGGCGGCGACTATGACGTGCTCAAGGCAGCGATTGAGGCGGCGCTAGCCGGGCAGTAGCCCGGCGCCTCACTCGCCCCAGGCGCGAAAGAAAGAGACGACCCAGCTCAGGCCGAGCAGCGCCAGCAGGCTGAGGAGGAGCGCGAGCAGGAACGTGATCCGAGCCTGCGCGACCAGCCCCGCCGCGCCCAGGCCCAAGCCCAGGGCTGCCACGGCCAGCAGCCGGCGCGCGTGCTCCTTCTGCATCGCATGGCGGGCGGCTTCGGACCCGGCGTAGATGGGGTGCGAAAGCCTCTCCTCCAGGTGCTCCAGATCCCAGGCACACAGCGCGGCGACGACTGCCAGCAGCATCCAGCCGGCTCCCAGCCCCAAGCGCAGGCCGACGACCGCCAGGCCCGTAAACCCCGCCAGAGCCAGCGGTGCGGCCCATGGCTGCTGCTGCCGGCGGGACAGGATCAGGGGCAGGACGGCCAGGAGAACTGCCCCGGTGCCCAGGGCCAACACGGCGAGAGCCGCCACAGATGACGCCCGCACGGTCGTGGGGGCCGTGGCCGGGCTTAGGGCGCCGGACAGGAGGCCGCCGGCGATCACCGAAGTGGCTGCCAGGGCCCGGGCGGCGAGCGTGGCGCGCCGCATTATGGCCGCCCCTCGAGAGGCAAGTGCCGGTGCCAGGCCGGTACACGGCCCAGCGAAGTGTGGAGCGCCCTGTCCAGAGGCTCCTGGACCTGCCAGTCGACGACGGCTATGCCGGCCTGCAGCAGCCGACGCCGGAGGAGCGCCCGCTCCACCTCCACGAATCGCGCGGCCAGCGCAACGCCCGGCCGGGCGCCCAAGGCCCCAACTTCGAGCGCCACAGGGTCGGGCCGGAGGACCAGAAGCTGATAGCCGCGCGCCCGCAGCCGTATCAGGGACGGCAGGTCGTCGACGTGGAGCGGGCTGACGAGGACGATCTGCGAGCCGCTGGGGAAAAAGCGCGTGGGCAAGTAGTCCAGGCGGTCGAACACCTGACTGTCACCAGTCTGGGCACCGCTCAGCACTCGCAGAATGCGCTCCCGCTGCAGTTTGCCATAGCCGGGAAACGTCCAATCCAGTGAGCGGCCATACACCAGCAGCCCCACCCGATTCCCGTCATCCAGGAAAGCGGCGGCCAGCGAGGCCGCGGCGCGCACTGCATGCTCAAAGAGCCAGGCGTCGCCCAGGCGAATGTCGCTGCGCTGCCGGGCGTCGAGGATCAGGCCCACATCGGCCAGGCGCTCCTGTTCGTACTCGTTGGTAAAGAGGGAGCGCGGATGGCGTGCACTGGCTCGCCAGTTGATCCAGTGCCGCGGGTCGCCCGCCTGGTACTCGCGCACCCCGAAAAAGTCCACGCCGGAGCCGCCCTGCCTGGCCGGAACGGGTCCGGCGTATCCTCGTGTCCGGCGCGGGCGGATGGGCACCCGCCGCAAGCGGTCAACCTGGGGCAGCACCAGGATGCGGCCCGCGGCCGGCACGATGGTTCGCCGCTGCACCAGGCCAAAGAAGCTGCCCGCCTCGACCACAACTGCATCGAAGGCGTGGCTGCCTCGGCTCAGGCGAACACTGTAGCGGAGGTGAAACGCTTCGCCGGGCTCCATGGAGGTGAGGGCCGAAGCTTGTCCCTCGGCGAGTTCGATGCCCGAGGGCAGCCGGTCGCGGACCAAGACCTCCTCCAGCGGCCCGCCTTCGTTTCTCAGTTCCAGATCGACCTGCACCAGGGCTCCGGCCGGCGCCCGCTCACTGCTGAACGAGCGGCCGGCGCTCAGCCGGACCTCTCGAGGGGCGTAATAGGCTGCGGCGGCCAGGTAGACCAGGAGGGGTAGCGCCAGTGCCAGGAGCCTTCCGTCCAGGAAGCCGAGCCCCAAGAGAAAGAGGGCATAGACGAGGCCGCCGAGGAGGACCAGCCGGCTCACAGGCTGCCCACCCCCTTCCCGGGGCGTACGGGCACGGGGACCGAATGGAGGATCTCGTCGAGGATCTCTTCAGCCGCGTGGCGCTTCATCCACAGATCCGGCTCGAGGATGAGGCGGTGGACGAGAGCAGGCCGGACAAAGGCCTTGACATCGTCGGGCAGAACATAATCTCGCCCTTGCATGGCGGCCTGCACCCGGCTCAACTTGAGGAGTGCCAGGGATCCCCGGGGGCTCGCGCCGACGGCGACCTGGCGGCGCTGGCGCGTAGCCTGCACCAGATTCACGATGTACGCCTCCAAGTCGGGGTCAACGTGCACATCCTCGACGGCACGGCGCATGGCCAGGAGCTCTTCTGCGCCTGTTACCCTGTCCAGTTCCAGGTTGTCCTGGCGGCGCTCGCGGCGGCGGCGCAGGATCTCTTGCTCGTCGCCCGGGCCGGGATAGCCTACGGCCAGCTTCACCAGGAAGCGGTCGAGCTGGGCCTCGGGCAGAGGAAAGGTGCCCTCGTACTCGATTGGGTTCTGGGTGGCGATAACCACAAATGGCTCGGGCAGCTTCATCGTCTCGCCCTCGAGCGTCACCTGGAACTCTTGCATGGCTTCCAGGAGGGCCGACTGGGTCTTGGGCGAGGCGCGGTTTATCTCGTCGGCCAGGATGACGTTGGCGAACAGCGGGCCGCGGCGCAGCTCGAAGCGGCCCGCGGCGCGATCGTAGACGTAGCCGCCGGTAATATCGCCCGGCAGCAGGTCGGGCGTGAACTGGATCCGCTTGAACTCCAGGCCCAGTACGGCCGCCAGGCTGTTGGCCACCAGCGTCTTGGCCAGGCCAGGATAGTCCTCGAGGAGGACGTGCCCCCCGGCGAGGACGGCGGCCACGATCTGTTCCAGGAGTCGGCGCTTGCCGACGACTGCCCGCTCTACCTCGGCAATGATCTGCTCGGCCAGAACGGATACGTCAGCCGGTGTCAGGCTCATGTTCTTCCTCCGGTTGCAGGGAGATGTGGGGCACCGCACCCGGCGCCAGTTGTTCCTCCATGAACGCTGCGATGCGCTCCAGCGGTGGGACGGAGGGCCGGGCACCGGCCCTAAGGCGCAGGAAGCGCAGGCAGCCTCCCCGGCCCGCTGCCCGCCGGAAGCGCTTGCGTTCGGCCGCCTCGAGGAAGGCGGCGACGTCCGGCTCCACGGCCAGCTCCCCGGCTCGGTAGCGCCGTTTCAGCTCTGCAGCGCTGGCTCCCTGGTGGGTGGCCATGGCCTCCCAGAGCAGGCCCTCCACGTAGCGGTGCAGGGTCCAGCGCGAGTACTCGCCCATCGCCGCCCGGCGGATCCAGCGGCTCAGCTCCCAGACCTGTCCGGGCGATTCGGCCGGCGCTCCGTCCTCGTCGCCGGATGCCCGCGCCGGGCGACCGGCCAGGTTTGCCACGGCGGTGGCCAGGATGATGACCAGGAGGGCCAGCCACAGGCCAACCTGCGGCAGACCTTCGAGCAGCAGGCGCACCGTCCAGACGATGCGCATGGCCTCGAGGGTGATCAAGCGGCCCAGGTCGCGAAAAACGACCACCAGCGGCGCGGCCAGCAGGAGGAGCAGAACCAAGACGAGGAGGGCACGCTTCACGCGGCACTCCGGCAGGCGGCGACAATGGCTGACAAGGAGGCCATGGCCTCGTCCTCCTCCCCGCGGCCCGGCCGGGCCGCGCCATAGCGGACGGCTTCGAACAGGCGGGTGAGCCTTGTCACGGGCTCCCGGGGCAGGCCCGTGTTGCGCAGAGCCGCCTCGAACTCCCGGGGAGTCATCGCTTGATCGCGGGTCAGGCCACGCTCCTGCTCAAGGACACGGCTCATTTCCAGGTAGCAGCGCATGATCGTGTCGCGCACGTCGGCACCTGCCTCCAGTTCCGCCAGCGCCACCCGGGCCTGCTCGGCGAGCTGGGGCAGTGGACCCCGCGGTTGCTGCGCTCGTACCCAAAAGAGCCAGATCGTGCCGAGGATGAGTGCGGCGGCGATAAGGGCCAGCAGCCCGGCTGCCAGCCAGGCCAGCCAGGCGGGAGCCTTGACCTCGAGCTCAACGGTCGGGACGGCGGGGCTGGACAGCGACTCCCCCTCGGGCACAATCTCGGGCGGCACTACCGTGGCGGGCGCCGGAAGCTCTGGCGGAGGCTCCGCGAGCATGGCCCGGTAGACGGCCAGCAGCCCCAGGAGCAGGACCAGAGCGTAGAGCCACCGCTTACGGCGATCGGCGCCGAGAAAGAGGTAGAGGATCCCCAGGAGAGCGAGGGAAGCGATGAGGAGCCCCAGGACCAGGAGCAGCGTGTCTGGCAGAACGACCGGTGCCGGCCCAGGCCCTGGCCCTTCTTCGTCGGCGGTCGTCAGCCGGCCGGCAAACGGATGACCAGGTTGCAGCTCCAGCCCGCCCAACCCGGCTGCCAGAAGCAGCATGGCAATCACGGCCAGTGCGGAGAAGAGAAGGGCCAGGCGCCGGTTGCGATCTCCCATGGCCATCTTTCTCAGCCTACTGTCCCAGATTTCCCAGAAGCGCTTCGACCTCCGCCCTAAGCTCAGGATTCAGCCCCAGTTCCAGGGCCTTTTCCAGGTCAGCGGTCGCCTTTTCTTGCTCCCCGGCTTGAGCGTGCAGCCAGCCGCGCAAGTAGAACGCCGTCGCGTAGCGCGGATCGAGATCGAGGCCCATGCTCAAATCGGCCAGTGCCTGGTCATACTGGCCTGTCTCAACATACGTGATCCCCCGGTTAAAGTAGCCTTCCGCACCTTGGGGGTCCAAGACAATCGCCTGGGTATAATCGGCGATGGCCTGGTCCGTCTCGCCCTTGTCGGCGTAGGCGTTGCCCCGGTTTTGGTAGGCGTCGACAAACTGCGGGTCGAGGAAGATGGCCATGCCATATTCTGCGATGGCTTGGCGAAGGTCGCCCTTCTGGTGGTATGCGAGCCCGCGGTTGAGGAAGGCTTGTGCATCCCCTGGGTCCAGGGCGATAGACCGGTTCCAGTCGTTGATTGCCCGATCGGGATCGCCTTTTTGGGCGTAGGCCAGACCGCGGTTGAAGTAGGCGTCTGGGTTCCGAGGGTCGAGCAGGATGGCTTGGCTATAGTCGTCAATGGCCTGTTCCAGCCCACCTCTGCTGGCGTAGGCGTTCCCGCGGTTGTAGTAGGGTTGCGGCTGCAGCGGATCCAGGGCGATGGCCCGGCCATAATCAGCAATCGCTTGCTCGAGGTCGCCCTTGTGCCAGTAAGCGATCCCGCGCTGATTGTGGGCTGAAGCAAGCTTCGGGCTGAGGACGATGGCCCGGTCATAGTCGGCGATGGCCCGCTCCAGGTCGCCTTTCTCGTAGTATGCCATCCCGCGGTTCAGATAGGCGGCGCCGTCAGACGGATTGAGGGCGATGGCCTGGCTATACGCCTCGACCTTCCGGTCTTGCTCGGTCTGTTGCCCGTCACGTGCGATCCCAAACGGTGGGCCGGGCATGGGCGATGGGGCCGGTGGCAGGAACCCCGGTGTTGGCTCGAGCGGCGTCGCAGCCGGAGGCAAGCTGACGGCGGTTGGTGCGGGTGGCGATGCAGTTAGCGCCAGGCTAACGGCCGCAGGCGACGGCCGGGCACCATTGGTGGCCGGCTCCTCGCTCTGCGTGCAGCCGTTCAAGCCGGCCAGCATCACGGCGGCCAGGGCCAGCGCCATCAGGCGCCAGGCTGCTCGTCTCATGCTCCTCCTCCTTTTTTACGGACATGCGGAGCCTGCTGGGCCATGATTATAGCAGAAACGCCCGCGCCGTCAACAACCCGCCTGCGGCAGGCTGCAGCAGAAGCATCGGCTTTGCCATAAGGCACGCTGCGTGCAGTGGCCCGCCGAGCGACGGGCCACTGGGCGCAGCCGGCACACCAAGCCGTCAAGCGACCCCGCAACAACCGTGCAGGCAGGCAGGGCGGCCGCAAAACCGGGATCCAGGTCCCAAGCTTAATAAAGTTTTTATGAAAAACACTTGACAAATAGGCCGCTGTGTGGAATAATGTCTCTGGGGAAGCGCGGCAACCCCTATGGCCTGCGCCTGCATCGAAGTGGCGAACCGGCCGCTATTCTTGGCTCCCTTACGGCCCGGTCCGTTGCTGCCATTCCGCCTTACGCTAGCTGCAAACGCGAGTCGACCCCAGGGTCCGGAGGAGCTCGAGTGCGTGCACAAGACGTGAGGAGACCACGGACATGGAGGCACCATCTTTTCCCAAGCTCGTTCTTGAGGCGGGGAACCTCGTGGAGCAGGCACAGGAAATCCTGCTCAGTGGGCAGGAGATCGTCATCGGTCGGGATCCGGACGCCGACCTGGTGATCCCCTCACCTCTGGTCTCGCGGCGCCACGCCCGTCTCTATCCGGACAACGGCAACTACCTCGTCGAGGACCTGGGCAGTACCAACCACACCTTTTTGAACGGACAGCGGCTGACAGGACCGGCACGGCTCCAGGCTGGTGATACGCTGCAGATTGGCCAGGCCGTTCGCCTGGCATACGTGGCGCCTGGCATGGAGGATATCGTCGAGGAGCAGACGCAGCTCGAGCTCCTGGCTCAGACCGCCTTGGAGGCCGCGCCCGCCCGCGAAGAGACGATGCTGGCGGGGAAGTGGCTGCCTCCCGAGGTCGGCCCCCCTCCCTTCCTCGTGGCCTCGTTTCCCGGCAGCGAGCCTCGGTCTGTGCCCCTGGCCAGAGATCGCCTGCGCCTGGGGCGTGCTCCCGACAACGACCTGGTGCTGCCCTCGCCCATCGTCTCGGCACACCAGGCCACTGTGGAGCGGGATCCAGGGGGCGGCTATCTGATCCGGCCCGAGCCCGGCGCCACCAATCCCGTGTATCACAACGGCACGCCCGTGGAGGGGCAGGCAGCGCTACATGACGGCGACCTGCTGCGCGTTGGCAGCCAGGATCCGGGGGTAATGGTCACGATTTCGTATCACTGGCCGGCTGAGGCTGCGCGCCAGGCGCGGACGCGCGCCATCGATTTTCGCGACAAGGAGCGCCTCGAGATCGGGCGCGACGCGGCAAATGACATCGTCCTCGACGCGCCCATCGTCTCGCGCTTCCACGCCACGCTGGAGCGCATCGGCCAGCGATTTCGCATCCGCGACCTGAAGAGCGCCAACGGCACGTTTGTCAACGACCAACGCCTGGAGGGCGACGTTTGGCTCAAACTCGGCGACGCTGTGCGCATTGGCCCCTACCGGTTCTTGCTAGGAAAAGACCAGCTGGCCCGCGTCGACGAGAGCGACGGCCTGCGCGTCGTCGCCCTGGGACTGAACAAATGGGTGCGCAAGGACTTGAACCTCCTGGACGATATCTCGCTGGTGTTCCAGCCACGCGAGTTTGTGGTGGTGGTGGGCCAGAGTGGCGGCGGCAAGTCGACGCTGGTAGATGCCATTGCCGGTTACCGGCCGGCGACCCACGGCCAGGTGCTGGTGAACGGCATCGATATCTACCGCCACTTTGACGCCGTCCGCAACGAAATCGGCTTTGTGCCGCAAAAGGACATCATCCACGTCGAGCTCACGGTCTACCAGGCGCTGGACTATGCGGCACGTCTGCGCATGCCGGCCGACACGGCGCCCGAAGAGCGAGACCGGCGGGTGATGGAGGTCATGGCGGACCTAGACCTGGTTCACCGCAAGGACGTGCCCATCAGCGGCCTGAGCGGCGGCCAGCAAAAACGGGTGTCCATCGGCGTGGAGCTATTGACGCGCCCGGGTCTCTTTTTCCTGGACGAGCCAACCTCGGGCCTCGATCCTGGCACCGAGTCAGCCTTGATGCAGCTCATGCGCCGCCTGGCGGACCAGGGCCGGACGATCGTCCTCATCACCCACGCCACCAAGAATGTCATGCTCGCCGACCGGGTGCTCTTCCTGGCCCGTGGCGGGCACGTGGCCTGGTTCGGGCCACCCGAGGAGGCACTGCACTACTTCGACGCCCACCGGTCTGACCGGGACCGGCGCGCACGCACAATGGAATTCGACGAGATCTATGCGGTGCTTGACGATCCGGGCAAAGGCCGGGCCGAAGAGTGGGCGGAACGCTACCGCCAGAGCCCCGCCTACGCCGAGTATATCGTCCGGCCCCTGGCTGCCCTGGGCTACACGCCGGGTACTGCCGGCCAGGCAGTGGCGGAAGAGGCTGTGGCGCCGGCCAGGCAGGCTCCGGATCGCCGGGCCGGGAAGCCGGCCGTCGCGAAGCAAGTGTCCGCCTGGCGTCAGTTCAAGATCCTCTCTTCGCGAAACGTCCGCATCCTGACCCGCGACCGGGTAAGCCTGCTGCTCATGCTGGCTGCGGCACCCC
This sequence comes from Anaerolineae bacterium, assembly GCA_041300865.1. Lineage (GTDB taxonomy): Bacteria > Chloroflexota > Anaerolineae > JAAYZQ01 > JAAYZQ01 > JAAYZQ01. Next base: position 17,321 of record JBFYTF010000558.1, read on the forward strand.
TCATCGCCATGTTGGACGTGTTGCTGTCGCTCATCCTGGGCCGCAACCTCTTTGACTATGTCGACGGCAGCATGGAAAATGCCTTGATCACCCTCTTCCAGCCCGGGACGTTGGCCGTAATGGTCGGTGCCCTGGCGATGATGCGCGAGTTTGTCAAAGAGACCGATATCTACAAGCGCGAGCGGCTTGTCAACCTCAAGGTCCTGCCCTACGTGGCGTCAAAGTGGTGGGTCGCGGCGCTCCTGGCGCTCTACCAGGCTGCGGTCTACACCGGCATCCACTACCTGTCCTTCGACATGCCCGGCGGCCCGCTGGAGCTGGGTCTCGTGTACGTGACTCTGCTGCTGGCCACCCTGGCCGGGATGTCTCTGGGCCTCTTTGCCTCGGCCATCGCGCCCAATGCCAACGCCGCACCTCTGATCGTCATCCTGTTGGTCATCCCGCAGGTGGTGCTCGGCGGCGCGCTCATCCCGGTGCCAACCACAGCCAGCGCACCCACGGCCGCGCGCTGGTCGTTCGAGGCCATGGTGGGCATCTCCGGGGCCGGATCTGACCTGGCGGCCGACCCCTGCTGGGCGCTGCCCGAGGAGGAGCGGTCGGCGCTGAGC
>JBFYTF010000571.1:0-23808 GCA_041300865.1 Anaerolineae bacterium
CGGCTTCGTACAGCGTAGCCTGCTCCGCGGTCAGGCTGCAATAGACCTTCATCTCCAGCTTGTCGGGCAGGTCCTGGATGATGGTCGGATCCGTCTTGACCCGGCGGAGAATAAAGGGCCCCACCAGGCCCTTGAGCCTCTCCGCGGCGGTCCGGTCCTGGTAGCGCTCGATGGGCAGCCCAAAGTCGCGGCGGAAGCCGGCCTGCGAGCCCAGGAAGCCGGGGTTCAGAAACTGGAGGATGGACCACAGCTCCGACAGCCGGTTCTCTACAGGCGTGCCGGTCAGGGCGATGCGGTTGGCGGCGGGCAGCCTGCGCACAGCTTGGGCCTGCTTGGCCTGCGGGTTCTTGATGTTCTGCGCCTCGTCGAGGACGATGTCGCTCCAGGAGACCCGGGCCAGGTCCTCCACGTCGCGGCGGACCAGGCCGTAGGTGCTGATAACCAGGTCGTGCTCGCGGGCGGCGGCCAGGAACTCCTCGCCGCTGGCCCGATCGCCGCCGTGGTGAACCATCACCCGGAGCCCCGGGGCAAAGCGCTCCACCTCCCGCTTCCAGTTGCCGACCACCGAAGTGGGACACACGACCAGCGCCGGCTGTGCGTCACCCGGCGCCGCTCGCGCGTCGAGAAGCAGGGCAATGGCCTGGATGGTCTTTCCCAGGCCCATGTCATCGGCCAGGCAGGCGCCCAGGCCCCACCGGCGCAGGAAGGCCAGCCACGAGTAGCCGCGCACCTGGTAGGGGCGCATCTCGCCGTTCAGGCCGGCCGGCGGCGGCAGGGGCTCCAGCCGCTCGCCCGCCTGCAGCTGAGTCAGCAGATCGTCCAGCCAGCCGGCCGTGTCGACCGCCTGGAGGGGGAGGCCCTCGACCTGGTCCGACGTCCCAAGGACCAAACCCAGGGCATCGCGCAGGGGCATCTCGGCCAGTCGGCGCTTTTTCTCCCAAAAGGCAATGGCCGCCTCGATCTGCTCCGGTTGGAGGAGCACCCACTGGCCTCGCACCTGCACCAGGGGCATTTTCAGAGCCGCCAGCCGCTCGAACTCCTCGCGGCTCAGGGGCTGGTCGCCCAGAGCCAGCTCCCAGTCGAACTCTACCAGCGACTCGAGGTTCAGGATCCCGCGGCCGGGGAGGCCGGCCTCGGTTTTTGCCCTGGCCCGCACGCCCAGCCGCGCGCCCGGCCTGTCCCACCAGGGCGGCACCAACACGCCAAAGCCGCTGCCTTTGAGCAGGGCGCCGACCTCGCGCAGGAAAGCATAGGCCTCGTCGACGGTCAGGGGACAGGCCTGGGGCCGGGCGGCGCGCAGGCTTCTCATGATGGGCGGGAAGAGACGGCCGGCCAGGCCCAGCCCGGCCAACAGCCGTTCCTGCGCCCCTTCAAAGCGGCGGTTGAGCACGCGGAGAGTCCCGCCCCGCGTGCCCCACACCTGCTCGACGGGCACCAGCAGGCTCGGATCGTCGGTCGCCTGGAGCAGGTATTGCACCTGCCACTCGGCGGAGCGCACCCGGCCGGTCTCCGGATCTACCACCGGCGGCTCCAGGCGGAAGCAGACGCGGAAAGGGGCTTCGGCCTCGCCCTGGAGCCGGCCCACCCAACCCTGCCAGTCGGCGTAGAGGCGGGCCAGAGCGGGGAGCTCACCCGGCGGCAGGTCGATGCGGCCATCGCCAGTCCACAGCGCCGCCCACCAGGCCCCGGCCGGGCCTTCCGGTGCCTTGCGGCGGCTGTCCAGGCCCCGGCGGCCCCACTCACGCACGGCACCGTCGATCAACTGCCGCAGCAGGCTGTCGAGGAGGGCGTGGGGTTGCGGCGCCGCGCCGGGATCGGGTGTGAGACCGGCGCCCCCCTCTGCACCGCCCAGGGCGCGGCAGGCCGGCGGCATGGCCCGCGCCAGGATCTGCAGCCGCTCGGCATCCTGGGGATCTGATAGGACCGGCAGCCAGGCGGCGCGGATCTGCCCCTCTTCCTCGACCATACCCGGCAGGTACTTTTGCTGCGCCAGCAGCTCCAGTCCGAGCTTGGCCACCAGGCTCCAATAGCGCAGGTCGGCGCCCCAGCGCCGGCTCTTTCCGGCGGGTAGCGCAACGAGCAGGTCCATGGCCATGGGCAGGTCCATGGCCAGCCCCTCGATCTGCCATGGCGCCAGGTGGAGGCCGTCGCCGGCACCCTCCGCCTCGCCGCCCACGAGCCAGGGAGGCAGGCACGGACCGTCTGCCATCGAGGGCAGGAGGACGGTCCGCCTCGCCGCGACGGCCCTGGTCCAGTCGCCGTCGGGCGCCAGGCTCTCCAACGCCATGCGCAGTACCGTCCCGGGCGCGGCGTGGGGATGCCGCGCGACACGCGGCCTGCGTCCCCGCGGCCGCGGTGCCGGTTCCCCTGTTTCGCCCCAGACAAAGAACTCGCCCTCGTGCCAGCTCCCGTGGAGGACGTAGGTCATACCATCATCCCTAATCGTTGGTTGCCGAATGCCAGGGCCCGGAAACACTCGCCCTTTTCGCGCCCCCCCAAAGAAAACCGGGCATTGGGCGCGTGAGCCCAAGGCCCAGCTTGTGACAGTGGCCGGTGCCGGGCCTCAGTCTCCCAGACGGCTGCTCCTATTCCAGCGGCAAAAGGTTGCGCTTCATCATCCGCAGTGCCCGCCGGGGGTCGATGTAGCCGTACAGGCCCCCCACGGTCGACACCATGTAGGCCGCGTCCAGCAGCACCTTGCCCTGGGGCCGCAGAATCCGATCCTCTGCCTCGTTGTACTGCGTGCCGGCAGCGATGAGGCGCAGGTCGCGCCCGAATTGGCCGCCCTCCTTGCACTTGTGATAGATCGTGCCGCCAATGAGCAGCGTTGTGCACGGCTGGTTCAGGAAGTTGACCCCGTACTGCAGGAAGTAGGTGTCGGTCTCTTTGACATAGCCCAGGTTGCGCCCCGTGGTCGCCGCCATGATTTCCCGGGCCAAGAAAGAACGGACCGCGTTTTCCTCGTCGCGCGTCGGCAGCGCGTGCGGGTTGGCCGAGAGCCAGTCGAGATAGCGCCCCAGGTCCAGGTCCAACCGGCCGTCCAGGCGCTGCACAAAGCCACCAAAGGCATCGTCGCCTGGCCGGAACCCGGGATACTCACTCAGTAGAAAGGCCTCCAGGTCCCCCTTCATCGCCCCGCTCTGAAAGCGCTCCAGCTCCTTGATGTTCTCGGCATCGTAGGCCAGGCCGTACTTGCCCTCCACGCGCCGGTAGGCCAGGGGCGTGTTCGGCGTCTTGAGGATAGTGCGCTTGACTTTACGCAGCGGATCGTCACCGCGATAGTCGTACAGAGGGTTGTCGCCGACGTTCGAGTAAAAGTCGGTTGTCGCCCCGCCGATGTCCAGGGCCATGATGTTGCCCAGGCCCGGTTCGTCGCCATAGCCCTTGGCCAGGAGGTTGATGCCGCGGAAGGCAGCCCGGGGCGTGGGGATAAAGGGCGCGCTCATGTACTCTTCCACGACGTCAAAGCCTTTGCCGCGGATGATGATCGTCTGGAAGAGATCGCGAATGGCCTCGTTGACCACCTCGATCCGAAAGTGGTTGATCTCGGGCATGACGTTGGGGGTGATGCGGATGTCGACCCCTTCTGACTTGTAGATGCGCTCTATCTCGTCGCGGACGTCCTGGTTCCCGGCATAGATCACCGGCACTCCATAGCGCGCATACGTGGCGGAACTGGCGTACATGGCCAACAGATGGGCATTGTGCAGCTGAGTACGCGTGTCGCCACCATAATCCACGCCGCCCGCCTGGAGGATGATCTCGGGCTGATCCCGCTCGTAGATCGCCCGGGCCTGTGCCTCGCTCAGATCGCCATCGTAGCTGTTGATGAGCTTGGCGCCCGCGGTCAGGGCAGCGAGATCGGCAGCGAAGCCGCTCTCCTCCTGGACCATGGACACGGTGACCATTTTGAGCCCGCCCTTGGCACTGGAGCAGGGCAGCTTGAAATCGAACTCGGCCATGGCGCGGGACAGCGGCTGCCAGTCGCCCTGCTGCCGGCACTCCTCCAGCACCCCCAGGCCGTCGGCCAGGGACACGCGCAGATCCTCGACGATGGTCGGCACGTACTGGAGCTTGAACTCTTCCGTCGCCGTCTCAAAGATGCCAATCTTGGAGAAGGTGCTTCCGAAGTCGACCACCAGCACCCGCTTGCCCTCGAGCTCCTCCGGGCCGCGAATACCGACCTGCCGCCGCGCCCGGGCCAATACGTCCTCGTCCACAGCCTCGGCCGTCTCGGTGATGTACAGGTCCTCGTCGGCGCGGCTGATGGTCTTGTCAAAGAACCAGGGGTTTCGCTCCCGCAGGAGGTCGACCCGCTCGATCTCGTCGGCCACCTTGACGCCATCGAACTCGTCGATGACGCAGCCGCCGTTGGCGATCTTGGTCCGGCACTTGCCCACCATCTCGTAGCGCTTGTCGAGGACGGTGATCTGCGGCGCCTGGAACAGGCCGACCTGGAGCGCCAGGTCCAGGGTGTCGGCGCTGATCATGCCACACTGCCCAGAAGGATAGTTGGCCTCGTCAATAAAGCTGAGCAGCATCGACTCATAGTTCCGCTTCCACTCGCGGGGGTGATCTCGCTTCTTCGCGTCCTCGGCCGAGACTGCCCACTCGAAAAAGTTGTCGAGCGTCACGGGGCCCTCGTAGCCGCCCAGCAGGGCAAAATGGAGGAGGTTGTACATGGCCCCCAACTTCAGCCGCCGCTTACGCCCCACGAGCCTCGGATCGGCCCAGATGTCGGGCTTGTCGTCCCGGGAAAAGTCGTCGCATACCTGCTTGACAATGTCGCAGCTCTCGATGACGTCCTCGGCTTTGGCCTCGTGGTGGGCCTCGGAGAAGCTGACCACGTGGACAATGTCCGGATCCATGTACATCTGCCAATAGGTCGACACAGCCAGGTGCCCCTTGGCCTTGTCCAGGTTGGGGGGAAAGTCGGAGAGCCCGCCGCGCGTCTCCTTGATGATGGTATAGTCAAAGGCGTGCGTCAGCGGCTCCAGCAGCTCGTAGGAGGCGCAGAACTTGGCCAGGTCGTTGAGGCCCGACGTGCCGGGCGGCAGGTCGTACATCATCTGCATCACGTACTTGCGGATGCCCATCTTCAGGGCCACAACGCCGGCAATGACGTGGTCGGCCACCAGCAGATCGTCGGTGCTGTTGCGCAGCTGCCACTGGTGGGGGTCGTTGATCTCGACCGGCTTGTCAATCGAAGCCCACCAGCGCATCACCTCGAAATGCTCGTCAAAGCCGTCCCGGATCGAGATCGGGCCCCGGCCGTCCATCTCGTTGTAGAAGAAGATGGGCACCGCCGGGAAGGGCATGCGAAAGGCACCCTCGTACAGCTTGGCCAGCTCCACCAGCTCGTCGGTGCCGGAGTAGATGCGGGTCATGGGATAGTTGCCGCGCATGGTCGCCGCTTTCAGCCGCTCCAGGTCTTCCTTGGTGCGGATGGGCACCCCGCCCTGGCCCTTGAGATACTTGTCCGGGTCCTCCTCGCCCCGCACGAACTTGGCCAGGTACTCCTGCGCCGGCTGGTCAGGTGCCAGGGAGACGATCTCGAGGCACTGGGCGTCGGCCAGCTTCTCTATCCCCGCCACTGTCGGCTCGATGCTGTCGGCAGCGATGCCGATGTGGGCGCGGATGATGGGCCGGTTTTCTCGCTCCCGCACCTGCTTAATGCGCTCCAAGAGGGTGCCGGCCCACAAGGTCTCTTCTTTCTCGGTGGTAAACGCCGAGCCCCGGGCAAAAGACTCCAGCTCGTCCATGGTCACAAAGTCGTCGACCACGAGATCGAAAAAGCCCTGGAAGGCGTCGATGTCCCCGTAGTTCTCGGCGATCTCGTCCAGGTCATAGTGCCGGTCCGCAGGTGGCGAGAATTTGTCCTCCTGGATGGGCAGGCCGGTCATGGCCCGCACCAGGTTGGCCGCCGGGCGCAGCCCGCCGAAGGAGTAGCGGATGCCGCTCTCCCGGGGCAGCAGGCGATGGCGCGCGGCTTTCTCGATGAACTCGCTGATGAGCTTGTCGACGTGCAGGTCGCCGAGGCGCATGGAGATGGCCACGAGCTCGGGGCGCGACTCGCGGATCTTGTTGATCACGTCGTCGATGGGCACCGCCGGGCCCAGCTTGACCGCCAGGAATCCCTCCCCGCGGTCCTCCATCCATTCGGCAAACGACTCCACGCCGAGCGAGTGGACGCAGTCGCCGATGGAGCCGGCCAGGACACGCCGCTTCTTGCTTCCCGTTTGCACGTCAGCACTCATTATCCTCTCCTTCTTCTGCGAAAGCCAGCAACGATTCCAGGCTCTTGAGGCCATAACGTTGCGGGATGCGAGCCTGCAATACATCTCGGCCCAAGTAGTCGCTGCCCAGCCGGTCGCCGGCCCAGGCGATGACCCGATCCATGGCCGGCGTCTCCACGCCGGCCAGCGCGGCAATGGCCCGGCTCACGGCCAGGCCAAAGGGCACGTCCTCGGCCAGGTAGCGGGCGCCAAAGTCGGGCACGAAGCGCCCCGCCGAGATCTCGCGTACCGGGGCCTTGAGGCCGGCATAGGCCCGGTTGGTGACAAAGGCGGTCAGCAGGGTGGATGGGTCGCCGATGGCCGGGCCGTAAGAGCGGCGCAGCCACTCGAGCAGGGGACGCACGGCCGCCAGGTCCTGCTCCGGCTCCAGCCGGCGGCGAATGGCCTGCACATTGGCGTCCAGCGCGGCCAGCGTCCGCGCTCCCGCCTCGTTCAGGCCGTGGTAAAAGGAGGCCACCTCGGCGGCGGCAAAAGGCGTGCCATCCCACTCGGCATACAGGCCGTACATGATGCCGGGGTGGATGAGCTGCCCGGTGTTCGCCAGGGTGAGGGCCAGAAGGCTGGCCGCCGGCTCCACCGGCAGGCCCAGCATCGCCTGCAGGAAGGGAGCCAGCTCGCCGATGGAGGCCGCCGGCCGGCTGGCCGCATCTACCGCCTCCTTGACGCCCAGGACGTGCACCACCTGGCCGTACTCCTGGATGCGGCACGCCCAGGGCAGGGTCTGCAGGCCAAAGAGGCGGGTGCCGGGCCGGCTGTGGAGCGCCAGCACCCGGGCAGCGCAATAGTCAAAGCCGCCCCGGGCCGGGATCGCGCCCACCCAGGCGCCGTCGTCCAGGTAGGGAGCGACCTGATGGAGAACGGCCTCGTGGGCAAAGGCCGGCAGCACCAGCACCACGACCTGCGAGCCGGGGATGACCTCCGCCGGGTCGGTGCTGATCCGGTGCGGCCGGGCTTGGGCCTGCACCGCGCCACACGCCTCCAGGCCACCGTGTGCTTCGACACCCGCCCGCAGCCGCTGCGCCTCGTCGGCCAGCGGGGCGTACACGTCTACCAGGCAGCTCAGGTTGCGGGCAGCGATGGCCACCAGTGTTTGGGCGCCGTTGCCTCCCCCGCAGATGGTGATCTTGTCTGCCCTCATCTCTCCTGCCTCAGTCCACCGCAACCCCGGGAGGTCGTCCGCTCAGAGTGCGAACTCGTCATACTGTCCCTGGCACGGCAGGCCATGGCAGAACAGCAGCCGCCGTTGGGCGGGCAAGAAGATGCTGGCCGAGATGGTTGTGACGTGCGTACTCGCCTCCGGATGGCAGCACAGGGAAGACAGGGGGCCGTCGTGATAGGCCATCAGGCGCTGGGCGAACGGCACGTCGACGCCTCCCCAGGCCTCATGCAATGCCGCGGCCACGTAGCCGTAGCGCCGGAAGGTCCGGCCGCGCGCTTCTGGTGGGTCGACGTCGGCATAGAGCTCTTGCATTTCCGCACTGGCAAAGTGGTTGGTGTTGACCAGTGCACCGCCGCGCACTTCGAACAGCCCATGGTGGCTGTTGCCGCTCTCAAAGACGGCCAGGTGCCCCTGATCATCGGCCAGGATAAGGTTGTTGCGCCCCAGGCGCGGGACCGAGCGCAGGTAGTCAAGCGCGGAGGGCACGCGGTCATGTTCCTCGAGGACGTGCATCATCATGGCATAGTCGGGCAGACCGGGGCCCAGGTCGCTGGAATACACGTGGGTGTCGGCCACGGCCAGCCCCACCTGGTTGATCCCGGCGCTGAACACCCCCGGGCTGCCGGCGCTGCTGACATAGACATAGCTGTACCCGTGTTCCGGCGTGGCCCGGACCACGACCTGGATGGGCAAGTGCTCCTCGCGATAGTCCCGGTTCTTGACCAGGATCGGCTGCCGGCCGGCGGTGCACGGCCCCGAAGCTGCCCACGTCGTACAGCCCTCGCTGCCCTTCATCCGGCGGACCAGCAGGTCGTCGCGCACATAAGCGGCCAGATCGTAGCGCAGCAGGGTGTCGAAATCAAAGGCCAGCGCTTCAGCTTGTCCGCGGATCATGGCCAGCAAAGAAGGAGCGTGCGACCGGATGGTCTCACCGGTGTCGCGCAGCAGCGTCTCGAAGCGCTCGTCCGGACCGTCCTGCTGCACCTGGTCGAGGCGTGCGGTGACGGCCTCGGCGATCTGGGGCCGCAGGCTGCGTACCTGCCGGCCATGCTGGAGGCCCATGCTATAGGCATCACCTTGCAGACAAAGGGTCAGATATGGACGCATCTTCTCCTCCACGGCGATCTGCTCTCGATCGCGTCCCGACCACGTGATCGGAGATGGCTTGGGCCACACGGGCCATCTTGGCCTCGGCCGATCCGTGGCTCTTGATCAACATGGCTTCGTACAGCACATCGACCAGCGCCAACTGGGCCGTGCGCACGGTCGGGGAGTCGTAGGCGATAGGCACGCCCAAGGAAGCCGTTACCAGTACCAGGCCGGCGGCCTGGGCCAACGGCGAACGAGGATAGCTGGTCATGGCAATGGTCACCGCCCCGCCGGCGCGGGCCTCACGCAGCGTCGAGGCGACGTGGGCCTGCATTCCGGAGTGAGAGATGCCAAAGCCGACATCGTCGACTGACAGCGTGGCGGCTGACATCACCTGCATTTGCGAATCGAGAAAGGCGTTCGCGTTGAGCCCCATTTGCAGGCATTTGAAATGCAGCTCGCGAGCGGTGATACCGGCGCCACCGGTTGCATAGATGTCGATCCGCCGGGCGTGGAGCAGCGCGTCGACGACCTTTTCCAGCACGGCCAAGTCGAGGACTCGCTGTGTGTCGTGAAGGGCCTGCGTATTCAGGGCAAATATCTTTTGGGCTATGCTGGCCAGCGTGTCCTCGGGGGCTACCTGGACGTAGGCCAGGTTGTCCGGGGAGCCCGTCTCCCGGGCAAGGGCGATCTTGAACTGCCGATAGCCCTCCAGCCCGATCCGCCGGCAGAAGCGCGAGATGGTGGTGTTGCTCACCCCGGAGGCCTGCGCCAGCTCGGAGATTGACAATACCACCGCCTCGTGGGGGCAGCGCAAGATATAGTCGCCGACCTTGTACTCCTGCTCCGGCAGCGACGGAAGCGCCTGCTTGATCTTCAGGAAGACTCCCGAGTTGCTCATCATGGCGCTCACGCGAGTGGGAAAGACAGGGTCAGGCGACGTTTCCAACGTCACCCGCCGGCTTCACGTGGCCGAACTGCACATATTGCTTGACTTCGTTGACGCCCAGGCCCTTGAGCCCCATGTCCTCTACGTTGCGACCGCGGGCAAGATAATCGGTCCCATGGACGACGCACGCCAGCCGGATCATGGCCTCCGTGCCCCAGGTTTCCACGCCAAACTGCGCGCCCATGGACGCCAGGGGTACGAGGCTGAACGGCACATCCTCAAAGAGGTACCGGTGGCGCAGGTTGCGTGGCGATTTGATCCCCTGGTAGCCGGGGTTGGCCTGCATGGCTTCGTAGAGCGTTTCCCCTTCCGCCGAGTAGGCATCCTTCAGCCACAGCATCGCCGGCCTGGCATGCACGCCCAACGCTGCGGCGACGTTCACGCGTTCGCGGTCGAGGACCTCCAGCACGCGGGCCGTGGAGGGTGTGACGCCGTCAATGTAGAACTCAAAGTCCCCCTTGGTGCTCTCGATCCAGCCCGCATTGAGCAGCGTCAGCGCCGGATGGAAGATGGCTCCCATGTTGTCCAGGCTGGTATGGAGCACATCGACGGCGGGGATGAACTGCGGATAGGCGGCGTGCAACAGCGCCAGCGCCTGCTTGGTGCACACAGCCGGCAGGGCGGCGAGCGGGACGGCGTTCTTGCGGCGAAGGATGCGCGCCTGAGCGGGGCCGGTGCTGCGGCTGGCAAAGAGAAAGGTGGCGGTTTCAGCCACGATGACATCCGCCGTGCAGCCCATCTGGCCGAGGATGCGGCGGAACTCGAGCGCTCCCCCGGTGCGGCCCGGGTTCAGGACGACGATCTGGCCGTCGCGCAGCCGGGTGGCACACAGGCGGGCGATGTCCCGGTGGGCGGAAGCGGGCACCACAACCATGATGACGTCGACATCGTCCAGCGCTTCCGAGATGTCAGAAGTGACGACATCCAGGCGACAGCAACGCCCACTGCCGTCCTCGAACTCGAGCTCGATCTCGCGGCGTAGGACGATCTCGGTGATGTGCTCCAGAGTGCGGTTGTAGAGATTCACCGCCAGGTTTCTGGCTGCCAGGTCCGCTGCCATCGCCTTGCCGCCATGACCGGCACCGATCACTGCGTAGCGTCTCTTGCTCACGTAGATCTCCTTTCCCTTCATCGGTTCCCTGCACTTGGCAGGCGGCGCAAGCGGGTGTCCGGGCCAATGCTCCGCTGACCTGCTTCCCGTGCCATTGTAACAGAACTTTCTCCCGCTGTCAAGCAGCAGGACGGAAATTTTAACCTGTTTCTATCTGGAACATTCATTTCATCATGTATACCTAACGAAACAGGTGTTGCATCCTGCGCAAAGGTGTGCTATAATTGGCTGGCAGGCAGGCGGACAGGCGTGGTGGAGCACAGGAGGCAAAGGAACCAATGCATGAGCCGGCGGAGGGTCGAACCCACCCAGTCGAGCAAGGCGAAGCCCTGGCCGGCCGCATCGCGGCTGCGCTCCCCCAGCTTAGCAAGAAGCACCAGAAGATCGCCCGGTTTGTTCTTGACCAACCAGAACTGGTTGCCTATGCCCCGGCCAGCGAAGTCGGCGCCAGAAGCGAAACCAGCGCGGCGACCGTGGTGCGGTTCTGCCAGGTGCTGGGCTACGAGGGCTACCAGGAGCTGCAGGAAGCGATACGGGCGCAGTTAATGCTGCGCCGAACGGCGATGCAGCGCCTCGAAGAGCAGATGGAAGGGCCGGTAAGCGGCCAGGACCTCTTGACCCGCGTCTTTGCCCTGGACATCCACAATATCGAGCAGACGGCAGTGAGCACCTCCGGCGAGCGCCTGCAAGCGGCGGCGGCGGCCATCCGCTCGGCGCGGCAGGTGTTGGTGGTCGGCAGCGCCGTGGCATCTACCCTGGTCGAGTGCCTGGCCTATTCCCTCCAAGTCATGGACATCTCGACTCGGGGCGTCACGGGCGGCGAAGAGCCCCTCGCCCTGGCGCTCGCCTTTTTGCAGCCAGATGACGTCGTGATCGGCATCAGCTTTCGCCGTGACCCCCGCTACACACTGACGGCCATCGAGCGCGCCAGAAGCCTGGGTGCGCCCACCATCACCATTGCCAACAGCGAGCTGTCGCCGATTCTGCACAATGCCGACTATCCGTTTCGGGCGATCACGGATGGTCTGGGGTCAAGCCCCTCTTTGGCGGCGGCGGTAGCGCTGCTCAATGCCCTGGTTGCTGCCGTCCAACTCGGCGACCCCGAGCAAGTGGCCCGCTTCCAGCAGCAGCTCAGCACAACCTATAGGCAAAGCCGGCTGCTGGACGAGTAGGTCTGAAGGGGCCAGAAGAGAGGAGGTGATAGCGGAAAGAGCCAACTGCGGATAGGACCAGTCCTACGAGGTCCATGACAATCATGGACGGACAAGAGCATGAGGAGGAAAAGGACCATGCAGTACAAGATGAGAACCGCAATCACGACCGCTATTTGCTTGTTGCTGGCAGTGGCCGTGCTGACGGCCTGCGGCGCTACGCCCGCCCCTGCGGAACAAACGATCGTCACCCAGGTGGTGAAGGAGACGGTCATCGTCGCCGGCACCTCTCAGGTGGTCGAGAAAGAAGTGACGACGGTCGTCCAGGAGACGGTGGAGAAGGTGGTCACCCCCACCCCCCTTCCCCAACGCGATGTCATCATTGTCGGCATGTCGGCCGGGCCCGATACCCTCGATCCGGCCGATCACCGCAATCGCCAGTCGGAGACGGTGCTCCGCAACATGTTCGACGGGCTGGTCACCAGGGATAAGAGCAGCGGTGTGCACCTGGAGCTGGCCGAGGAGATGAACTGGCTGGACGACAAGACCCTGGAGGTCAAGCTCCGCCAGGGCGTCATGTTCCACGACGGCGTGGAGATGACCGCTGACGACGTCGTCTTTACCTTCGAGCGCATTATCAACGAGAACATGATCGAGTACCCTGAGCCGCACACGTCGCCGCGCAAGGGCCTCATCGCTCCCCTGCTGTCCATCGAGAAGACAGACGATTACACGGTCGTCATGAACTTTAGCGCTGCCTGGCCACCCGCCATGCAGCTGCTCGTTCACCAGCAGATCGTCCCCAAGCACTACCTGGAGGAGGTAGGCACTGAGGGCTTTGTGGCGCACCCGATCGGCACCGGGCCCTTCAAGTTCGTGTCGGCCACAGGCTTGGACGAGATCGTGATGGAGCGCTTCGATGACTACTACGGCGGCGCCCCCGACCTGGAGCCGGTCGGCCCGGCGTGCGTGAGGCAGGTCGTGTTCAAAGTCATCCCCGAGTCCTCCACCCGCGTCGCCGCGCTCTTGGCCGGGGAGGTCGACGTCATCCAGGGAGTGCCGGCTGAGATGCTCGACATCCTGGAGCAGACGCCCGGCCTACAGGTCGGGACGGCGCCAGGCACACAGCCAAAGTGGATGGAGATGAACGTCAATATGCCGCCCTTTGACGACGTCCTGGTCCGCCAGGCGCTGAATTACGCGGTGGACAAGGACCTCATCATTGAGGCCATCTATGGGGGCCGAGCCGACGCCCTGCCCGGGGCCCTCTCGCCTTACAACAACCTGGTCAACAGAAGCCTGGAACCCTATGCCTATGACACTGAAATGGCCCTATCCCAGCTGGCCGAGGCGGGCTGGACCGACTCTGACGGCGATGGCATGCTGGACAAGGACGGGCAACCTCTGTCGTTCACCATCGACACCCTGGAGGAGTGGCGCCCGCTGGCCGAGGCGGTGGCCGCCCAGTTCCGGGCCGTCGGCATCGATGCCAGCGTCCGCTTCTGGGAGTACAGCGTGGTGAGTCCCATGCTCAAGGCAGGTGAGCGCCAGGCTTACCTGGATGACTGGGGCGACTCGGCGTTCGACCCGGTTGGTCACTTTGAGGCCAAGTGGCACGGCGTACTCGTCGACACGCCCTACGGCCGGGGCAACTTTTCCGGGTACAACAACGAGCGGGTCAACGAACTGATCCTGCTGGGCGAAACGACCGTCGACATGGCCGAAAGACAGGCGCTGTACGACGAGGCCCAGCAGATCGTCTATGACGACGCCCCCGCCGTCTTCCTGATCCTGCCCGAAGAGGCGGAGGCGGCCCGCGCCGATCTGGTGAACTGGGGGCCGGCGTCCGACAGCCGCATCAACATGCACGACGTCTGCATCGCACCATAGAGACGCCAAGGATGCGTGATGCGTGGCAGCGTGCTGCCACGCATCACGCCCAAGCTGTGGGGAGGATCGAGGGTGAAGATCGTCAAAGTCTTGGAGCGGATCCTGGTCACTATCCCCATCATGTTCGGCGTGGCCGTCGTGGTCTTTCTTTTTATGCGGCTAACCCCCGGCGATCCGGTGGACATTATGATGGGCCAGGGCGGATCAGTGTCCATGGGCGAGATGGAGCAGCTGCGCAGCGAGTTTCACCTGGATGAGCCCCTGCACGTCCAACTGTGGCTGTTTCTGAAAGGTGCCGTTCGCGGCGACCTGGGATACTCCTACACGCAAAAGCGGCCGGTGAGCGAGCTCATCGCCGAACGCCTGCCGGCGACCATCGAGCTGGCCATGAGCGCCCTCCTTTTTTCGCTCATCGTCGCCATCCCCATCGGTATCCTATCTGCCGTGCGGCAGCACTCCTTCCTGGATCAATTCAGTATGGCCGGCGCCTTTCTCGGCACTTCCATGCCCCCCTTCTGGCTGGGCATCGTCCTCATCCTGATCTTTGCCGTGCGCCTGCACTGGCTGCCCGTCCAGGGCCGGCTCGACTTTGGCGTGGCCCTGGAATACCGGACCGGCTTTTACGTCCTCGATAGCATCCTGACCCGCAACTGGACCGCCCTGCGCAGCAGCGTCGAACACCTGATCTTGCCCTCGGTGTGCCTCGGGGCAGCGGTGGCGGCCGTGGTAGCCCGGGTGCTGAGGTCGAGCATGGTGGAGAGCCTTCGCCAGGATTATGTCGTTCTGGCCCGAGCCAAGGGGCAGAGCGAGTCGCTGGTAGTGATGAAACATGCCCTGCGGAACGCCCTCATCCCCACCGTGACTGTCGTCGGCCTGCAGGTCGGCATCCTGCTGGGTGGCAACATGATCGTGGAAACGGTCTTTAGCTGGCCCGGCCTGGGCCGCATGGTGGTCGACGCCATCTTCCGGCGGGACTTTCCCATGGTCCAGGGTGCGGTCATGGTTTATGCCTTTACCTTTGTCATCGCCAACCTGATCGTCGACATCATGTACACCTACCTCAATCCAAAGATTGAGCTCTAGGGCTGCCCGCAGTGGTGACCCAGGCACACGGAGGACATGGATGGGAGTGACGACATCAGCGCCGAGCGCCATCGCCCGGCAGGCATACGCCTTGCGCATCCGGCTGCGACTCGCGGCGACGAACACGCACGAGTTCTGGATCCAGCTACGCGGCCGGCCCCTGGCCCTTATCGGCGGAATCCTGGTCCTGGCCTACATCCTGGCGGCCATCTTTGCCGAGCAGATCGCGCCCCACGACCCTACCCTGGGTGACCTGCACCTGCGTCTCACACCCCCGGCCTGGCAAGAGGGTGGCGATCCGGCATATTTGTTGGGTACCGACGAGCAGGGGCGCGACCTGCTGAGCCGCATCATCTACGGCGCCCGCGTTTCGCTGCTGGTGGGCTTTCTGTCAGTCGGTATATCGGTGGTCATCGGCCTGATGCTCGGCGCCGGGGCGGGCTACTACCGAGGTGCTCTGGATGCGTGGCTGTCACGCTTCGTCGAGCTCCTCCTGGCCTTCCCCCACCTGATCTTTGCCATCGGCATGATGGCCTTCCTGGGTCCGGGGTTTTGGAACTTGATTATCGCCCTGACGTTCAAGGGCTGGGTCGAGTTCTATCGGCTGGTGCGCGGCGAGATGTTTGGCGAAAAGCCCAAGGAGTACGTCGAGGCGGCCAAGGTGATGGGCCAGTCCCACGCGAGCATCATCAGCAGCGAGATCCTGCCGAACATCGTCCAGTCGGTCCTGGTCCTGGGCACCCTGCGCATGGGCTTCATGATCATCATGGAGGCCAGCCTCAGCTTCCTGGGGCTGGGCATCCAGCCGCCCACGCCGGCGTGGGGCTCGATGGTCGCCTCCGGCCGGGACTATATGCTCTCCGCGTGGTGGGTCTCGACCATTCCCGGCGTCGCCATCCTGGTCCTGGTGCTGTCCATCAACCTCTTCGGCGAAGCGCTGCGCGACATCCTCGACCCGCGGCTCAAGGTGGAGTAGGAGGTGGTTGTGGCGGGTGTGGCTCGCTCCGGGCTCAAAGGAGTTCCCTTGCAGAACTTGGCGGCTGCCGACCTGGAGGCCATCCATCAGGGAGCCCTCCAGGTGCTGGAGAAGACGGGCGTCGCCGTCCACGACGGGGAGATGCTGCGCTTGTTGGCCGGCGCCGGCTGCCGGGTTCGCGAGGAGGAGCGCCGCGCCTTCTTGCCTGCTGCGGTGGTGGAGCCGGCCGCCGGCCAGGCGCCGCCAGTAGTGACCCTTTACAACCGTAACGGGGAGGTGGCCATGGCCCTTGGGGCCGGGCCGCTGCACGTCCGGGTCTCAAGTGGCGCTACCGGCATGCTCGACCTGGAAGATGGCCGGCGCAGGCCGGCGACCTGCCAGGATGCTGTCGACATTGCCCGGCTGGCCGATGCCCTGCCCAACATCCACGGCATGAGCACCATGGCCGTCCAGCCGGCGGAGCTACCGGTGGGGTCCGTGGATGTGCACGCCACGCGGCTGGCACTGTCCAACACAATCAAGCCGCTTGGTTACGTCTGCCTGAACGAGCGGCTCATTGAGGCGGTCATTGCCATGGCGGCCACGGTCGCCGGTGGCGATGAAGCGCTGCGCCGCCGTCCCTTTCTCACTGCCCTGGCCGAGTCGACCTCGCCGCTGCGGCTGGTGGCGAGCCAGATGGCCGTGCTGCGAGCTTTTGCCACCCGGGGCCTGCCGCTGGCACTCCACGCGCATCCCATGGCCGGATTCACGGCTCCGGTGACCCTAGCCGGCATCCTGGTCATCACCCATGCCGAAGTCCTGGCCCTGGCGACCCTCGCCCAGCTGGTCCGGCCCGGCACGCCGGTGATCTATGGCATGTCGTCCTCGGTGCCAAACATGCGCAGCGGCGCCAACCTGTCGGGCGCGGTTGAGATCGGGCTGATGGGCACTTCCCTGGCGCAGCTTGCCCGGCGTTGTGGGCTGCCCTGTGTCTTGAGCAGCGGCACCGACGCCCACCACCCAGGCGCCCAAAGCGTCCTGGAACGGCTCTTGACCCTGCTGCCTCCGGCATTGGCCGGCGTGGATCTGGTCAACCTGAGCACCCTCGACACCAAGATGACCTTTAGCCTGGAGCAGCTCGCCCTGGACGACCTGGTGCTCGGCCTCGTCGCGCGCTACCTGCAGGGCATCGCCGTAGACGACGAAGCGCTGGCCCTCGCCCTCATCGAAGAGGTGGGGCCTGGGGGTGCCTTTGCGACGACCGGCCACACCGTGCGCCATTTCCGGAGCGAGATCCTGGCTCCCGGGCTCCTTGAGCGCGGCCCGAGGGCTGCCTGGGAAGGGGCCGGCTCGCCCGGCCTGCGGCAGGGCGCGCGCGCCCGGGTGCGCAGCATCCTGGAGGAGCACCGGCCTCTGCCGCTGGACGCCGGCGTCGCCGCCCGCCTGGATGAGATCGTGGCCGAGGCGTAGCAACTTGCCGGTTTTGGTGACCTCGGTTGGCAGTGGGCGCTTTTGCGCGGAGGAAACGCGCTCAAGCGCGCGCTACAAACGGAGGCAGGTAGGAGCCGGAAGGTGGAGGTGTCTTCTGTGACGAATGGCAACCAAGAAAGGGCGGTGCTCCTGGAGCTGAAGGATGTGACCACGGTCTTTCCCACGCGCCGCGGCCTGGTGCGCGCCGTGGACCATCTCAGTTTCCAGCTCCACCAGGGAGAGAAACTCGGCATCGTGGGTGAGTCGGGTTCGGGCAAGAGCGTGACCCTGCTGTCCATCCTGCGGCTCGTGCCCGCGCCGGGCCGGACAGCCTACGGCGAGGTGCACTTCCGCGGCGAGAACCTCGGCGACCGCTCGCCCAAGGAGATACGCCAGCTGCGGGGCAAAGAGATCGCGATGATCTTTCAGGATCCCATGACAACCCTGAACCCGGCCTTCCGTGTCGGCGACCAGATCCAGGAATCGCTGCGGATCCACCACATCGTCACGCCCGAAAGGAGAGGGCCCCGGGGGCTGCTGGGAAGGGGACGGCGGGCTGCGGAACGGGAGCGAGTCTACGAGGCCATGGCCGACGTGGGCATCCCCGCGCCGCCGGACAACGCGCGCCGCTATCCGCACCAGTTCAGCGGGGGCATGCAGCAGCGGGCCCTCACGGCCATCGCCCTGGCATGCGAGCCGCAGGTCCTGCTGGCCGACGAGCCGACCACGGCCCTCGACGTCACCATTCAGGCCCAGATCATGGCCCTTCTCGAAACAATCAACACCCAGCGCGGAACGGCCGTGGTGCTGGTGACCCACAACCTGGGGCTCGTGGCCGAGTTCTGCGAAAAGATCCTGGTGATGTACGCCGGGCAGCTTGTGGAGCAGGGGACGGCGGAGCAGGTCATCGACACGCCGATGCACCCCTACACGCGGGGGCTGCTGGCCTGCCTGCCCAAGATCCGGGCGCGCCGGGCCAAGATCCTGCCGATCCCCGGCCTGGTGCCCGACCTGGCGTTCCTGCCCCCGGGCTGCTCCTTTGCGCCACGGTGCGCCCAGGCCATGTCCCACTGCTCCGAGGTCGAGGCCGTGCCACTCCGAACTTTGCCCGATGGCCGCGAGGTGCGCTGCCTGCTCTATGAGTGAATCCAGGAGGGACCGAGTGTCTGCGCAACCGTTGGTCGAAGCACGTGGGATCAAGATGCACTTTCCCGTCCGTCCCAGCCTGTTGGCCAAACTGCTGGCCGGCCGCAAAGACCAGTGGGTCAAGGCCGTGGATGGGGTGGACCTGCATATCTATCCCGGGGAGACGCTGGGCCTGGTAGGGGAATCGGGCTGCGGCAAGACCAGCCTGGGCCGGGTGCTGGCGCGCCTCTACGAGCCGACGGCCGGCACGGTGGTCTATGCCAGCCACGACGGCGACAGTGGGGAAAGCGTGCTCCTCGGCGAAGGTGCGCCGCCGGCGCAGCGCAGCAGTCGACGCGCACGCCGCGCGGAGCGAGTGAGCTTTTACCAGAACACCCAGCTGATCTTTCAGAACCCGTACTCGTCGTTGAACCCCCGCAAGACGGTGCGGCAGATCGTGTCGGTGCCCCTCCGAAACAAAGGGCTGAGAGACCCCCTTGCCCTCGAGGCGGAAGTGGCCCGGCTGTTGCAGCGGGTCGGCATCCCCGAGCGGCGCATG
Source organism: Anaerolineae bacterium (assembly GCA_041300865.1). GTDB lineage: Bacteria > Chloroflexota > Anaerolineae > JAAYZQ01 > JAAYZQ01 > JAAYZQ01. Next base: position 18,838 of record JBFYTF010000571.1, read on the forward strand.
GACGCCTACCCCCACCAGTTCAGCGGCGGGCAGCGGCAGCGCATCGGCATTGCCCGGGCGCTGGCCATGCAGCCGCGGTTTATCATCTGCGACGAGCCGGTCTCGGCGCTCGACGTATCGATCCAGGCCCAGGTCATCAACCTCCTGGCCGAGCTCCAGGAAGAGTTCAACCTGACCTACCTGTTCATTGCCCACGACCTCAGCGTCGTCCATTATGTGAGCAATCGCGTTGCGATCATGTACCTGGGCAAGATCGCCGAGGAAGGGCCGACCGATGAGGTCTTTCGGCACCCTGCCCATCCCTACACCCAGGCGCTCATGGCCGCCGTACCGGTGGTCGATCGCGAGGCCCGGCGGGAGAGGATCATCCTGGAAGGGACCGTGCCCAGCCCCGTGGATCCACCCTCATGCTGCCGTTTCCACACGCGCTGTTTCACCCGCCTCGGCAAAATCTGTGAGGAGCAGGAGCCATCCTTCGTCGCCGTGGGCGAGGGCCATCGCGCCGCCTGCCACCTCCTGTCCCCGTAGCGGCAGGCCGGAAATCAGGTTGCCCCGCGCTCGGGCAGGTCGTCCAGAGAGGCCAAGCCCTCCTTGAGGGCATAGAGCGCCGCCTGGGTGCGGCTGGCAAGGTGCAGCTTGCCCAGGATGTTGCTCACGTGGGTCCGCACAGTCAGCTCGGCCAGCACCAGATCGTCGGCGATCTCCCGGTTGCTCTTGCCCTGGGCGATGAGGCGCAGCACGCCCAGTTCCCGTTGGGTGAGGGGATCGGGCGTGAGGGGTTGCTGCGGGGGATGGGCCAGCTCAAAGAGCACCTTGCGGGCGATCTCGGGCTCGAGGGATGGCTCGCCGCGGTACACCTGGCGGATGGCCCGTATCAGGTCGTCGGGCCCCGAGTCCTTGAGGATGTAGCCCAGCGCACCGGCCTTGATGGCGGGGAACACCTTGTCGTCGGCGGCAAAGCTGGTCAACACCAGCACCCGCACCTGCGCCCCCTGGCCCGTCAACCGGCGGGTGGCCTCGATGCCGTCCATCTTGGGCATGACCAGGTCCATGAGAATGACGTCCGGCTTGAGCGCTTCTACCTGGGCCAGCGCTTCCGACCCGTCGCTCGCCTCGCCCACGACCTCGATGTCCGGCTCCGTGGACAGGAGCGCCCCGATCCCCTTGCGCAGGATGGCGTGATCGTCACAAATCAGCACACGTATCGTCCCGGTATCCATCTTGGCTCCTCTCCACGATAGCGCGCGCGGCTCACGTCCGCACGACGCGGGCTATGATGCGCGTCCCCCCAGGTCCGCTCTCGATCTCGAGCTGCCCGCCGATGCGCTGGACGCGCTCCCGCATGCCAGGCAAGCCCAGCCCTCCCTGCTCGCCGGCCATCGACAGGTCAAAGCCGCCTCCGTCGTCCGCGACGGTGAGCTGCACATCGCGCTCGCCCACCTGCAGGCAGACCTGCACCCTTTGGGCGTGGGCATGCTTCAGGCTGTTGTTGAGGGCCTCCCGCGCCAGGTGGTACAACTCCTGCTGGACTCCCAGGGGCAGCCAGGCATCGTCAGCCGGGTCTTCAAGCCCCTCCACCTGCAGCTCGACCGCGATGCCTCCCCGCTTTTCGACCGCGTCCAGCCTCGACTGGAGTGCACCCACCAGGCCGCCCTTCTCCAGTGCCGGCGGCCGTAGCTCAAAGATCAGCAGCCGCATCTCGCGCAGCGCTTCCTGGGCCGTCTCGCTCAGGTCGCGCAGGTACTCGGCAGCGATCTGGTTCTGACCGGCCGCCATCTGGCGGGCAGCAGCTTCGGCGTACAGGGTCAGGCTGTACAGGTTTTGGGTCACGGAGTCGTGCAGCTCCCGGGCGAGGCGGCTGCGCTCAGCGCTGGCGGCGGCTTGCTCCGCCTGCTCGCGCAGCTGCGCGTTCTCGATGGCCAGGGCAATCTGGTCGGCCAGGGTCATGATCAGCCGGTAGTCTTCCTCGGTCAGGCTGCGGCGCTGGCAGTAGTAGACTGCCAGGGCACCGTAGACACTCTCTTTGACGATCAGGGGCGCGGCCAGGACGGCGCCAAAGTGGCGGGCGACCTGCTGTTGCCACTCCAGCGCCGGCGACTGGCCCTCCGATCCGAGGCGTCGCCGTTCTTCCTCAGCGTATGCCGGCAGGTCGCCGATGGCAAAGGGCTGCCGGCTGAGGAGGGCCCGGTTGCCCGTGGTGCTCGCCAGCGTGCCCTCGCCCATTTCCGCCAGATCGGCAGGCCAGCCGTGGGAGGCGCCAAAGATGAGCCAGTGGCCTTCGGTATCAAAGTGGGCAATAAAGCCCGCGTCGGCGTCCAGCAAACGGCTCGCCTGCTGGACGATAAAGTCCAGGATCTCGCGCAGCGACCGGCTGGAGTTCAGGACATTCATGATGCCCCGCATGCCATCGGCCACCAGCCGCCGGCGCTCCGCCTCGGCGTGTGCGGTTAGCTCGGCCTGGTAGAGCCTGGCGTTCTCCATGGCGACGCCCACCTGCTGCCCGACGGCAGCCAACAACGAGAGCTGCTCGGGGGCAAAGGTCCGCACCTGGCTGCTGCCCAGGTAAAAGGCTCCCACCCACTGGCCCTGGGCCATGAGGGGCACCGACACGAGTTGGGCAACCCCTTCCCGGTGCAGCCAGTAGGTCACCTGCGCGCCCAGGTCGGGATCGTCCGCCATCCAGACCAGGGGGTAGCCACTGCCGCCCGCCTCCTCGAAGGCCGTGCCGCGAACGTCAATGGGACTCACCACCCGGATGAACTCCCAGCTCAGCCCCCGCCAGACGAGGGGCGTCAGGCAGAGGTGCTCCTCCGGGCCCCTTTCCAGGCGAAAGGCGATCCCGGCCTCCATTTCCAGCGTGCTCAAGATCTGTTCCAGGATGTCGCGCAGGATGCCCTGGAGATCGAGCGAGCGGCTGGCCAGGGCCGCGATGGCATTGAGCGTCGCCAGCTCGTGCGTGCGCTCGCGCACCCGCTGCTCCAGCGTCAGGTAGGCGGACTGGAGCGCTTCCTGGGCGCGCTTGTGCTCCAGGGCGTTGGCAAAGACCTCGCCCATAATGCGCAGCAGGGCGATGCTGTCCTGGTTCCAGGTCTGCTCGGCACACACCGCGTCGAGGCCCAGCAGCCCGATGGCCGCGCCCCGGTAGATCATGGGCACGTTGAGAAACGAGAGCGTGGGCGGTTCATGCGACAGGCAGGCCCGGCGGTCGAGAGCAGCCTCATCGGGCAGCGCAGCCACAGAGGGCACGTGCACCGTCTCCAGCCGCACGACTCGCTCCGTGCTCCAGGGCAGGATCGCGAGCGGCTTGTCCTGGTACGCGGCCTTGATCGACTCGATGCCCGGCCGGCACCACTCGTGGGTGTTGGTCATGACCGTCGCATCGGGTGAGAAGACATAGACGTAGCAGCGGTCGGCGCCGGTAAACTCTCCGGCGGCTACGAGGGCGCGGCAGATGCCGGGATCGATCGCGTCCAGAGCGAGATTGATGAACTCGCTGGAGACGTCGGCAATGATCTTCTCGAACGCCAGGCGCCTCTCGAGCGCCTCCTCGGTGCGTACCCGCTCGACCAGCTCGTCCTGCAGGGAGGTGTGCAGGCGGGCGTTGTCCAGCGCGATGGAGGCCAGCTGGGCCAGGCGCTCGATGAGGTCCATCTGCGCCGGGCCGAACGGCACATCTCCCGTCGCCCGGGCCACGCCGAGCACACCCACCGTCTCGGCGCCCGAATGGAGGGGCACGGCCATGGTCGGGCCAATGCCCTGCCCCGCGAACAGCGCCGTGCGGCCGGGCCACGAGTCATAGTCTTCCACGGCGATAGATCCGCCCCGATCCCAGACCTTGCCGGCCAGCCCTTCACCCCGCCCCAGGCACGAGCCCACGTCCTTGACGGACCAGCCGGCAGCAAAGCTGAGGACCAACAAACAAGGCTCGGGCTGCACCAGGTAGAGATAGGCATCGTCAGCGTCGACCAACTTGACGGCACGCTCGACCAGGGCCTCCAGCAGCTCGGTGACGCCCAGCCGGCCGATGACGCCCAGGGCCGTGTCGTGCAGGGCGGCCAGGTACTCGTTCTGATGCCGCAGCTCGGCCTCGGCCTCTTTGCGGCGCGTCACGTCCGTGTGGGAGCCGATCATGCGGTAGGGCCGGCCGCCGGCGTCGAGGAGGGTCACGCCCCGCGTCAGGATCCAGCGGTACGTGCCGTCCTTCTGGCGGAGCCGATGCTCGAGCTCGTAGCCCGGGATCAACCCCGCCCGCTCCTGCTCCATCTGGGCCAAGGCGAGTGGCAGATCGTCGGTATGGACGAGGCTCTGCCATTGCTCCCAGGTGTTGCCGATCTCGTGCTCCTCGTAGCCGAGCATGCTTTTCCAGCGTGGGGAATAGTAGACCTCGCCCGTGTCCAGGTCCCAGTCCCAGATGCCGTCATTAGTCGCCTGCAAAACGAGCGCCAGCCGCTCTTCTCGGGCCTGAAGGGCGGAATAGGACTGGGCGAGCTGCAGTGACATGCGGTTGAACTGCTCGACCAGCTCCTCGATTTCGTCGCCGGTAGAAGCGATCACAGTGTGGCCCAAGTTGCCCGCGGCAACCTGCTGCGCGGCCGCGATGAGATCGTTGATGGGCCGCGTGATGCGCCGCACGCCGACGGCCACGACGATTGAGGGCAAAACCACACCGAGGGCCAGGAGCCCCAGGAGCAAGGGCCGATAACCGGCGCTGGATGCCAGCAGAGCGCGCCAGTCGGACTCGACGACGAGGCCCCAGGGTGTGCCCGGTACGGGGCCGTAGGAGGCTACAATCTCCCGCCCGGTCCGGTCTTGCGTGCGAAAGGCACCCGACCTGCCCGCCAGCACCTGCTGCACGGCGCCTTCTGCACTCAGGTCCTGGCCGATCAGCGCGGCGTCGGGGTGATAGATGACCAGGCCATCCCCATCGACCATGTAGGCCGTGTCCTGACCCCCGATGTGAAGCTTGACGAT
>JBFYTF010000573.1:0-3639 GCA_041300865.1 Anaerolineae bacterium
CGCCGGTGATAGCGTGGTCCATGGGCTCGAGGCGGTTGTAGGGCACAAAGCCAAACCCGGGCAGCAGGGGCTCGAAGGGCTGGCGGTAGGCCTTGTTCCAGGTGGCGGACAGTGCGCCCCACGTCCGCCCATGAAAGCCGCGCATGGCGGCGACGAACTTGGTCCGGCCGGTGCTCACTCGGGCGAACTTGAGTGCCGCTTCTATCGCCTCGGTGCCCGAGCTGCACAAGAAGACTCGCTCCAGGCCCGGCGGCGCGATGCGCACAAGCTCAGCCTGCAAGAGGGCGCGCTGGTCGTTGTAGAAGCCGTTGGGACAAGCGGCCAGTCTTGCGGCCTGCTCGGCGATGGCCTGTACCACGGCCGGATGGGCGTGCCCGACGTTCGCCACGCCGTGCCCGCCGGCGCAGTCCAGGTAGCTCCGGCCGTCCGCGTCCCACACCCAGGCGCCACTGCCGCGCACCAGCGCCAGGGGCTGCCGCGAGTAGAGACCGCTGCTGTGGCGGTCCTCCAGCTCGACGATCTCGGCTGTGTTCATGCGATCACCGTTCCATGGCCGGCCAGGGCCTGTTGCACGGGCTGAGCCGCCCGGCCGTCGGCGAGGATAACCTGGCTCACCCCCTCCTGCAGGGCCTCGGCGGCGCCCAGCAGCTTGCGCTTCATGGAACCCTTGGCATAGCGCTCGGCGTAGCCGGGCACGTGAGCGCGCTCAATGCGGGTCACCAGGCTGCTGTCGTCTGCCGGGTCGCGCAGGAGGCCCGGGACGTTGGACAGGATGACCAACACAGCGGCACCGAGGGCGGCGCCGATCGCCGCTGCCGCCCGGTCGCCGTCGACGTTCAGAGCCTCACCCTGCGCGCTGAGGGCCAGGGGGGCGACGACCGGCAGGTAGCCGGCGTCCAACAGCGACCGGAGCAGCGTGGCGTTGACCCGTTCGATCTGGCCACTGTACTCACCGTGGAGCACCTTGCGCTTGCCGTTGTCCACAATCTGCAGCGACTCCTTGCGCTTGGCCTCCAGCAGCCGCCCGTCGAGGCCTGATAGGCCGAGGGCATTCACGCCCAGGCCTTGCAGCCTCTCCACCAGCAGCTTGTTGATCCGTCCCGCGGTGACCATGGTCAGGATCTCGAGGGTCTCCCGGTCGGTGTAGCGGCTGGTGTGGCCCGAAATCGAGGTCACAAAGCGGGCCGGGTGGCCGAGCTTTTCGGAGATTACGTTCGTCTCATGGGAGCTGCCGTGGACCAGGATAACCTGCTCCCCCTGTTGCCCCAAGCCGGCGACGTCGGCACACACGGCCTGGTAGTCGATCCCTTTGCTACCTCCTGCCTTGACGACGATCATCCTTGCCTCCTCAGTCGATGCTACCGGACTTTTCCCCGGTCTAGATAGGGTGCAGGCCCGGGAACTCGAGCCCCTGCTTCTCGGGCCAGCCCAGCATGACGTTCATAGTCTGCACAGCGCTGCCGGCGGCCCCCTTCATTAGGTTGTCGATGGCGGCGACTACCACCAGGCGCTTCTGGCCGGGATCGACGACAAAGCCCACATCGCAGTAATTGCTCCCGGTCAAGATCTTGGGTTCCGGAAAGCGGTGGATGCCTCGGCGCCCCCGCACCAGGCGCACACACGGCTCCTGACCGTAATCGTCGCGATAGAACTGCCAGGCCTGCTTTTCCTCCAGGTCGTCGTGGAGCAGGCAGTGGCAGGTGGCCAGGGCGCCGCGGACCACGTCTACCGAGGTGATGGAAAAGTGCAGGCGCGGCTCCACCGGCGGCAGGCATAGCTCCTGGATCAGCTCCGCCAAGTGGCGGTGACCCACGGGAGCGTAGGTGCGGATGACCCCCGCCCGCTCGGGATGGTGCCCGGCGGGGCTGGGCTCGTGGCCGCCCTCCGACGAGCCGACCTTGACCTCGACTACGGACTCGCGCACCAGCCCACGCCGGTAGAGAGGCCACAGGGCCAGCAGGGTGACGATGGCGTTGCAGCCGGTGCCGCTGGCATAGCGAGCCCCGGCCAGCTCCTGCCGGTGCAGCTCCGGCGCGCCGTAGACAAAGCGTGCCAGCCACTCGGGCGCGGGATGCTCCGCGCCGTACCAGCGGCGGTAGGCGGCGGGGTCGCGCAGTCTGAAGTCGGCCGATAGGTCGACGATGCGCTCCCCCATACCGGCCAGCGCCTCGATGCGGCTCATGGCCTGGCCGTGGGGCAGCGCCAGAAACAGCAGGTCGCAGGGCGCCAACTCTGCCAGCGGTGTGAACCGCAGCTCCGTGTGCCCTCGCAGGTTGGGGTGGACAAAGTGGGCATACTGCCCGGCATACGTCTCGGACGTGATCTGCCCCACCTCCACCTGCGGATGGGCCAGCAGGAGGCGGAGCAGCTCCCCTCCGGCATAGCCCGACGCTCCAACAATCGCAGCCTTCATGATCTAGCTCCTTTTACCACATACTCCACCATCTTGCCGGCGATGTCGGCGTCGGTGGCCTGCATGGCGCCGTGGAACTCGGGCGTGTGGTTCACTTCGTTCACGAGGAGCTGGCCGCCGGTGCTCTCGAGCAGGTCGATGGCGACAATGCCGCCGCCAACCGCCGAGGCAGCCGCCAGCGACAGGCGCTCGATCTCGGGTGTGATCGCGCACGGCAGCGTCTCGCCGCCGCGTGCTGTGTTGGTGATCCAGTGCCCGGCGCGGCGGTAGACGGCATACACTACCTCGTCGCCCACAACCAGGCTGCGGATGTCGCGGCCCGGCTTGTCGACGTACTCCTGGATGTAGAACACCTGGTGGCTTGGGCCGCCCAGGGTGGCCTTGTGCTCAAGGACGGCCTCGGCTGCATCGCGGTCGTTCAGGCGGGCCAGGAGCCGCCCCCAAGAGCCGGCCACCGGCTTAAGGACGGCCGGGTAACCAATGGCCTCAATGGCCTGCAACGCCGCGTCGGGCGTGAAGGCCACCAAGGTCCGAGGGCTGGGCAGTCCGGCGGCCTCCAGGGCGGCCGTGGTCAGCATCTTGTCGCCACAGGTGGCGATCACCCCGTGGGAGCTGACCACCGGCAGCCCTTGGGCCTCGAGCCACCGGGTGAGGTAGTACGCGCGCGAGTGGCTCAGGCAGCGCACGAGGACGGCGTCATACTCGTCCCAGCCGCCGCCCGCCATGTCGAGGACGAGTTCCCCTGTGTCCAGGCGGTCGTTGGGGATTCCCCGCTCCCGGAGGGCAGCCAGGATCAGCTTTTCCTCGACGCGCACCCGCGAGCATACCACGGCGAGTCTCATGACCCTATTCCCCCCAATCTTCTTCCACTTCGGGGGCCAGGTCCAGGGTCAGGGGGTCGACGCCGGTGACCTCCAGCTCGACTCCGCAGTCACCACAGACGATGATCTCGCCCTCTTCGAGATCGGATGGCAGGGACAGGGTCGCATCACATTCTGGGCAGTTCATCTTTCGCTCCTTTTGGTATGATTCTTGGTCACAGATCCGGTATGGGGCAGCTCGGGATCCTCGGATCCCGTGTTCGCACGCTTGTTGGCCGGCAGGCCCGCGGCGAGGGCCGCGCGGGCCTGCGCCAGCTGGGCACGCACGGCGGTGGGTGCCGTGCCGCCCTCGACATCGCGGCTGGCGACCGACTGCTGAAAGTCCAGAACCTGGTACAAGTCCTC
>JBFYTF010000578.1:0-2792 GCA_041300865.1 Anaerolineae bacterium
AGGCTTCGCGCAAGGTCTTGTACGAGTACGGCAACATGTCTTCGGCCTCGGTGCTGTTTGTCCTGGACGAGGTCGTGCGCAGCGGCGTGACCCGGCCGGGCGACAGCGGCGTGATGTGCAGTTTTGGCGCCGGCTTTGGCGTGTACGCGGCACTGCTCGAGTTCTAGGGGCGCGGGTACGGGACCCCGGACCGAAGCAGCAGCAGGGGCGTGTCGCGGTAGCCAGGGGCGCGCGGGCACATGCCATGCGCCCCTACGGCGGCGCGCTGTGTACGAGAAAGCGTCGCGTTGGGCCTGACCTTTATTCTGTGATAGCTCAAGGCCTCATTGCGGGAAATGCAGTGGAGATGCTGGTGCATCGGAAGGCAAGAATCGGCTGGTCCGAGCATTACGATCGTGGCGCTTCCCTCCCACTCCCATAGCCCTCACCGGGTTTGGGTGGAGCTGATCAACTAACCAAGGTCACTTCCTCGCCACCTCCGCTCCGTTGGCATCGTAGAGCACCGCCGGGTCGGGTTCGCTATTCCTCCAGATGTTCTCGCCAAACCCGCAGTTATACCCTCCCTGCCCGGCGTCCTTTGCCATCGCCCAGATGCGCAGCGTCGCTCCCGCCTCGATCACTCCCCCAAGGCTGCACCGCTGGTTGCCCTTTTCTGAGACGAGCACCCAGCCGGTCAGGTCTTGCGCCTGGCCCCCGATGTTCTGGATGTCCACGACCTCGGCGCGCTTGTCAACGGCAAGGATGACGATGTTGGCTGTGGGCTGCTGTGCAGGCTGTGTCATAGGCTTTGCCGTCGGTGTCGCTCCCCACAGGCCCCGTCCGGCGTCCATCGCTTCCCGCTGCATCTGCAGCAACAGGTCTTGGTATTTCACGTCGGGCGGGTAGGTGCTGGCCTGCGCGTACCCCTGCCGGACCAGCTCGGCGTTTACGAACGTGCCATCGGCCAGGTACACGTAACGCAGCAGGCGGCCATATTGGTCGGTCTCGGACACGTCCTTTTCCAGGTAGACCGTCTTGCCCGCGACGAGTGCCTCGTTGGCGGCGCCGGCTTCTGGCCCCATCCACTCCACCGGGTAAGCCGGGCGAACGGTCTCGGGCGTGTCAATGCCGATGTAGCGCAGCGTGTATTCCCGGCCGGTGATCAAGACCACAATGGTATCGCCGTCCACGATACGGACCACAGTGGCTTCGACCCGTTCCGGCAGAAGTGCAGGGACGGGTGTGCCGGCCGGTCCTGCGGTCTTGGCCGGCTGGGCTGTTGGTCGTGTTTGTTCCGTGGTCGTTGTCGGGAGGGCGGTCTCGGGCGCAGGCTGTTCAGATCCGCCGGTCATTACGCTGCCGCAGGTGGTGAGGGCGAAGCAGGACAACAACAAGGTGCCGGCGATGACGGTCCGGGCAAGGTGTGGTAGTGCTCTGAACCGAGCCACGATCTCCTCGCTTGAAGAGCCGAGCGGCCTGTCCCACTCGGCGTGTGCGAACAGAAGGAAACGACGGCAGGAGTGTATCACAGGCTGCCGCTTTTCGCAAACTGATTTCGCAAACTGAGAGGCATCAGTCCAAATTTGGACTTGCTCGCCATCGTGGATGAGCCCGGTAGGGCACTAGATTCTGTGCGTAAGCCTCGGCCTGAAGGTTTGCCGGTCTAGGTTTCGGTGGAACGATGTAGATAGGCGTAATGGACGCGCCAATCGCGAGGCTGGGAAAAAAGGCGGCAGGCTCTTAGGCGGGGGCCTCTGGAAGCGATTACTAACAATGCATGCTTTGGCTTGAACGGAAGTAGATTCGCCTGTGAATCGGGCAGCGACATCTCGTGAGGCGAACGAGTACGCGTTCGCTACGCTTCCTTCGGCTCCGCTCAGGACATGCAGTGCATGCCTGGACCGGAAGGCGCCTTGGTTCCAGATCAAGGAGGACCGCCAGGCGGCCGCCACCACCGTGTACGTCACGCGCAGCGTGCGCGTCGTGGACAACTTGAAGACGATCCTGGCGCCGACGCGCAGCGAGCCGTATACCGCGCAAAAGCTGCACGAGTACCTGGGGTGCGAGGGGCAGCTCTTAGGCGCGCAGCAGGTGGTCGAGTACCAGGAAGAGACGCGAAGCCACGAGGCTCTGACGTACGATCACAGCGGGGCAGTGGGCACACATTCGCTACGCTCAGTGCATGCCTGGGCGAAGAGCGCGCTGCCGGCCCTAAGGGGGGCCTTTGGCTCCGGGGCAGGCGCTGCGCGAGCCGGCGCCGCTGTTCAAGAAGCTGGATGAGAGCGTGGTCGAGGAGGAGTACGCGCGACTGGAGGGATAGCAGCAAAGATCCACAAAAGAGCCGGGGTTGATGCCCCGGCTCTTTCTATCTACCGCGATGATCTGAAGCAAGCACCTACGTTTCTCTCAGGCGACGGCCAGTTCCAGGCACTCTTGCATAGTCACGCGCCCGGCCGGAAGCAGTTCCCGACGGAAAGCTTGGGTCTGTTTCAGCAGATCCGCGGTGCCATCAATGGTGCGCGACACAGTGTCTACAACAGCGCTCGCGATTTCACCAGGCACATACTCTTCACCGCACTGTGGACAGACCATTGCCGGAATTCCTGACATGGTCGCTTGCACGCCCTTGCGCTCAAACTCGATACTGATCTCTCGCAGCTCAGTTCGAGTCCCGCACTCAGAGCAGACTTGAATCATCCCCTTCATCGCTTCTTGCGCTTTCTTCGAGTCGGTGTTTCCCATTCTTCACCTGTCGCGATATAAGCTGTTACAAAATCCACAGGCTCGTCTCGGCGACGATGCTCACACACCAC
>JBFYTF010000595.1:0-4421 GCA_041300865.1 Anaerolineae bacterium
CCGTTTCTCCTGCTCAAGGCCCTGGCGGCCCTGGCGTTCTCGCTGCTGGATGCGCCATTCCCGCCTTTCCTGGCAGCCACCTTCGACCTGCTCATCGGCGCAACCTTGATGCTCCACCTGCTGACCTCGATTAACGAATTCGGCGGCCATCAAACCGATCTCACGGGCACCGGCATGATTGTCTCCGTCTTTTCGGTCCTCTACCTGAACTTTATGTTCATCGTGCTCAGCATCGCGGTGGTCACGGGCAGCTATGCCGAGTACTGGTCCTACGTGAAAACCGCCTTCGCTACGGCTGCAGAGTACTACCAGGCAATCTGGGCGTGGCTGACGGTGAACGTCCCGTTGGCCCTGGATGCCCTGCGGCAGACCCTCAAGGAGCTGCTGTAATGTCGGGCGCTGTATTCAGCCCTAGCTCTCCTCTGGCTGTACTGGCAAGCAACGGACATGCAGGTTCAGGAGGAGAGGCAGACACGGCGACGGCCTGCGGGGCAGGCTGTCTGTCTGTCGCTCCCGTCAGGGACGCGACCAGCTATCGCGCCGCGCACTCTGGACCACGGCCTCGATGACCTGCATGTTGGCCACAGCATCCGACAAGGGCGTGGGCACCGGCTTATCCTCGAGGATCGCCAGCGAAAACGCATCGCCCTGCAGGGTGTAGTGGTTCACGGGCTCAAAGGCGATCTCTTGCACCCCGCCTGCCCGCTGGTGCCAGATGCGGGTGCGTTCATCCGGGGATGGATTGAACGGGATCTCGATCTCGATCCGCCCTTGCGTGCCCATGATCTGGACCCGCTGGTAGTAGGCCAACTGCGTGGCGCACGTAAAGACCGACGTGCCGCGGCCAAAGTCGAGGAGGCCGGTCGTCAAGCGATCCACCTGGAACTCCGGGTCGAGCTCCATGCGGCCCATCACCCGCTCGGGGTCGGCGTCGAACAGCCAGCGCGCCAGCGAAATGCAGTAGCAGCCGATGTCCATGAGGGCACCACCCCCGGCGGCGGCCTGGTTGCGGATATTGGTCGGATCGACGTTATAGTAGGCAAAGATCGACGCCACTGTGCGCAGCTCTCCGATCTCGCCTGCCTGCACCAGCTGCCGCGCCCGCTGCCATTGCGGGTGCTGGCGGTACATGAAGGCCTCCATCACCTTCAGGCCCGGCACCTTCCGTGCGGCATCCAACAACCCCTCCGCCTCCGCGGCACTCAGGCCGATGGGCTTTTCGCACAAGACGTGCTTGCCCGCGTTGAGCGCCTGCAGCGACCAGGGCAGGTGCAGGTGGTTGGGCAGCGGGATATAGACTGCGTCCACCTCGGGGTCGGCCAGCAGCTCTTCGTAGGAGCCGTAGGCCCGGGAGATGCCGAGCCTGCCGGCTGCCTCCCTGGCGAGTGATAGGTCCCGCGAGGCAATGGCCTCAACGCGCGAGTAGCGGCCTGCCTGCATTGCGGGGATCACCTTTTCGACACCGATCTTGGCCGTGCTCAATACGCCCCAGCGAACAACCATGGACAGGCTCCTTTCGTGAGTGTTGGTATTACACCAGAGATGTAGACCCGATTGCATCCTTTGGCAGCGTGGGCTCCTCCAGGCGCAGGCATGTTGCCACAGCTACCCTGCGAATAGATCGCCGGCCGGCACATCCGCCAGGGATTCGACGACCAGGGAGACCGCGGGCAGAGCAGACAGGGCCGCGTGCTCGCGGCGCGGGCCAAGGGCAATGACCAGACCGATGCCCGCGGCCCGCGCGGCCTCCAGTCCCGACAGCGAATCCTCGACGACCACGCAGCGGGGCGGCGGCAGACCCAGAAACTCGGCCGCCCGGAGGTACACGTCAGGCGCGGGCTTGCCCCGCAGGGTGCCGTCATCGTAGACGATCGCTCCGGGCTCAAACCAGCGATCCAGGCCGAGGTGCTTGGTAAAAAAGCTGACGTTGCTCGGGCCGGAGGCCGTGGCGATGGCCCGCGGCACCTGGCGCGCCGCCAGCGAGTTGAGCAACAAAGCGGCGCCAGGTGAGAGACAGAAGCCGGCCCCCTCAGCCAGGCAGAGGCGGCGATAGACCGCCTCCTTCTCCTCGGAGAGGCGCTCGAGCTCGCCGTTAGCCAGGGGCCGGGAGAGCAGGTACTCGAGCGTGTGCCTGTTGTTGCGGCCGTGGACGTGCACAGCCATCTCCCCCGGCGACAGAGGCCAGCCCCGGAGATGGGCCGAACACAGGGCCCACGCCTCCACTTGCAGTGCGCCGTCCCACCACAACACCCCGTTCAGATCAAAGATGATCCCCTGCCAGACCACAATGCCACCCTCCCTCGGTCAGCAGCAGCCGGCCGGGGAGAGGCCCACGCCATGGGCGACAAGCTGCTGAGAGCAACCGGCCAACGACTCGCTAGTACTGGCGGACATCGATGCTGCCCGAGCCAGTGTGCGCTTGGATGCTCGCCTCCTCGCCGCTGCCGATGACCCCTTCCACGTGGTCCCGGGTCGATTCCCCGTCGACGGGGAACTGGACGTCGACGCTGCCGGAGCTGCTTTCCAGATCGACGCGGGCATCCACGTCGGCGCGAAGGTACAGCACGATGCTACCTGAGCCCGTTTCGAACCGGCACTCGCCGACAGGTGTCCCTCTGTACTCGATGCCGCCGCTTCCCGTCTCGACGCGCACCTGGCCGTTGGCGCCCTCGACCAGGATACGCCCTGTCCCGCTCTGGGCCTCTATATTGCCCTCGATGCCTCGCAGAGTTAGGCTGCCCGAACCCGTCTCTATGTCAGTATCGCCCACAGCGTCCTGCAGGTCCACGGTACCCGAGCCGGTGTGCAGCTCGACGTCGCCCGACAGCCCGGCGGCCGTGATGCTGCCCGACCCTGTCTCCGCCTGCACTCCTGCTGTGATCCCGTGCACCCTTAAGTTGCCCGACCCGGTGTCTACCTCGAGCGGAGTGCCAGGCGGCACCTGGATATCGAACTCGACGAAGGCGTTGAGGACGGCCGTGGGCCTGACGGTCCGAATCTCCAACCCTTCAGCGGTCTCGGTGTACTGGATCTGGATGCGCTCACGGCTGGCACTGGAGGTCCCATGCCGCACGGCGACGATGAGGATATGGCCTTCGTCCCCGGCCCGCACCGTTACACCCCCGGCAAAGTTGTCGACCCTCAGGGATGCACCTTGCTCCACGGCAAAGGTGCGGTTGTCCTCGGCGCCTGTCGACACAGCGGGGCCCGAGGTACGAACGCTAGACATGAAGACGCTGCCGAGCACAAGGGCTGCGGCGACTGCCAGGCACAAACAAAGGAGTGCGGCGAGGGCCACGACGACGACAATCCCGTTCCTGTTTCTCGGTTCCATGTCCCTGTCCTTTCACGCGTTTTCGACCCTGGCACCGCACTCAGGGCAGAACCGGACACCGCTGCGCAAGGCGTTGCCGCAGTTCGGACAGCTGCGGGTTTTGGACACGGGCACGGCCGGCGTTTGGCTTGCTGCCGGCTCGTCTTCGGCTTCGCCGGGCGGCGCCGATGGGTCCGGCGCCTTTTCCAGCCGGACACGCTCCACCCCGGACTCCAGGCTCGCCACCTGCTGCCGGAGGCTGTCGATTCTCTGGCACGTAGCCAGCAGCTCAGGTTGGGACAGTGCCCCGGCATCGTACAGGGCCAGGGCCTCCCGGCCCAAGGCCACGGTTGCTGCTTCCAGGTCGCGTTCCGCCGACCGGACGGCAGCCTGCGCCTGATTCAGACGCACTAGCCGGTCGGCCTCGAAGGCTGCCTTGTCCGCTCCACTCTTGAGCTTGTCGAGAAAACCTGGCATGGCGCTCTCCTCTCAAACATCAGTGTGATCCACTCACCGTTCTCGATTATAGCAGCGTTGCCGGGGAACTGCAAGGCCTGTTCACGCCATCGGTTCTAGGGTTCGACAGCTCTACCGTCCAGTTGGTCGCACAGCCCGGCTGTGGTATAATGCCTCCACCTCCTGGAGATCTACTCGCCTCGGAGGGGAGGGAGAAGGCGGGCCATGACGGACAATCGCCCACAAAGCGCGGACCGAGAGAACAGGTTCTCGGCGGTGCAGATCATGGAGCGCCGCCTGCGCGAAGCGGTGGCCCAGCTCGGCCTGCTGGCACCGGGCGCTGCCATCACGCCGGCTGCCGCCGCCACGTTCTGCGGCCTGGACGATGAGGCGGAAGCCGGCGCCCTGCTGCGCGTCCTCCACGCCCGGGGGCTCCTCGACGTCGCACCCATGCGCAGCACCTGCGGTGAGGAGCTGCTCGCCTATCGCTTACGGCCGGATCTGCAGGCCGCGGCCCCCACCGCCGCGCACGAGACAGTCCTCAACAGGTACCGTTCTCGCACCCGGGGCGGCTCGTGGCACACGCTGTCCGATGACGGCACCATCCATCGTACCCTGGCCTGGCACATGGAGCAGAGATCGGAAGAGCGTC
>JBFYTF010000625.1:0-6050 GCA_041300865.1 Anaerolineae bacterium
GTCCGGCACCGGTCAGCGCGGTGACCTCGACCCCTGACCGGCCCTCGCCCAGGGCCAACAGGGCGAGCCAGGCCAGGCGCGCGGGCAGAACCCAAGCCAGCGCCAGGAAGAAGAGTGCCAGCAGGGCGGCTGCCAGGGCCGGGCCCAATGACGGCCTGGATTCCACCCGCAGGATCGGCACGTAACTCAGCTCCGCAGTCACCTGCCCGTCGCCCAGGGGCAGTGCGCCGCTGCTGCCCAGGCTTCCCAGCCGTTGGCGGTTCGCGCCCGCCTCGTCCAGCACGTCCACGTGCACTGCCGGCCGGCCGGAATCGCACTGTGGGTCAAAGCTCAGGGCCAGAAAGCGCTCCAGGCGAGGAAGGAACACAAGCGGCTGATCCTCAGGCGTCGCAAAGCGGATGAGCAGCTCGTCGCCACTGCTTGCCTCCGCGCTGCCACCCTCCAGGCGCAGCGGCCGGCCGGCTTCGTCCTGGACCCTCAAGCGGACGACGGGGGCGAAGCCTGCCTGGTGCACCGCCAGGCGGTCGTGCCTCGCCGGCCGCCCGATGCCCGCAACCTCCCGGTCCAGCTCGGCCTGCCCCTCGAGCCAGGTGATCTCACTCTCGTAGCCCGCCAGCTGCCCGCGGTTATCCAGGTGCAGGCGAAAGCTGTCGAGGCGAAAACCAAAGGGCGTCCCGTGGCCGGCAGACCGGCTCTCGCCGGGGAGGAGCTGGACGGGGTCGTCCTGCCAGCCCCAAGTACTCGCCAGGAAGAGGCCCAGGAGGGCCAGCAGCAGGGCAAAGTAGCCCGCGGGCCGCACCCAGAGAGCCAGAACCCGCTGGCCGGCCACCAACACCGGCATGGGTGACGCCGGCACCTCCCGAGGCTCGTAGCCACACCGGGCAAGGAGCTCCTCGACGCGCGGTCGCAGCTCGGCGAGGGACCGCGAAGCGGTGATGCGTTGCGCCGGGAGGCGCCACTGCCCGGCCAGGGGCGCCGTCCCACGGCTTCGCCCGCCCGTCGCCCGCCAGGCCAGCTCTGCGGCGTCAACGGTCCTCACAAAAAGCACCAGGCCCGTGACGACCAGCAGCACGCGGAACCAGAGGCTGTGGTAGAGCTCGTGCAGCCCCAGGGCACGGATCAGGGGATTCTCCTGCCCGAAAAAGCCCGGCTGCGCGGCCAGCCAGGCCTGGGGATCGCTCGCTGCCTGGGGCGGGATCTGGGGAACCCAACTGCCCACGGCCAGGGTCAGGGCCAGGAGCGCCATGAGCAGCAGTAGGGTTTGTGGAGCAGAGAACACGCGCCACAGCACGCTCAATGGCTCGAGCTGCGCTCTATCTGTGCGCGGTCTGTCTTCAGCCATCCTGACGTCTGTCCACGATATGGAGGTTCGGCGAGTTATACAAAAGGCCCCAACCCGACATTGTTGGGACCTGTTGCTCCAAGCCACCCAAGGGACTTGAACCCTTAACCTGGCGCTTACGAAGCGTCTGCTCTGCCGATTGAGCTAGGGTGGCACAAACCGATTCAGGCCTGTTAGCATGGGCCATTATACCAGGCTTCCCCCGATTGCGCAAATCACGTTTCCGCAGAAGTACTCGACACGGCTGGCAGTGCTCCCGGCACCATCCGGTTGGCTGCCTGATAGTCCACCGCTGCGCGCACAAACGCCTGGAACATCGGATGGGGCCGGGTGGGTCGCGATCTGAACTCGGGATGAAACTGCGACCCGACCATGAAGGGATGATCGGCCAGCTCACCGATCTCCACCAGGCGACCGTCAGGCGACAGTCCAGAAAAGACCATGCCGGCTTCGGCCAGGAGGCTGCGATACGCATTGTTGACCTCGAAGCGGTGCCGGTGCCGTTCATGGATGACCATCGGGCCCGTGCCGTCGCGCGGCGCGACGTGTTCATAGGCGGCGGCGGCCCGGGTGCCGGGCACGAGCTGGCAGGGATAGAGCCCCAAGCGCATCGTGCCTCCCATCTCGGCAATGTCCCGCTGATCCGCCATGAGGTCGATGACCGGGTACGACGTCTTGATGTCGAATTCGGTAGAGTTGGGCTCCTCGCTGCCGACGGCATGGCGCGCCAGCTCGATGACCATGACTTGCATCCCCAGGCAGAGGCCCAGGTACGGGACACGGTTCTCGCGGGCAAAACGCGCTGCCACGACCTTGCCCTCGATGCCCCGGTAGCCAAAGCCCCCGGGTACGACGATGCCGTCAAGGTCTTCCAGGCGCTCCGCTCCGTGCTTTTCCAGTGTCTCGGAGTCGATCCAGTCGATCTCGACAGACACCCCGTGGGGCAGACCGGCGTGGTACAGTGCTTCGCGGACACTCAGGTAGGCATCGTGCAGCTCGACGTACTTGCCCACCAGCCCCACGCGCACCGGCGGCTTGGGCCGGCGGATGTCCTCTACCACGGCGCGCCAGCTCTCCAGGCGCGGGGCCTGGGCCTTCAGCCCCAGCCGCTCCACCAGGTAGTCGCCCAGGTGCGCCTCTTCCAGGATGAGGGGCACTTCGTAGATGATGGGCGTTGTCACCAGCGAGATCACCGCCCGCTTCTCGACGTCACAAAACAGGGCAATCTTGGCCCGCACCCCCTCGTCTACGGGGTAATCGGAGCGCGCGACGATGATGTCAGGCTGGATGCCGATACCCCGCAGCTCGCGGACGCTGTGCTGCGTGGGCTTGGTCTTGATCTCTCCCGTGGACGAGATGTAGGGCAGCAGGGTGACGTGCATGTAGACCGTGTGCTCTCGGCCCACATCCACCCTCATCTGGCGGATGGCTTCGAGAAAGGGCAGGCCCTCAATGTCGCCCACGGTGCCGCCAACTTCGACGATGACCACCTCGGCGCCGCTCTGGCGACCCACCAGCGCGATGCGCCGCTTCATCTCGTTGGTCACTTGCGGGATCACCTGGATGGTGCCTCCCAGGTAGTCGCCCCGCCGCTCCTTCGAAATAACCTCGGCGTAAACCTGGCCGGAGGTGACGTTGCTCGCCCGCCCCAGGTTTTCGTCGATAAAACGCTCATAGTGTCCCAGGTCCAGGTCTGTCTCAGATCCGTCGTCCAGGACAAACACTTCGCCGTGTTGGTAGGGCGACATGGTCCCTGGATCGACGTTCAGGTATGGATCCAGCTTCTGGATCGAGACCTTGACGCCCCGGCTCCTGAGGAGACGGCCCACCGCGGCCGCCGTCACACCCTTGCCGACCGACGAGACCACACCCCCGGTGCAAAAAATGTACTTGGTTATCACTGCTTCTACTCCCTGCCTAGGTCCTTGCCTACCGGCCTTCACAAAAAGAGGGTCGCCAAAGTGACGACCCTCTGGATTCCCCTCTTCTTTTGGACCGGAAAGGTTCGGCCGGGCTTTCCTGGGCCGTGCTCAACTCCCTGAAAGCCTGGACCACCTACACCAACCGCGCCAGGTCAACCGCTGCCCGGCGCATGTCCAAGAATACCAGCCCCAGTTTGGCCTCCTGGCGGGCCAGGGAAGTCAGGACCGCCTCTTCACCGACGGACATCAGGATCACGTACCCGTTGTTGCCCCGGATATAGACCTGGTCGAGCAGCCCGCGGCCCAACTCCCCGGCGATCCGCTCCCCCAGGCTCAGCATCGCGGCGCTCATGGCAGACACCCGATCTTCCTCAACTTCGGCCGGCAGGTCCGAAGCCATGATCAAACCGTCGACACTCACTACCGCCGATGCCTCGATGTCGGAGCTGCTCACGCGCAGGTCTCGCAAGCGAGCGATCATCTGTTCGGTACGCGATCTCATTGTCTCCTGTCTCCTTTCTGAGCCGGGCTCGCCGTTGAAGCCGTTACATAATAGCACACATCACCCGGGATGTCAACGAAGGTGAACGGCCTGCTGCCTACTCGGATGCGTCGCGGTAAAGGCGTTCGTAGACCAGGTACTGCTCGTAGACCCTCTCCAGATAGATGCGGGACTGGCTGGCAGTGATAACTTCGACGAACAGATCCAGGTCGTCGCCGCTCATTTCCAGCCAGCGCATCGTGTTGCCCGGCCCACCGTTGTACGCGGCCAATCCCATGAGGATCTGACTGTCAAAGCGCTTCAGTTGCAGCTGCAGGTAATAGGCGGCAAAGCGGATACTGACCGAGGGACGGTAGAGATCGTCCAGGACAAAGTCGGTCAGGCCCAGGTTGCCGGCGATGCCCTCGCCCGTGGCCGGCATGACCTGTCCCAGGCCGCGGGCGCCCGCGTACGACTCGGCCACCTTCTCAAAGAGGCTCTCCTGGCGCACCAACGCGGCCAGCAGCAGCGGGTCGAGGCCCGCCTCCTGCGCCCGGGCCGAGATCAGATCGGCGTAGGGCAGCGGGTAGGCCAGCCGCTGCAGGGCGAGCGGTGCCACGGAGGTGCTTCTGCCCGGCGACAAGGCAGCCACGCGGCCCACAGCGCGCGCCGCCAGGCCGTAGAACCCCTGCTCCTGGAAATAAAAGGCCAGCTGGGCCAGGGGCAGCGGCTGGTCCCAGTACGCCGCTCTTGCTCCGTCGAACGCCCGCATTGCCTCCCGTCGCAGGCCCACGCCCAGAAGTGCCTCGCCCCGCCGGAGGTCGGCGCGCTGCCCCAGGGCTGCAGGCAGCGAGATCAACCGCGTGCCGGTCGGCACGCTCGTCCAGCCCCGAAGCCATGGCAGGATCTCGGCCTCGGCCGTGGCGGGAACCCAGGCGGGCGGCTCTACCGTCTCCGTGATCAGGCGTGCCGCTGTGAGAGAGCCTCCGGCCCGTACTTGGGCGACGCGCAGGCCATAATACTCGCGCGGGAACCTCTGCTGCAGCCGGTCCCAGTAAGCCTGCCCGTCAGCACCGGGCAGCAGCTTGCCCAGCCAGTAGAGGCTCTTGGTCTCGAACGATGAGCCCGGATACTTTTCCAGGAGCGCCTGGAGGTCAGCCACGGCCGCCTGGTCGGCGCCCGCCTGATAGCGCGCCAGCGCTGCTCGCCACAGGGCCTCGGCCGCGTCCTCGTGCCCGGGAAAGCTCGTCTGCATTTCCTCGTAGAGGTCGGCCGCGGCAGCAAACGCTCGCTGCCCTTCCCGCAGCCTGGCCGCGCGCCACAGAGCCTCGGGCGCCGTCTCGGTGGCCGGGAAAAAGGCCGCCGTGTCCTGGTAGGCCTTGACGGCACCTTCCACGTTGCTCATGCCCGCCAGAGTCGCGCCCTTTTCCAGCCAGGCGGAGGCCAGCCACTTGCTCTGTGGATAGCCGGCGATCAGGGTTTCGAAGGTGTCCAGTGCCGCCGCCGGTTGCTCCGTCGCGCGCTGCGCCAAGGCCTTCCGGTACAGCGCCTCATCGGCCTTGGCCGCAGGCGTGGCAGCCAGGTAGCGGTCGAAGGCGCGGATGGCCGCGCCGTAGGCGTCGGGGTAGCTGGCGCCGGCGTAATAGTCGACGAGGCCTCGCTGAAACTCGTCCACCTGCGCGCCGGCGTTCACCAGCTCGATGAGGGCCAGGTAAGCATACTCGGCGTTGGGATAGCGGTTGACCGGCCGCCGGTAGCGCTCCATGGCAGCTTCGAGCTGCCCGGCGCCGGCCAGCGCCTGTCCCGCCAGATAGTCGATTTTGGCTCGATAGCTCTCTATCTCCGCCACGGCCAGGATGGCATCGTACTCGGCAACGGCGGCCGCGGGGTCGTTCATGGCCAGGTAGCTCCCGGCGATACGCTCCCGGAGTGACACCTGCACACTCCGGTCGGTTGTGGCAGCCAGCGCCTGCCGATACGCAGCGATGGCCTTCTCCTGCGACGGTCGCGGCAGGGGCGCCAGAGCCGCGAGGGACGCGTGGCAATCCCCCACTTCTTCGTGGATCACGTCTGCCAGTGTCGTGTCGCCTGCCAGGCTCGCCTCGTAGAGGAGCAGAGCCTTCTCGCACTGGCCGGTCGCCTCGTAGGCGCGGGCAGCCATGAAAGCCGCGCGGGCGTAAGCCTCGTCTTCGGGGTAGAGGCTCAGGAACTCTTCCCAGGCTGCCGCCGCAGGGCCCCAGTCCTGGTCGGCAAGGTAGGTCTCCGCGAGCCCGTATCGGGCGGCGCGGTGCACCTCGGCCGGCGC
>JBFYTF010000639.1:0-2586 GCA_041300865.1 Anaerolineae bacterium
TCCACTCCGGGTAGGAACGAGTTCACCACATCGTGGCGCGCAGAGGACAGACGCTGTAGCACAACAGAGGCAGCTCGTGGCCGCTGCCGCGCATCATCATACCACGCCGTGCGCCGGTGCGCATCCGGCAAACGATGGAACGGCTTACGTCATTTGACGCAATCAATGAACCCGCGAGAAATAGGTGGCCAGCCTTGCACTTCTGGGTGCCACCCTATCCCCTGCAGTCACATTGTGCTATAATAGCTCCATGAGTGACAGGCGAGCGTCAATATCCGTGGACCCCCGGGCTCGCTGGCTGCTGGTCGCCGCCCTGGCCCTGCTGCTGCTTGAGGCCGTGGTCCCCAACCGCGTGTGGATGGGGCTCCTGATCCTGGGCGGCGGCACCGTCGGCGGCGCCTACCTCTGGGCACGGCAGATGGCCGGGCACGTGGAAGTGGAGCGCGAGCAACACTATGGCTGGGCCCATGTCGGTGACCTGTTGGAAGAGCGCTTTACCCTGGCCAACCACTCCTTCCTGCCTGTCCTCTGGCTGGAGATCGACGACCACTCGGATCTGCCCGGCTATTCGGCACGCATCGTGCGCAGCGCCGAGAGCAACCAGGCGGTCACCTGGCGCACGGAGGGAGTCTGCCGCCAGCGCGGACTCTTTACCCTGGGGCCCTGGCGCGCCCGCATGGCCGATCCCCTGGGGATCTTTCAGGTTGTCCAAGATCACCCCGAGACACAGTCCATCCTGATCTACCCGCCCATCGTGCACCTGCCCGAGCTGCGCCTGCCACGGGGCGTGGCTACCGGCGCGGGGCGCAGCAGCCGTGCTGCTCAGGAGGTGACAGCCAACGCCGCCAGCGTGCGGGGCTATGCTCCAGGAGACGCAATCAACCGTGTTCACTGGGCCAGCACCGCGCGCAGGGATGAGCTGATGGTCAAGACCTTTGACCTGGAGCCCTCGGGCAACCTGTGGATCGTTCTCGACATGGATTCGGCCGTGCAGGTCGGGGAGGGAGAGGACTCGACAGAGGAGTATGGAGTTATCCTCGCGGCTTCGCTGTCGAACCGCGCCCTTGAGGAGAACCGGGCTGCCGGGCTCGTGGCCTACGGCACCTCGACACCTCTCGAGGGCGGCGAGCCGGAGCCTCTGCCAACCCTCGTGATGCCCAAGAAGGGCCGGGCGCAGCAGTGGCAGATCCTTCACGCCCTGGCCAGGGTCAAAGCCGGAGGCCGCTGGCCTCTCCAGCGGGTTCTGGCCGAGATGGACCGCAACCTGGGACGGGGGACGATCCTGGCAGTGATTACGCCGTCGCTGGACCCGGTGTGGGTTGCGGGTCTGCTGCACCCCATGCGCCGGGGTGTCGCCCCCACAGTCCTGCTTCTTGATCCCAGCACCTTTGGCGGGGTGGGGGATGCCGGGGTCATGATCGAGCTGCTGGCCGAGCTGGGCGTGCCGGCGGAGCGCATCGTGCAGGGCATGCCTTTCCGGCCTGTGTTCGAGCACCGGCGCCGCGGCCGGCCAGAGCTCAAGGTCCTGCCCGGCACCGGCCGGGTGATTGTCCTGGACAGCCAAACCTCGCGACCGGCCGCCAGAGGGAACCACGGTGGCTGAGCTGCTCGTCCGCCTCCTGGCCCGCGTTCAGCCCCGCGAGGGCTGGGGACAGTTTCTCCTGACACTCACCGCGGTGCTCTGCTTACCCGCGGCGCTCCTCTCTGCCCAAGAAGCGCCTGCCGGGGGCAGGGGTGCCGGCCTGGTAGCAGTTGCGCTCCTGTCACTGGCGCTTGCGGCGCGTCTGGCCCGCTCCCGGACGACATGGGGCGCGGCGGCACTGGCCGGCATCCTTCTTGGTGCGGCCGTCACGGTCATCGTCGTCGGGCGGCTGTTGCCACCAGCCGGACTGTTATGGCGCGAAGGCGTTGGCCTCATTGCCTGGTTGCGAGACCTGCCGCAGAGAGTCGAGCAGGGGCCGCCACTGGCCGAGCTGCAGGCCACCCTCGGGCAACAGGTCGAAATCCTGGTCACGCGGCTCCAATCGTCAGGCCAGGCTGGCAGCGGACTGGCGGCGGATCCCATACTCGGCGAGCTGATCGTCGTGTTCCTCGTTTGGAGCTGCACGTTTTTCGCGGTCTGGCAGGCATACCGCCGGCAGCGCCCTCTGGTCGGGCTACTTCCCGCGGCAGCAGTCGCCGGCGTGGCGGCCTTTTTCCGCGGTGGGTTGCCCGTTTTTTACTTTTTCTCTCTGGCCTTCTGTGGCCTATGGCTAGCCGCCCTACACCGCCTAGGCCGCGAGCAAGAAGGCTGGGACGAGTCCGGCGCGGATTACCCCGACTCGCTGCGTGTTGAGATGAGCATGGTCCTGCTGCCGTGGCTCATGGTCATCGTTCTTCTGGCCGCCGTCTGGCCTGTGGTCCGGCTCAGGCCCGTGCGCGACGCCTTCTGGCAGCGCATGGACGAGCCCTGGTCCCGCTTGGAAACGGCGGCGGAGCGCTACGTGGGGCCCATCGACGCGGACAGGGCTTTGGGGCGCGACACGCGCAGCCGAGACGCCGGCGAGCTGCCCCGGTCGCACCTCCTGGGGTCGGGACCGGAGCTGC
>JBFYTF010000645.1:0-8714 GCA_041300865.1 Anaerolineae bacterium
CCGCCGACGAGATCCTGTACAAGAACAACGTGTACGTCATCCCCGACTTTTTGTGCAACGCCGGTGGTGTGACGGTTTCGTACTTTGAGCAGGTGCAGAACGCCTACGACTATTACTGGGATGAGGCCGACGTGCACCAGCGGCTAGACCGGAAAATGACCTCCGCCTTCCACGCCGTGCACGAGACGGCCGCAAAGTACAAGGTCAACAACCGCATGGGCGCCTACATTGTCTCCGTTGCCCGCGTCGCACAGGCCATGAAGCTCAGAGGCTGGGTCTAGATCTTACCCCGTGGTTCCTGTCCCTTGCCGGGGGGCGAGGGACAGGACAGAACTCCACAAAAAAACGGGCGCGAGGGGAATCTCGCGCCCGTTTTCTACACTCCGGACTAGGGCAGGAAGCCCAAGGGGTTGCGCCGCACGCCCTGGTAAATCACCTCAAAGTGCAGGTGCGGCCCGGTGCAGCGGCCGGTGCAGCCCATGGTGCCGACCTTCTGGTTCTTGGTCACCGAGGAGCCGGCCTTGATCAGGATCTTTTCCAGGTGGGCGTAGCGGGTATAGTAGCCATTGCCATGGTCGATGAGCACCTGGTTGCCGTAGCCCCACGTGTCGCGGCCGGCCTGCACCACGTAGCCGGCGTCGGCGGCCAGGATAGGTACTCCCGTGCGGCTGGCAATATCGATGCCGCCGTGGCCGCTCCAGAAGCGCTGGCTCAAGTAGCCCTGTGCCGGCCAGGCGAACTTGCCCGAGCCCGTCGGGGCTCCGGCCGGTGCCTTGCCCACCTTGGTCATGGGATAGTAGTTGCTGACGGCGGCGACCACCTTCTTGCGGCCGTCGGGCAGCATGAGCTTCTGGCCCACGGTCAGGGTATAGGGCGCTTCCAGCGCGTTAAGCTCGCTGCCGACGATCTTTTCGACCGTCGTCTGGTAGGTCTTGGCCAGCTTTTCCACGGTGTCGCCGTTCTGCACGGTGTAGTAGATGCCGTCGACGGGCGGGATCACCAGTACCTGGCCAACGCTCAGGAGGTCAGGCGAGGATTCGACCCTTGGGTTCGCCCACAGGACCGTCTCGGCCTTCAGGCCGAAGCCTTGGGCAATGGCCCACACGTTGTCGTTAGGCTGTACGGTGTACGTGATGACCTGCATCCGCTCTCGCTCGGTACGGACCGTGTGGGCGACAGGTGCAGGAAAGAGGAGCGTGCTGCCGCCGACGAGGCGGTCGACGCCCCGGTTAGTGGGGATGGTCGTGACGCTCCGCTCTCCCAGCTCGGGCGCCGGGGTCGGCGTCGGCAAGAGAAAGTCCACCTCGGGCAGGGTGACCTGGGTGACGGCCACGATACCCAAGGCCAAGAGGACGACGACGAGGTGCAGGGCAAACCGGCCGAACAACGAGCCGTCTGTGAACCCTGCACTCGCCGCAGCGAATGCCTTTGCTAGGTGAGACCGAACCTGAAGCTCGTCCAGAGTGTCACGCAGAAAAGAGGCGCAGACCCTGGCCCAGCGCGCTACGCGGGTTCCCTGTGCTGTTAGGTGCCAACTGTGGATCCGGAGTTTGATCGAAGTAGCTACGGTTCGGTACCTGATCCCTTCCGTCTCCCGCGCACCGGCCCGCGCAGGGAACTTGGACTGCGACTCGATCATGCATTCACTCCCACTGTGGTATGCACGCCATTCATGCAGCGGGATCAGTATAGCATAGAACCGTTACCTTGCCAAATCGGGGAGAGCCAGGTGAACAACCTCTTTCGCGGACGAGAAGAACGGGTGGCAGGTGATTGCGCCTGCCACCCGGCGCCTACGCCTCGCGGTTAAGGGTGGAAAGAAACTCGGCGTTGCTGCGGGTCTTGGACAGGCGCGAAAGCACAGGTTCGACCGCATCGGCTCCGCCTCCCAGGGCATCGATCATGCGCCGCAGAGTCCAGACACGGCCCAGGGTGTCCTTGTCCAGGAGCAATTCCTCGCGCCGGGTGCTGGAGCGCTCGATGTCGATGGCCGGGAAGAGCCGCCGGTCGGCAAGCTTGCGGTTGAGGTGCATCTCCATGTTGCCTGTGCCCTTGAACTCCTCATAGATCACGTCGTCCATGCGGCTGCCGGTGTCCACCAGGCAAGTGGCAATGATCGTCAGGCTGCCCCCCTCTTCAATGTTCCGGGCGGCGCCGAAAAAGCGCTTGGGAGGATACAAGGCGGCAGGATCGATACCACCGGACAGGGTCCGGCCACTGGGCGGCACGACGAGGTTGTAGGCGCGGGCCAGACGCGTAATCGAGTCGGCGAGGATGACGACGTCTTGCCCGATCTCTACCAATCGTTTCGCACGCTCCAGGGCCATTTCCGCGACGCGCACGTGGTGCTGCACTGGCTCGTCAAAGGTGGCGGCCATCACCTCGGCCTCCACCGAGCGCGCCATGTCGGTGACTTCCTCGGGTCGCTCGCCGATGAGCACGACCATGAGGTGCAGGTTTGTGTGGTTGGACGTGATGCCGTTGGCGATCTGTTTGAGAATCGTTGTCTTGCCTGCCTTGGGCGGTGAGACGATCAGCCCACGTTGCCCGCGGCCGATGGGTGCCAGGATGTCAAGCAGGCGCGTCGAAAGTGGGAACTGGCCTGACTCTAGCTTGAGCTGCTCGCGGGGAAAGATGGGCGTCAACCGGTCGAACCACGGCCGTCTCTTGGCCTGCTCGGGATCGACGTTGTTGACGGCCTCAACCCGCAAGAGGCCAAAGTACTTCTCGTTCTCCTTCGGGGGCCGGACCTGCCCGATGACGGTGTCACCGGCCCGCAGCCCGAAACGCCGGATCTGCGACTGGGAGACATAGATATCGTCCGGGCTGGGCAGCAGATCACCCGAACGCAGGAAGCCGATGCCATCGGACACCACGTCCAGGATCCCACCACCGAAGAGCAGTCCTTGGCTTTCTGCCTGAGCCTGCAGAAGGCGCATGGTCAGCTCATGTTTCTTCAGTCGGCTGTAACCGGTGATATCCATTTCACGAGCGAGCTCCAACAGCTCGGGCATCGTTTTGCTTTCAAGCTCAGCAATATTCACTCTTTCCTCCGTGACGAGACATGCTCGGCAGGTAATATCCAGCCTCAGTGGGCCGTGTCATTCTTCAGGTCGAAAGCAGTTCTGGACGCCGATACTACTCAGATCGAGGGCGACCAAGAGTCTTCCTTCACTTTATCGTGGGGCGGACACTGCCCCAATGAGAGCCTCCGTTACTTGACTTGCAATGACGTCCGCAGATATGGGACGGGTACTGACAGGCACTGGGTCTGCGGCAAGCAGTACTGCTGGCGAAATGTTCGATCCGTCCCAGAGCCTATCCCGTCGCTGGTTTGGCGCCCGAGAAACAGCCCATCTGTAGATCCGATGTGGCCGATGGTAAGGAGGACCTTTCGACTTTCACAGGCCGCCAGATTGTACCATACATACGCGTGGGCGTCAAATTTGTTTCAAAAGCGTGCCAAACCCACGCTGCCACACGCTGTGGGCCTGCGCCGCTCTGCTCCCCGAGCGGTGCAGGCTAGTCGAACCGGATCTGGCTGTAGCGCATCAGCTTGTCCCAGCGATGGGTCCCTTCGATAAAACGCACTGTCCCCGACCGGGAGCGCATGACCAGGGAGTGGGTCTTGGCACCTCCGCCAAAGTAACGGACACCCTGCAGCAACTGCCCGTCGGTGACACCTGTCGCCGCGAAAAAGACGTTATTTCCGTGCACCAGATCGTCGATGTCCAGGACCAAGTCAGGGTCCAACCCGGCGTCAAGGGCAGTGTTTCGTTCCTCGTCGTTGCGCGGCCAAAGCTTGCACTGCATGTCCCCGCCCACGCACTTCAGGGCACACGCACTGACAACCGCCTCGGGCGAGCCACCGATACCCATCAGAACATCAATGCCGGTGTCTTCTATGGCCGTCATGAGGGCGCCGGCGATGTCACCGTCGCTGATGAGGCGGATGCGGGCGCCGACCGAACGCACCTGCCGGATGAGTTCCTCGTGGCGGGGGCGGTCCAGGATGATGACCGTCAGGTCGTCCACGTCGCGCCGCTTGGCATGGGCAACATTCCGCAGGTTGACGTCTACGGCGGCGTTGATGTCGATGCTGCCTGCGGCTTCCGGGCCGACGGCTATCTTGTTCATGTACATGATGTGCTGCGGATCGTACATCGTCCCCCGTTCCGAGAGGGAGACGACCGTCAGCGCTCCCGAGCGGCCGAGCGACAGGACCGTCGTGCCGTCGATGGGATCGACGGCAATGTCCACCAGCGGAGGGCTCCCGGTACCCAGCCGCTCGCCGTTGTAGAGCATGGGTGCCTCGTCCTTCTCTCCTTCGCCAATGACGATCACACCGTCCATCTCGACGGTGTTCAGCACAAGGCGCATGGCATCGACCGCGGCCTGGTCCGCCGCCTCTTTGTTTCCCCGACCCATCCACCGGCCGGCAGCCATGGCCGCCGCTTCGGTCACACGGGCCAACTCCATCGCGAGGTTACGATCTGGGACTGCGTTCATTGGTGCGCGTCTCCTGGGAAACGAGCCACTTGGTAGTTGCCTTCGGGGTTGCCCTGCACTCCAGAACTGCCCATCACCCGAATAGGAACCCCAGTATAACACACTTTTCGCAAATTGGAAAGTACGGGATCCCTCCTGTGCGCCGGTGCTGCCTTCCGCCGGAGGCGCGCCGGAGGCGGGCCGGAGAAGCGTCGGGTACCCGTAGCGCGAAATGTGATATGCTGAGCACAAACCGAAGTGGGAGGCAGCATGCACGACGTAACCTGGCGCACGGGATGTACCTTTGCCATTCTGGCGCTTCTGGTCTTGCTCGGCTCTGGAAGACTGCTCGGTGCCTCTGACCCGGCCGCCGGCCCTTTGGCCACCGGGGAAGGCACTCGGGGCCCGAGCTATGAAGCCCCTCCGTCTCCAGCCGAGAGCGGCGACAACAGGCCCGTGGAGGACAGGGCGACACTACCCGCGAGAACAACGGCCAGGCAACACCGCGCGGCACCCTTCCTTCTCCACGTGGTTCGGTAGCCGGCGGTGCAAGTGGCGCGCACGGGTCGCTGCGGATCGGCACAGCGGCCGGCAGGGCGGGTGATTCGCTTTCCGGCCGCGGACGGGAAGCGGCGGGCATGGCCCGGGCTCAAGGCGCTGCTGCCTGCCCTTCTAAGCCGGCGGCGGTGCGTGGTGATTTACGGCCGCCGCTACTGGCACCCGGGCTGAGGCCATGGCCGCGCCCGGGCAAGGTAGGCTACTGGCTCTTGATCCGCATGTAGTACAGCGCCGAGTCCAGGTACTCGCGCGGGGACATGGCAAAAGGAAACATCCGCCTCTTGATCGCCCAACCTTTCCACAGCTTGTAGACCAGCCAGAACGGGCGGTTGGACGGCAGGCGGATAAGGCGCCGGATGGTCGGCAGGAGCCAGGGCAGCTCGACTCCCAGCGCAAATAGCTTCTGCAGGTTCTCGATCTGGCGCTTTTCGTCCTCGCTGCCAAAGCGGATGACAGTGTCATCGCTGACAGAGCCCGACAGATCGTCAAAAGAACCCATCATCCAACCCTCGCGGTAGGCCCACTCGCCCAGGGCGGTCTTCGGGTAGGGCTGAAAGAGAAAGACGTTGGCGTACGCCGGCCGGCACTGAGCGTTCAGCTCGAGTGTCTCGAAGTCGGTCTCCAGGTTGCCCGTTGGCAGGCCCAGCATGTTGTTGGTCATGAACGCCACGCCGTGGCGGCGCAGGGTCTCGGCCGCCCCCAGGATCTCTTCGCGGCTCATGTTGCGGTTGAGCACGGCGTTGCGCAGGTGGTCGTTGCCCGCCTCAAGGCCAAAGCTGACCGAAACGCAGCCCGCGTCTTTGAAGAGGGCGATCTTTTCGTCGGTAACCAGGTTGGCCCGCACCTGGCACCAAAAAGGCAGGCTCACCTCTTGCTTGTAGCGGCCCATGAACTCCTGCAGCCAGCGATCCTGCAGGATAAAGGTGTCGTCCATGAAGAGCACAAAGCGCACGTCGTGGTTGCCGACGACTTCCTGCATCTCGCGCAGCACATTGTCGACGCTCCGCCGCCGGAAGCGGCGGCCCTGCCCGCCGTAGAGGTCCGAGTAGGCCTTGTTGAAGCAGAAGGCACAATCGTAGGGGCAGCCCCGCCCGGTGATAAAGGGCTTGATTTTGGTCTGCCGGCTCTGAGCGTGGGCGGCGTAGAGCAGCTCCCTGTCGGCAAAGGGCAGGGCGTCCAGCTCCTCGCCGCTCATGAGCGGGCGCAGTGGGTTGCGGACGATCTCGCCGTTCACTTTGAACCACCAATTGAGGATGGCCGGGTTGGGCAGGCATACCACGTCGTCGCCGTTGCGCTCCAGGGCATTCACGAGATCCAGGGTGGCGTATTCGCCCTCGCCGATGCACAGCCCGTCCACGCCTTCCCGCTCGATCATCTCCGGGAAAAACGTGGGGTGAGGGCCGCCAAAGACCGAGAAGACGCCCGGCAGCTGCCCGCGAATGCGCCGGTTCAGCTCCAGGTACCAGGTGTGGGGCCCCGTGTAGACCGTGTAGGCCAGCACGTCGGGCCGCAGCCGCAGCGCCGCCTGCAGCGGTTCCTCCTCGGTAGCGACCACCAGGCTGACCTGGTGACCCGCCTGCTTTAGCAGGCTGCTAATAAGCAGGATCCCCTGGGGCTCGTTGTCGATCTCTTTGACGATGAATAACAGGTGCAATGCCGGCTCCTGACTCGCAGCTTTACGACTTGATGCGCATGAAGTGTTGGGCAGCCTGGACCACCTCGCGCAGCGAGAGCTTGACGGGGTGGACTCGGTTCTTGATGGCCCAGCCCTTCCAGGCCTTGTTCAGAAGCCAGAAGAGCCGGTTGTCGGGCACGCGTGTCAGGCGCCGGATGGAGGGCACCAGGCGTGGCCATTCGACGCCGATGGCGAAAAAGCGCTGCAGGATCGAGAGCCCTCGCTTATGGTCGTCGTCAAAGCTCAGCACCGAGTGGTCCCAGGCTACTTCGCCGATGTCGTCAAAGGTACCGATCATCAAGCCCTGATCGCGGGTGTACTCGCCCAGCTCCGTGCGGGGGTAGGGCTGGAAGATAAAGGCGTGGGCATAGGCCGGCCGCAGCCGGGCGTTCAACTCCAGGGTTTCGAAATCGTCCGCGAGCGTGCTGCTTGGCAGGCCGATCATGTTGGTCGTCGTCAGGCGCAGACCACCGGCATGGATCAGTCGCGCCGCCTCGAGGATCTGTTCCTTGCTCATGTGTCGCTTGAGCACCTCGTTGCGGATGCGATCGCTGCCCGCCTCCACGCCCATACTCACCGTGTGGCAGCCGGCCTCCTTGAGCAGGTGCACCTGCTCGGCAGTCACCAGGTTGGCGCGCGTGTTGCAGAAAAAGGGCAGGCCGACCTGCCGCGGATACTCGGCGGCGAACTCGGCCAGCCAGGGGGGCGAGAGGACAAAGGTGTCGTCCACAAACACGACGAACTCGAGGGGGTAGTGGTCCCGCACCCAGCGCACTTCGTCGATTACGCCCTGCACGCTCCGCAGACGAAAACGCCGGCCCTTGCCGCGATATAGCTCGGACAGGGCGTGATTGAAGCAATAGGTGCAGTTGTAGGGGCAGCCTCGCCCGGCCAAAAAATGCTTGATCTTGCTGCGCGCCGTCACCGGGTCTCGCTCGTAGACCAGCGCCCGGTCGGGGAAGGGCAGGCTGTCAAGGTCCTCGAGGTAGGGCCGCACGGGGTTGGCAATGAGCCGGCCGTCGCGGCGAAAGGACCAGTTGGCGAGGTCCAGCACCGCTTCCCGGCCGCCGGAGGCCAGGCCGTCGACCAGGGCGAGCAGCGCCTCCTCTCCTTCCCCCCGGCACAGGCCGTCGACCCCCTCCTCTTCGGTCATCTCCGGGAAAAAGGTAGGATGCGGCCCGCCAAAGACGGCAAAGAGGCCGGGCAGCTGCGCCTTGAGGCGGAGGTTGAGGTCCAGGTAAAAGCGCTGCGAGCCGGTGATGACCGAGTAGGCCACCACATCGGGCCGAAAGGTAAGGGCTGCGGCCACGGGGTCCCCCTGGGCCGCCACGGCCAGCTCGACTTGGTGGCCCGCGGCCTTTAGCACGCTGGACAGGACCATGATGCCTTGGGGCTCGTAGTCGATCTGTTGGGCCACGAACAGCACGCGCAAAGCAAACTCTCCCCGGATTCCCGCAAGGCTAACCCCTGGGTTGGATAGCCGGGTGCACATCCCCGGCGCGGGCGACAAACGCGCCCCAGTCTACCACAGGAGAGGCTTCTTGACAAATCAGACCGGGGTGGTCAGCGATGAGCTCAGTTGCCCACGCTCACTCTGCCAAGCTGGAAATCGCTTCCCCGCGGCACCCAGCCCCACCCCCACGGCACGGGCCGGCCGTCGCGCTCCACACGCATCACCAGGCGGTAGTCGCCGGGGGGAGTACCGGCGGGCAGGCGCAATGCCGGCCACTGGCTCACGGCCTGGCCCTTTTGCCAGCCGGCAGTCGGGTAATACCCACCCACGGGCTCCCGGCCGAGAGGGATCTGCCGGCCGGAGCCCTCCAGGAAGAAGGACACCTGCCAGTCGCCCGCCACGGGGCCGCGTGCCTGCCACAGCAAGGTCAGCGGCAGCGCCTCGCCGGCACCGTAGGCCACGTCGGCGCTGGGTGGCGTCCAACCGGCCAGGGCCAGGTCGCGAAAGCGGGCGCCGGAGAGGTGGGCCAACGCCGACTCG
>JBFYTF010000677.1:0-2779 GCA_041300865.1 Anaerolineae bacterium
ACGGCCCGTATCCCCGAAGCCTACCAGTGGCTCCTGGTGCCCCAGCAATCCACACCGCAATCCACCATCGAGTGGCAGGCCTACCGGTTGAGCGGCCAGGATCCTCTGGCAGTTCGGGCAACCAAGAAGCTGCGCAGTGACGAGCTGCTGGTGACGGTTCTGGCCGGGACTCGGCTGCGCATGGAGCTGGACCGGGTGCCTCTGTGGCGCGGCGACCACGTGGCAGTCAAACAGCTCGTGGAGGACTTTTCCCGGTATCTCTACCTGCCACGGCTCCAGGAGCCGGCCGTCTTGCTGGGGGCGATCCGCGACGGGTTGGGGCTGTTGTTGTGGGCACAGGACTCGTTTGCCTATGCCGACAGTTACGACGAGGCTGCAAAGCGCTACCGGGGGCTGCGCTGTGGCCAGCGCGTTTCCGTGAGCATGGACAACCTGACAGGGTTGTTGGTGCGGCCCGAAGTGGCGATCAAGCAGCAGGAGGCCGAAGGCCGGACGGCGACAGGGGTAGGCGCCGGCACAGGCGCCGGCGAGGTGATTCCTCCGCCAGGTCCGGGACCGACTCCCGGAGGTGACGGGGTAACGGTTGTGACCCCACCTGCAACACCGACTCTGCCCAGGCGCTTTCACGGCACTGTAGTCCTTGACTCTACCGTGATGGGCCGCGATGCAGGGCGCATCGGAGAGGAGGTGGTCACCCACCTGAATGCGCTCATGGGCTCGCGGGTCAAGGTCACCCTCGAGATCGAGGCAGAGGTGCCGGCCGGTGTGCCGGAGAACGTGGTGCGCATCGTGACGGAGAACAGCCGCGCGCTGCACTTTGAGAGCCACGGGTTTGAGGTGGAGTAAGCCTCGTTGTGGTTGGCAGAGCCAATCGCGAGGCCGGAAACACGGCGAGCCGTCCGGTTGGCCCGCCACCAGCCCGTCCGAGGCCTGCGCAAGCAGAGAACCACTGACAGGATGAGGGAGATGAGAGCATTGACGGCCAAACGGTCCATACCTCTAGCATGTCTGGCCAAGTGAAAGGTGACCAGATGTCCGAGGCGACACATGCGCCAGGTCGGCGAGGCGAAGTGCTGGTAGCGATTATCAACAGCAGCGCAGATCTCGCCATCCTCCAAAGTGAGGGCTGGTACCGCATCCCAAAGGCCAAAGCGCCCAGCCGGTGGCCTCCCAAGTGGTTAGCGTTGTACCAGACCAAGGTTTTTGGAGAAGAGGCCTTTGCCGTCAACTACTATGGCAAAGTGCAGGACATCTGCACGGTCAAGCGCCGGGATCTGTTTCCAGGAGACTACAGTGCCAAGGCAGACCACGACTATTACCGGGTCGACCTGGAGAAGCTGATGCCATTGCCCCGTCCAATCGTAAGCAAACGGTGGCGGCGGATCGTGTTCATCCCAACCACCTGGCAAAAGCTGATGAACGCGGAGGAGATAAACGACCTTTTCGACGATAGCCCACTCGAGGAGCGGCTATGGGCCGAGTTGAAGCACCAAAGGATTTACGCCGAGCGCCAGTGGGGCGTGAAGTTGGACAAGAACTTTTACTTTCTTGACTTTGCCCTGTTCTGCTCAAGGGCTTCATTGGCGGTGGAGACCGACGGGGATACGTGGCATGCCGACCGCCAACGGATTCCCGAGGACAACGTGCGACAGAACGCACTGGCGGCCGCCGGCTGGCATGTACTCCGCTTCAACGGACGCCAGATCCGCGAACAGGCCAGGGATTACTGCTTGCCCAAGATCTTGGAAACCATCGATCAGCTGGGCGGTTTGTCAGGCGAGGGAATGGTGCCAAGAAGATTCTATCCCACCCCAGGGGGAGCCGCACAGCAGCTTGCTCTTTTCGAGGATGGGATCGAGTACGATCTGGACTGACGGCGGGCTCCCGAGCTCGCGGAGCACCAGGCGGCAGCGTTAGAGAGACCGGCCGAAATGCGGCCTACTACCCCCACCCCCCGCGCCTTGCACCCCCACCCGACCGTGGAATAGTACGCCCCCGGTTCGACAACTCGCCCCAAGGAAGGGTCAGCCACGAACGCACCTCGTCGCCTGCCCCTGTTGCTCGCAATCGGCGGCCTGGTCCTCGCGGCCGCGGTTTCCCCGGTGGCCGGCGCCCTGGCCCTGAGCTGGGGACAGCGGGGCTGTTGCTCGCTGCCGTTGGGGCGGGCCCTGGGCCATCAGGCTCAGCAGGCCGTCCTAGACGCGGCACATGGACCACAGCCCGGACAGCGCCCGGGCTTGTTGCGGTTGTTGAGCTTGTTGCCAAACTTCAGCCATTGTCTGCCGGCCGCCGGTCCCGAGCTTGCCAGCATGGACCACAGCCCCAAGGTCGCCTGGGCCAAAATCTGGAAGTTGTACCAAGAGCACCATATCTACCAGATGCGATCCTTGTGGCGATCCTCAGAACGTGATGGTGGTTCTGGTGCTCTTGGTGAAACCGGGCCAAGTAGACGTTGTGAGAGCATCAGGCAGCCGCCGGCAAGGCAGAGTCAAGCAGGATAAGGAAAGGCCAGAAGGACGGGGCTGGCTGTCGGGTTTCTCGTCTACAGGGGAGGCAGCGCCGGTGGGCCCGGCACCGCGAGCCAGGGAAGCGCCCACAAGGCCGGAAACCTGACATGTGTCCGCCGGTCCCGAGGCTGCCGGCAGGGACCGCATCATCCGCGTTGTGACGCGCAGGGGGATGTTGTTGCCCTCGCCCGCTCCTTCCCGGATCGGTCCACCGCGGAGGCCCTCGCCGCGTGGCGCGGTCGTTCGCCGCCGGCCGCGCACCGGCGGTCCTT
>JBFYTF010000031.1:0-12136 GCA_041300865.1 Anaerolineae bacterium
GTGCTTCACGAAGCGCCGCATTCGGCTCCGGTGCGCCGCCTGGACGAAGTGCGGGCTGCGCGGCAGCCGGTCCTGAGGTGGCAGCGAGAATAGGCGAGATGGACTGTCCGAATTGCGGTGTCTACAATCCGGAAGACCGGGTGGTGTGCTGGCGATGTGACCAGCCGCTGCCCAAGCCGAAGGAGCCCAAGAAACCCAGGGACCCGGCTTTGTTCCAGCGGCGCATCTGGCTCATAGTGGCTGTGGCCCTCGTCATCTGGCTGCTCGCGACCTGGCTGCTGCCGCTGCTCATGGGGTCCGGTTCGACGCCCTGACTGTGTCCCTCGACCCGGCACAGGATGTCGCACAACCCGCCGGGTGGTGGGGGCGCCACAAGAAGTAGCACGGCCGGCTGAGCTGTGGCCGCAGGCCGGCGGCACAGGTCGGCGTTAGAGCGCCGCTTGGTCGCCCGCGCCTGCAAAGCGCCCGGCTCCGAAAGCCTCCGCCTCGATCGTGGTTGACCGGCCGTCGACGATCCACTCAGCCAGGATCAAGCCGCCGGCCGGGGCGTGCATGATCCCGTGCCCACCCCACCCACAGTCGTTCCAGAAACCATACAAGTGCTCTGCCGGGCCGAGGATGGGACTGTCGTCGGGGGTGACCGGCCGCAGCCCGGCCCAGGACGTTTTGACGCCTGCCTCGGCCAGCCCCGGTGCGCGGTGGATCGAGTGCTCGATCACCTCGTCCAGAAAGGCCCGGTCTACCTGGGGGTCCTCCTCGTCGCTGGGAGTGTTGCCCATGCCGATGAGGAGGCCCGGCCCCTCGCGGCGGAGGTACCAGGGCAGCTCGACCTCGTAGGTGAAGGGGATCGTCTTGTCGTAGCCGGCTACCGGACCCGTGCAAAAGATGTGGCGCTTGATGTTGGTGATGGGCAGATCCATGCCCGCCCAAGAAGCCACCTGGCGCCCGTTGAAGCCGGCCGCGTTGACCACGCACGGCGTGGCGATGCTCCCCGCCGAGGTGTGAACGCCCGTCACCCGGTCGCCGCGGATTTCGAGCCCCGTTGCCCGCACACCCTCCACGAAGCGCACGCCGCGGTGGCGTGCCTGGGTGGCGTAGCCCATCATCAGGGAGTGGGGGTCGATGCAGCCCTCCCCGGCGCCGTACCAGCCAAGCTCGATGTCTTCCAGGTTCAGGCCCGGGGTCAGACGGTCGATGGCTTCCCGGTCGACGAGCTCGCTGGGGATACCCAGCTCCTGGAGAACGGCATGCCGGCGGCGGAGACTGCCCGCGCCCTCGGGGCCGGCCAGCATCAGGTTGCCGATGGGCTCCCAGCCGGGGTCGGCCTCCAGCTCTTCTCTGAAGCGCTGGATGGCGGCAAACGAGTAGCGCACCAGCGGCAGACACTCCTCGTTGGGAAAGGCGTGGCCGATGACCGCCGCGGAGCGGCCGGACGAGCCACTACCCAAGGAGTTCATCTCTAGCAGGCAAACGCCTGTCAGCCCGCGCACGGCGAGGTGATATGCCAGGCTCAACCCCTGGATCCCACCGCCCACGATGACCAACTCGGCGGTTTCTTTTAGCGTCAATGCCCACCCTCCTGTCTTGGAAGTGATCCGACACCCTGCGCCGCGCGGGGCAGCGCCGCCTGCCCGGGCCTACTCCGCGCCCAGGACCTGCACCCAGTAATGGTTCCACACTTCCCGGCCCGTGTCCTGCTGCAGGAAGTAGTAGCCTACGCCGATGTCCTCGAACTCGCAGTTGAGCAGGTTCTGCCGGTGCTCAGGACTCTGCAGCCAATTGTCGACGACGGCTTGCGCCGAGGAATAGCCGGCGGCCAGGTTCTCGCCCACCACGCGGTAGCGATAGTCCACGGCATCGATCCGCTCGGCCAGCGTCGACCCGTCAGGTGCTTCGTGGGCGAAAAAGTCGCCCTCGGCCATTTGCACCGCGTAGCGCTGCGCTACATCGTCCAGCACCGGGTGCTCCGCGACAGGTCCGCAGCCGTTCTGCTGGCGGTACTCATTGGTGTACTGGATCACCTGGGCCACCAGGTCGTCTTCCGGTCCGCCCGCTGCCCGTGGCGAAGCCGTGGCCAGGGGAGGCAGCGTCCCGGGCAAGAAGTCGGGTGAGACCACGGTACCGGGCAGCTCGGCCAGGTCGGTCGGCAGCTCCGCCAGGTCGGTCGGCAGCTCCGCCAGGCTGGTCGGCAGCTTGGCGACACCCGTGGGCAACCTTGCCAGATCGGTGGGCAGCAGTTCCGGATCGACCTTGACCGTAAGGCTGCACGCAGGGAGCAGCAAAAAAAGTGCGGCCAGGAGCACAAGGGCTCGCCGCTCGCGAAAGTAATGCATGACATCCTCCGGTTGGCTGTCCGCCGCAGCCGGCCTTGGGGACGAGGTCGCCCGCAGCCAGATCATTATACCACGTTTCCGGCGAAAAGCCAAGAGCCGCCGACGGCCGTTTTGTGGCTATTCCGAATTTGAGCCCTGAGCATTGCAGGCTGCCGCCGGAAACGACGGCTTCGATGTAGGGCGGGCTGACCCTCCTACGAGCGGACAAGCGAGCCTGCAACGCTGGTGGCGGTCGCCTGACGCTCCGCGCGTGGTGGGCTGTCGCTTGCCCGCCGCTGTCAAGGGCACGCAAGGGGCGGATACGCCGGGAGACAAGCTGCGCCGTGCGTGTCGAGGTCACGCAGGAGCGGGTTGGGACTTGGCCTGCGGTCGGCAGCGGCAGAACCGGGAAACCAGCGACCGGCTCACCGCCGCTCCTGGCTTCGTTTGTCCCGGATCCGATCCAGGAATTCCGGGGTGATCTCGGCGACACCTTCTTCCTTGGCCGCATCGATGGCGGCCCGGATGACGCGCGTCAAGAAGATGCGCGGCACCCTCACCAGGCGGGCGTACGCCTCCTCTTGCCATGGAATGTCGGGGTCGACTCGTTGAGCGGCCCAGCGGACGGCGTCTATGGTGACCCCCTTTTCCTTCGGGATCGGGACCCGGTAGGGGCGAGAGGCTCTGGTGAACCAGAAGTAGGCATTGTCCCGAAAGCCATAGTCTACCGGCAGGCGGGGAAAGCCACGGCCCCGGTACAGGCAATCGGCCCACTGCTTCTTCATGACGATCTTGTCCAGGCGCAGGACAAACCGGCATTCGGGGCTGTCGGCCGTATGTTTGAGCGGATAACTCGGATCCCAGGTACACTCAAAGACCTGGACCGCTTCCTGAACAATCTCGGGGTACTGGACACCCGGGCTGCGCTCCTCCTCGGTCCGAGCGGAAGGCAGCAGGGTAAAGACGCTGTTGGCCATCTTTTCCGCCGTCGTCTCGCCCGGAAAGCCGAGCATGACGCAGTTGCGCATGATGCGCTTGTCGTCCGGCACAAAGTTAATGGCGCACACCCCGGTGCGCTGCAGGTTGAGGCTCGTGTTGCTGTCCTGACGGCTGACCAAGATCATCGAATGCTGTCCGGCAATAAAGTGCGGGAAGCAGAGCGAGTAAGGACCAAGGTTCGTTTGCCCGGTCTCGGCGATGGTGCTGACCAGCACGACCGGCATGGGAAAAAAGCTTGACGTCTGGTAAAAGTTGTCCAGAATGCGGACGTTGACAAACTCGTTGTTCATGGCGATCCTCCGGTGGCCGGGATTCTACCACGGGCGGCCAAGCCTGGCAAAAAGCAGGACGGTATGGGCATTGGGCCTCTGCCGTCTCGTGCGCAGTTCAGCTTTCCAAGGGGGACAGCGCTGTGTTGACATTTCGA
This sequence comes from Anaerolineae bacterium, assembly GCA_041300865.1. GTDB lineage: Bacteria > Chloroflexota > Anaerolineae > JAAYZQ01 > JAAYZQ01 > JAAYZQ01. The sequence continues at coordinate 3,739 of JBFYTF010000031.1, forward strand.
GCTGTAACGTCTATAATCTCGATAGGAATGCGCATCTCGCCGTCTCGATCGCGACCGAAACAGCCGACTGTGGAAAAGCCGACTCCGGGTGGAGAATCGAAGGCTGAAATCCGCCGGTGCCGCTGGCGCGGAGAGCAGAACACGCATGAGCACGCTTACCTGGCTGCACATCTCCGACTTGCACTTTCGTACCTCGCAAGCCTACGACGCCAACGTCGTGTTGCGGGCGCTGCTGCGCGACATCTCCGAACGGGTGGAGCAAGACGGCCTGCGTCCCGATTTCATCGCGGTAACGGGGGACATAGCCTTTTCTGGCCAGCCGGCTGAGTATGCGTTGGCGGAACGCTTTTTCGACGACCTTCTTGCAACGGCAGAGCTCGGCCAAGATCGACTCTTCCTCGTCCCCGGTAACCACGACATAGACCGGAGCCTGGTCACCGCCGGCGCAAGAGCCATCGGCGATTCACTCCAGGACCGCGCGAGTGTCAACGCCGTTCTGGCAGACCCTGCTGATCGCCCCTTGATGATGGCTCGCTTCCGGCACTATGCAGCCTTTGTTAACAGCTACTTTGGCGCACAACTGCACGTCGACGACAAAGACTATTACTACGTTCGCACCTTCAAGGTGGCTGGGCGGCGGATCGCCCTGCTGGGGCTGAACTCTGCCTGGCTGTGCGCCTCGGATGAAGACAAAGCCAAGGGCTTGGTCCTCGGTGAACGCCAGGCCCGGACCGTTTTGGAGCAAGCCCAGGATGCAGATATCAGGATTGCGCTCCTGCACCATCCCTTTGACCAGTTGCGCGAGTTTGACGTCAACGACGTCGAGCCCATGCTCTGCGCCGGGTGCGATTTTGTGCTGCACGGGCACCTGCACCGGACCAGCCTGGCGAGCCTGAAGGATCCCGACGCCGAGGCCATGGTCCTCTCGGCCGGGTCTTGCTATGTTACGCGCCAGGTCCCCAACCTGTACAGCTTTGTCCGGCTTGATCTGGCAACGGGAACCGGGACCGCCTACCTGCGGCGCTTTTCCGACGAACGCGGCGGCTTCTGGGCCAAGGACGGCCTGACCTATCGGAATGTGCCAGACGGCGTCTATCATTTCACCTTTGGCCGGACTGCGGTCACACCGCCCTACAAACAACGGCGTGTGGATGCTGCAGTGCCCGGCAATGCCAGGGTCGGTGAGCATATAGATCTGCTTGTGCAGGTACGCCTTCCCGATTCCCCGCTGTTGGGCGCTGCCGACCATGATTGGCCGGCCACCCACAGGCCGCCTTCCGTAGAGCAGACCACAGAGACGGTCGCCATATCGTTTCCGCAGGAACCTTTCACGCGGCAACTCGGTCCCGCTCGTCTGAAGATTCAGGTCGTGGCGCCGGACTTCACGATCGAAGGTCCTGGTCGAGGGTGCGAGATCTTGGATGTGCCGCCAGATGGGGACTCCAAGCGCATCCTGTTTCTCCTGACCCCCACGAAACCAGGTATCTGCAGGATCAACATCGCGGTTCATGCCCTTGATGATACCTGCTTGGGCACGATTCCACTCCAAACGACCATCGGGGCGCCGGACAACATCGTAGGGCCACCCATGATCACTGCACAACTGTTCCTTGTTGTGGTGGTCTTGGCCACCAGCCAGACGAGCCAAGCGACCGCAGCCCCTGCTTCCCCCGCGAATAAACCTCTACGCCTGCCGACAAGGGCGCGCCGCTACTCGCCAATTGCCGCCATTGTTGTCTTTGTCAGCTTCGCCCTCGCTGCTGCGCAGATCTACCGGGTTCAGACCGGCGACTCGGTTCTCAGCCTGTTACTCCGGCCAACGCCGACGGAAACAGTCCAGGTTGCGACGCCAACCTGGCCGGCTCCGGCCACGGACTTGCCCCTTACCGCGGTGTCCACAGCTTTGCCGACCCGCCCGTTGCCTACCCTTGCGCCAACCCGCCTGGTGGGCACGCCGCCCACCTCGATCGCGATCGAGGTCACGCCGTTGGCGCTGTATGAGGAGGCGGCGAGCAATATCGCCTGGTCGCCAGACAGTCAAGCGCTGCTGATCGATGGCTCCATTCTGTATGACGTCGTAACGGGAGAAGGCGAACAGGTTTCGCCGGAGCGGTGGGGCAAGGCGGTTTTCTCCCCTGATGGCCGCTTGGTGGCCGTCGCGACGTATGACGGCGTGAGCCTGTGGGGTGTGTCCGGCCGGCAGACGGGCCTTGCCTTTCCCGGCAGCCGGGACACACAAAGCTTGGCTTTTGCGCCCGATGGCACGACCCTGGCTACAGGGACGGGCAGCACCGTCAAGCTGTGGGACGTCGACACCGGTGCCGAGCTCTGGACGTTCACCGGTAGCTCAGGAAGGGCTGTGGCGTTCTCGCCAGATGGGAAGATACTGGCCGCCGGTGGCGGAGTCGCCGGTGCGGATATCCGGCTGTGGAACCCAGACAGCCACGAGGAGTTGCCTGCCCTTACGGGGCACTCCAACTGGATCAACAGCCTTGCCTTTTCCCCCGACGGCGAGCTCCTGGCTTCGGGCTCTGTGGATGAGACGGTCGGTGTGTGGGACGTAGCCACGGGCAACCGGCTGTTGTCTCTGACCGGACACACCGGGCAGGTAGACGGCGTGGCCTTCTCGCCCGACGGCCGGACGCTGGCTTCTGCCTCCTGGGACCTCACGGTCAGGCTCTGGGACGTCACCAGCGGCAGGGAGCTGATGGCACTCACCGGGCCTACCACGTGGATCCACTCCGTCGCCTTCTCGCCGGACGGGTCCATGCTGGCCTCGGGTTCTGCCGACCGGCTGACCTTGTGGCGCGTCGAATGAGGGGCCTGCGCGGGTTCCACTGCGACGACACAAACGTGCGGAGCCGGCGCGTCGCTGAGCGCTGCGGCCTTGTCCTCGAAGGACACATCCGCGAAAACAAGCTCAATGTCGACGGCACACACAGTGGAAGGTTATGCTAAGGAGAGGGATAAGCTATGAAACGACTCAGCAAAGCGACGGCGACGTACACGTTTGACACGACGCACCCACCGGCCATGCGCGTCCAGGCGGGAGAGACGATCGTCTTTGAGACGCTGGACGCCCTCGATGATCAGATCCATTCCGACGACGACCTGGCCAGCAAGGTGGACCTCAACCACGTCAACGCCGCCACGGGCCCTGTCTATGTGGAGGGAGCCGAGCCAGGCGACACGTTGGTGGCCGACATTCTTGACATTCGGCCTTGGGATTGGGGCGCAGCGCTGATCATCCCCGGTTTTGGCTTCCTGCAAGACACGATTCCCGGCCCATACACGAAGGTCTTCCGCCTGGAACAGGGTGGTACCATACCGTTCGGCGACCGGATCCGGCTGCCACTCAAGCCGATGATCGGCACCATCGGCGTGGCTCCGCTGCAGCCTATCACCACCCTCAGCTCGGGAGCCCACGGCGGCAATCTGGACACGACCGACATCAAAGCGGGCTGCAAAGTCTATCTGCCGGTGCTCGTGCCCGGTGCGCTGTTCGGGGTGGGCGACGTGCACGCGACCATGGGCGATGGGGAGGTGTGCGGCACCGGCGTCGAGTGTGGCGCCGAGGTTACCATCCGCCTCGACCTGCGCCGCGACCTCCCCCTTGCGCGGCCGCGCCTCGAAAGCCCGACCGAGCTCATGACCATCGCTTCGGCGGAGGGCGGCCTGGAAGAAGCGATCAGGGTCGCGCTGCAGGACATGGTGTCCTGGCTGAAGCGCGACAAAGGACTGAGCTCAGAGGAAGCCTACGTTTTGGTCAGCATCGCCGGCGATGTCCGCATTGGGCAAATTGTCGATCCGGCGGTTACGGTGCGTGTCGCCGTGCCCAAGGCGGTGTTCGTCGCCTAGTGCTGTTGGCGATCATTGTCATCTTCTTGTAGGGCAGCCAGAGCCGAGACCGACACTTCCGCTGCCGTGCCGGTCTGACCTGATTCACAATACTTGACGACTGTCTACGATAATGGTACAATGAATGCGGCTTTGACGTTGGCTGTGCAGGGAACAATGGCGGCAAGCAGAGCGCGTGTATCGCCGGCAACCTTCCGTGCCGGTTGAAAGGGGCAGACATGAAGATTGCGGTTGTGACCGACGACGGGGCGACGGTTAGCCAGCACTTCGGGCGGGCTCGCTACTATGCCGTGCTTTCCGTAGAAGGGGAGCGTGTGGCCAGCCGGGAGATGCTCGACCGCGGAGATACGCTGCTGCCTGCGGACGAAGGGCACGAGGCGCGCCAGGGCCTGGCCGCGGACCTGGATTGCCATGGCACCGGAACAGCGGCGGCCGCCTTCCACTTGCGCATGGTGCAGCCCATCGCCGACTGCCAGGTGCTGCTGGCGCGGGGCATGAGCTGGAGTGCCCGCGAGTGCCTGACGAGCGCCGGCATCCGCCCCATCCTGACCGATATTGAGGACGTGGAGCAGGCCGTGCGGGCTTACCTCGGCGGCTCGATCGTCGACCACCTGGAGCTCCTGCACTAGCCCGAGGGTCCTGGCTGTCGGGCGCTTGAGGCCTGTGCGGCAGGTTGCCCTCAACCAGGCGAGGAAGAAACGCCGCGTGTACAGCGCCGAGCCTGGCTCTGCCGAGACGCAGCCGTGCTCAGCAGGGCTCGGTCAAGATAGCGTCCCTGGCCTGCAGCGGAGCCCGGTCGCTGGCCTGTAGCGTGGCCACACGGCCACGAATTCGGGGCAGAGCCTCGCTGATATAGACGCGGGCGAGGTCTCGCTTTCGCTCGCAGCCACGCGCGTCCTGAAGCGCCAACCAACACGTCATGGCGCTAACCGCCACTTCGACCAGGTCTGACGCATAGTAGTCGATCAGATCCCGGTCGCTCTCCTCGCGCAAGTGATCGATGGAGCGGTTGAGCAGCGCCGTCGCCTCATCCGCCCGGGTCTTCAGTTTGGCGAGCTCCGGGCCATAGTCCACGGCTGCCCAGGCACCCAACAGCTCGTCGAGGGTGTGACCCAGCAGCCCTCCGGTGGCCGCCACCACCTGGAGCTGGCTGGTGCCTTCGTAGATGTTGGTCACGCGGATGTCGCGGAAGTGGCGTTCTATGTTGAACTCGCGCATGTAGCCGGTGCCGCCCTGGACCTGCATGGCCTGGTAGCACACCCGGTTTCCCATCTCGGTAGCGTGATACTTGGCCAGGGGCGTGAGCACATCTGCCAGCCGGCTGGCCTGCTTCAGCCGCTGCTGCCCCCGGGCATCGAGCTTGCCCTGGCTCTTGAGGTGTTCGTACGCCTTTTTCAGATCCACCCAGCGTCCGGTCTCGTACACCAGGGCCCGCGTGGTCTCGATCTCGCCGCGCATCGAAAGGAGCATACGGTACACCGCCGGGATGGCGTTGATGGCGCGGCCAAACTGGACGCGGCTCTGGGCGTAGCGGGCCGCCTCCCGGTAGGCTGCCTCGGCGATGCCAACAGCCTGGGCCGCAACCGCGATCCTGGCGCCGTTCATCAAACCCATAGCGTAGCGGATCAGGCCGTAGCGGCGGCTGCCCACCAGGTGGGCGGGGGTGTCGCAGAACTGCATCTCGCACGTCGGCGAGGCGTGGAGCCCCATCTTGTTTTCGATGCGCCGGACGCGCACCGTCTCGTCCGCTTCCACGACAAACATGGACAGGCCCCGCGCGTCGGTCGAGCCTTCTTCTGACCGGGCCAGCACCAGCAGGACGTCAGCATTGCCGTTGGTGATAAAGCGTTTGACGCCGTTCAGGCGCCACAGCCCGTCCTTCCCATCGCCCGCCCCGTCCTGCGGCCGCGCCTGGAGGACGGCGCGGGTCTGCACGGCGCCCAGATCCGAACCGGCGTCGGGCTCGGTGAGCACCATCGCCCCCGTGAGCTCCCCGCGGGCAAAGCGAGGCAGGAGGCGCGCTTTCATCTCCCCATCACCGTACTCGGCGATGGTCGCCGAAACCTCTTGCAGCCCAAAAATGCTCATCAGCCCGGGCTCGGCGCGAGAGATGATCTCGATCATCATCTGCAGGATGGATACCGGGACGTTCAGGCCCCCGTACTCCCAGGGCAGCATGGACCCCATGAGGTCGGCCTGCCGCAGCCTCTCGAGCGCTTCTTGGGTGGCGGCTGCGTAGCTGACGCGGCCATCCTGAAAGTGCGCGCCTTCCTCGTCTGCCTCGGCGGCTCGCGGGGCGACGTGGTTGGCGCAAATGTCGCCCAACACGTTCAAGAGCAGGCGGTAGTTGTCCTTGGCATCCCTATAGTTCCGGGGCGCACCGGCGTACTCATCGCTGTAGCGGTAGCCCTCTTCCAGGATATCGACGACTTCCTCAAGGTCCAGCTGGTCCAGTCGGAGCCGGAGGTCAGGGTTGTCCGCGAAAAAGTTCTCTGCCATGCCGGTTCTCCCTATTTGCCGTTCTCGCGGTAGGCCTGGATCATCATGGGGATGACCTTCTGTAAGTCGCCGACGATCCGGTAGTGGGCGAGCTGAAAGATGGGAGCACCGGGATCGATGTTGATAGCGACGATCCTGGCTGCGCGATCCATTCCCGCACGGTGTTGGACCGCTCCCGAGATGCCGCAGGCGACATACAGCCGGGGCCGGACAGTGAGGCCTGTCTGCCCTACTTGGCGCTCGCGCGAGACAAAGCCGGCGTCCACCGCGGCGCGAGAGGCTCCCACCTCGCCCCCGATCACGTGGGCCAGCTCGAAGAGCAGCTCAAACCTCTCTTTGCTGCCCACGCCCATTCCGCCGGCCACGACGACAGATGCGTTCTTGAGATCGCAGCAGGGGAGCCGCATCTCCCGCTTCAGAAGCTCGAGCGATAGCTCGCGCCCGTTGAACGAGGGGGTCACGGCTTCGACCGTACCCCGCCGCCTGCCGTCCGATTCGTGGAGCTTCATCACCCCCTCACGCACCGTAGCCATTTGGGGGTGCATCTCGGGGTTGACAATCGTGGCGACAATGTTGCCGCCAAAGGCGGGCCGGATCTGGTACAGCAGCTGGTTGTAGACCTTGCCCTTGTGCTCATAGTCGCCGATCTGGAGGCTGGTGCAGTCGGCCGTCAGTCCGGCCCGCACAGCGCTGGCAATGCGTGGCGCCAGGTCGCGCCCAATGGGCGTTGCTCCCAGCAGAAAAATGTAGGGCTGCCGCTCGCGCACCAGGTCGACCGCAACGCGGGCATAAGGCAGGGTGCGGTACACGGCCAGCTCAGGGTGGTCTGCCAGCAACACCACGTCTGCCCCGTAAGAGACAACCTGCTCGGCCAGGTGAGCGACGCCGTGCCCGAACAGCAAGGCGTGCACCTGGCCCTGAAGCTCCCCGGCGAGGTCCTGCGCCTTGCCTAATAGCTCCAGGCTCGCGGCGGCGAGCAGGCCCCCTTCCTGTTCGATGAAAACCCACACTTCTCGTGTGCCTGCCATTGTCGTATCCTGCATTAGAGGATGTGATCCTGGACGAGCTTGTGTACCAGCGCAGAGGCTCCCGCCGGGCTGGCCTCGAACTCCTCGCTGCCGCTGCCTTCGAGCACGACCGACTCGACCCTGAGCACCTTGGTCGGCGATCCGTGAAGCCCGACTTTGCCCTCGTCGGCGCCAATGTCGGCTGCCCCCCAGACGGTGATCTTCTGGCCGCGCTCGGCAAGGTACCTATCCAGGGCTTTTTCTGTCTCGAACTCGGGCCACTTCTCGAGCAACTCAGGGTACTCGAAGGGAATGGCCGCCAGCTTGTAGGCGATGGTCCGGCGGGCAGAAGGAGGCCGGGGTTGATTGGCGGAACCGACGACCGTCAGCAGGCAGGGCAACGTGCACCTGACCGTCTCCGTGCCCAGGGGGAGCGCCCTGCGGACCTCGATCTGGTGGTCCCGCAGCGATTCGATGGTCTCGGCGTAGGTGACCTGGGGCAAGCCGAGCTTCTCGGCCACCTGCGGCCCGACCTGGGCGGTATCGCCGTCGATGGCCTGGCGTCCGCAGAAGACAAGGTCGACCTCCCCGAGACGCTCCACAGCGCATTTCAGGACGTACGACGTCGCCAACGTGTCTGAGCCGGCGGTCTTGCGGTCGGTAACCAAGACGACCCGATCGGCTCCGCGGTACAGGGCTTCGCGCAGCACCTCGGCTGCCCGCGGTGGCCCCATGGTCAACACGGTCACCTCGCCGCCGTGCCGTTCCTTCACCTGCAGGGCCATCTCCAGCGCGTTCAGGTCTTCTGGATTCAAGATGGCCGGCAAGGCGGCACGGTTGACCGTGCCGTCGTCTTTCATCGCTTTGCCGGTAACATTCGCGGTGTCGGGTACTTGCTTGACCAACACTACGCAACGGTAGGACATCTGTGTCTCCAGATCGGTTCGTGCTGTGACCGGCCAGTGACCTCCTGACCGCGCCGGCGTACCAATGCCCCCGGTGTTCGCCGGGAGCAGCCCCCGCGCGGGCCGAGG
>JBFYTF010000040.1:0-2741 GCA_041300865.1 Anaerolineae bacterium
GCATAACAGCGTGGGCTCGTTGTCGTTAGGCCGCACACGCGACCGCCCTTTGTCTCTAGCATCCGAAAACGGCCGCGGATCCAATACGCCTATGTCCTTCACTAGACTCGTTCCTGCTGTGGTCTTTGCCCTCTGCTCCTTGGCTGTCGCCGCGCAGCCGGTCACCACTTCGTTTCGAAGCAGTGGAGTCGATCTTCCTGCTCTTCTGCAGCGACACAGTGAAGGTGAACTGCGTGCGGTAGTAATCAATCTGCACGGCAACCCTGGCGGACGCATTCGACCAGAGTCTCCCTTGGCATCTCTCTTGGCGAAGCACGGCGTCGCAAGCTTCTGGTTCAACTACAGCGGCATTTGGGGAAATTCAGGCACCTACACTTTCTCCAACAGCGTTGCAGACCTCAGAGCTGCGGTTGACTACCTCAGAAGCCCAGAGGCCAAGTCTCGGTTCGGCCTTGGGGAGGCGCCGATCGTGTTGTTCGGCTACAGCATGGGAAGCGCTGTCGCCCTCGTTGGGGCTGGTGGAGACGATCGCGTGGCTGGCGTCGTCGCGCTTGCACCATGCGATCACGGCTACTTCGGACGGGAAATCGCGAATCCACAGACACACCTCAAGCCTTTCTTAGCGGCCGTAGCGGATAGCATTTTCGGGCCAAAGGGGGCAGTGCCTGGTGGTTGGCCAGTGTTCTCCGCTGACCTTGTTGCTAACCAAGCGAAGGTTGGCTTCCCGCAAAACGCCCGGGCACTGCAAAACAAGGCGTTGCTCATCTTTGGAGCTCTGGATGACGAGACCTGCCCGCTGGAAGACCACTTCTTCCCGCTCTATCGCACTTTGCAGGGCGCCAAACACCCGCGACTCCAAGCCCAGGTGCTAACCACAGGTCATAGTCTCGACGAGCTGACTGCGTTGTCCATGCGCCAAGTGACCGCAGATTGGATCGTTCGGTCATTTCCCGGCGGCGTTGTGAAGGCAGCAGACGGAAGGCTGTTTCAGGCACCCACCGGATCAAAGTGACAGGCCGCTCAGGGTCGGTATTCCCCCTTGGGCGTCCGCTTATGGGCGCGGAATCTCCCGCCCTGGCGCAAGTCCCGCTGATACTTGACGGCGCGATTAAGCGTAGCAACATTTAATAGGTGCGCATTGCCTGAGACCAGGCGAGGCGACTGCAGACGCTGCAGGAGCGAGGCTTGGACATGCGCCGAGCTGGGGAAGTTTTCGCCGGGCTGCACCTTGCGCGGGTCGACGATCGCGTCGATTACGGCGAACCCCGATACGTCACGGCCGGTTGGCTGGATTCCCGTTTGGTTGTGTTCGTTTGGACACCGCGAGGCTCCGCCCGGCGAGTCATCAGCATGAGGCACTGTCATGAGCGCGAAGCGAAAAACCTCCGGCCGCATCTCCAGCAGGGATGAGGCGCCTGAGATTACGGATGAGTGGATCGAGGAAGCCGATCTGCGCCGGGGGCCGAAATTGGTTCGCCGCGGCAGGCCACGATTAGCGAACCCGAGACGACTGCTGTCTCTGCGGCTTCCACCCGATGTCATCGCGTCCTGGAAGGCCACAGGTCCCGGCTGGCAGACCCGAATGGCGGATTTGCTCGAGCGCTCCACGCCCAAGTCGCGCAAGCAGGCTGGATAGCGGGGCGGCGATAAGCGCGATCATCATGTGAACGGCCGCTGAGGGTCGTTTCGCACCGTCGACTGTCTGCTTGCGGAACGCGCCTGATTCTCAAGACATGGCCCGATAGCGAAATCACCGCGCCTGTTTGCTCGCGTCGGACAACCCGGCGACTTCTGGCATCTGTAGTGCAGCGTACAGACCGGGACTGCAAGCAAGCCCATACTTCGACTGTGGCTGGGTCTCTCCCAGTACGACGTGCTGGCCGTTTGCCAGCCTGCACCATCAGGAGCACGTCATGTTCGTAAACAAGGACCAGATCAAGGGCCGGGCCAAGGAAGCGAAAGGCAAGATCAAGGAAGTTACGGGCGACCTCGTGGGCAACCAGAAGCTGGAGACCGAGGGCAAGATTGAAAAAAACCTCGGCAAGGCGCAGGCGAAGGTCGGTGACATCAAGCAGGACTTGAAACACTAAGGAAGAGTGCCGCGGTTGGAGATCAGGGCGGGGCCGTGGCCCGGGGACGGTACCCGCCGCAAACCGGGAGAATAGTCACACCAGCCCCTGGGTGCCTGCACCAAGATATCGCCATGAATTGGCGACGTGCCGCATGGATTGCTCTGTTCATCGCCGTGCTGTGGAAAGCGTGGGGACAGTGGGAACATCGGGCAATTCATCCGGCCGATGGTGCCATCGCGCCGAATGAACCACTGCAAGCAGATGCGAACGGTGCGCCAACCATCGTGCTGGGGCGCTGGACGCTCACGCCACGCGCAACCTACGACATTACGGCGCGAATCCTCAGCCGCGAAGATTATCGCTTCGATCCTATTTCGGACCTGGCACCGCTGGATCTCGCGCTCGGCTGGGGCCCCATGTCGGACAATCAGGTATTGAAGGCGCTCAAGATATCGCAGGGCGCGCGATTCTATTCATGGCGGCCCGTCACTGAGTCACTGCCGATTGACCTGCGTGAGGTGACCAGATACAGCGCCAACACGCACGACAATCCAGCCAAAGCCACCGTCGCCGAGCAAATCGCCCGGCTGAGACTGGGGGGAGAGGTGGTCCAGCTGACTCGTCTGCTGGTTGATCGCAAACGCGACGACGTAATGACTATCCGCACGA
>JBFYTF010000045.1:0-5841 GCA_041300865.1 Anaerolineae bacterium
CGCAGGTGGAGGTCATCCGCCCGCGCAGTGTCGGGGCCGAGCATGTGGCGCTGGAGGCGTTGCGCCGGCTGGGTCTGGATCGCAAGCTGGTGGAACTGGGGTTCAATCGAAACCAGTTGAGTGCCGCCATCGGGACCATCATCGGGCGCATGGTGCAGCCGGGCAGCGAGTTGGCGACCCATCAATGGCTGCAGCAGCGCAGTGGCCTTGGGGAGTTGCTGGACTACGACTTCGGCGATCTGGATCTGACGCGCCTGTACCGGGTGAGCGACCAGCTCCTGGCCCACCAGGCCGCCCTGGAGGCCCATCTCTACCAGCAGGAGCGGGACCTGTTCGCGCTGACCGAGACTGTTACCCTGTATGACCTGACCAACACCTTCTTCGAGGGCACGGCCAGCGGCAATCCGAAGGCCAAGCACGGCCACTCCAAGGAAAAGCGCACCGACTGCCCGTTGGTGACGCTAGGCTTGGTGCTGGACGCCAGCGGCTTTCCCAAACGCAGCGAGGTCTTTGCGGGCAACGTCAGCGAGCCCAAGACCTTGGAGCAGATATTGGAGCACTTGGCGCTCGCTCCCGGCGCCGTGGCCCCGACGGTAGTGCTCGATGCCGGGATTGCCACCGAGGAGAACCTCGCCTGGCTCACCCAACAGGGTTACCGCTATCTGGTCGTCAGCCGCGAGCGCCACCAGCAGTTCGACGCCGCGGCTGCCGTCCTGATTCGCGCGGAAGGCAACACGCAGATCCGCGCCCAGCGCGTGGTCGATGAGGTCACCGGGGAGGTGCGCCTGTATTGCCACTCCACCGGCCGCGAGGCCAAGGAGCGGGGCATTGAGCAGCGCTTCTCCACCCGCCTGGAAGCCGATCTTCAGTACCTGGCCGAGGGCCTGCTCCTGCCCCGCCGGGTGAAGAACTACGAGAAGGTCCTCACCCGCATCGGGCGGTTGCGCCAGCGCTACTCACGGGTGGGCCGTTACTACGACATCCGCCTGGAAAAGGACGCGGCCAGCGGCAACGCCATTGCCCTGGTGTGGACGCGCATCATTCCGACCGAGGACACCCTCCCCGGGGTCTATTGTCTGCGCACCAACCAGGCCGACTGGGATGAGCGCACCCTGTGGCATACCTACACCATGTTGACGGATTTGGAAGCGGAATTCCGCTCCTTGAAGTCGGAGCTTGGCCTACGTCCCATCTATCACCACAAGAGCGCCCGAGTCGACGGCCATCTGTTCATTTCGGTGCTGGCCTACCACCTGGTCCACAGCCTGCGCGTCCGCCTCAAGGCCCAGGGCATCCACCTGAGTTGGGAGAGCCTGCGTAACCAGTTCGCCGGCCAGGAGCGGGTCACCGTGGTGCTCCACCGCGACGATGGCCAGATCTACCACATCCGCAAGGCCACCCGGCCTGAACCCCACCAGCAGGTCCTCTACAACGCACTGAGTCTACCCCACTTACCGGGCAAGACCGAGAAGACGCTCATCGATCCTCGGATTGAGGTTTCGTAAATGTAGTGACCAAACCTGCCGCGAAAAAATCCAACTCATTGAAAATACGCGGCAGGTTGGGCAAAGTTGACAAAGATGGGGTAACAATTGCCCCGGTCGCCGCACGAACAGATCACTACCTGACGGCCACAGCGGGCGCAGTTGAACAGGCGGGCCGTATCGCACATCGGCAACTCCTGCCGATGAGCCCTGGAGGTTCGCCCACCAGCGGGCGATACTTCTCCCCGGCCCCTGCAACTCCGGGGGGCCGGGATGCGGCACTGGAGGAGGACTGGCCCGTCGTTTCCAGTGCCGCACCACGCTCAACGGCACGAAACCTATAGACCACTCCCCCGCCCGTATCACCCCCAGGCGGTCATGAGGCCTCCCCCTACCGGCTCGCCCCCCAACAGATCCTCTCTGCCACCCACAGGCGATATCGAGTTCGCCGCCCTCAACGGCGATCACCCGCGCTATCCGCCAACTATCCGCGGGTTTTTACTGCCATCCACACCTGGCGACGCCACTGTCCGCCTCGATCCAGCCGCCCTTGCGGTCGGACTTCCCACCCCCTACACTCTGCTTGGGCTTGGGCAATGGCACGGCTGACCCGCGCGCCACCGGGGTGATCCCCAGGCAACCGGAGGAGATGACGATGCGGGCACCCCAAGCTTTGGTGCCGCACTGCCATCTCTGCTGTGCCCATGCGCGTCGAAGGGCAGGATCCATGACCATCCCCCCGTGCTTGATCACGTGCCTGTCATCGGTATCGATCCATGAATGGGTGGCGTCGGTGAGCCCTTGCGCCGTTTGAGCAGGCGGGCAAGAGGAGGTTCTCATGACAAAGCAAGTGATCGTGGTCGTCCATGGCGTCGGCGTAAAGCAGGCTGGGGTCAGTTCCGACCTGCTGTCCACGGCGCTCGAGCGTCGGCCCGAGTACATCGCCGAACTGGAGCGCGAGGAGATGTCCTCCGAGCGCCTGCGACCACACTCCACCGACGATTTCCAACTTCGCGAGCTGGAGAGGTACAGCTGCAGGGACCTGCGACAAACCTTCCCCGCCCGCATCCGTCGCTATCGACAGTACGACTCGAAGGAGCAGGGAACGCTGCTAAACGAACGGGTCATCACCGACTTTTACTGGGGCGACATTGCCGCAATCGGCCAGGGCCTGTTCGGGCTACTGGTAGCGCTCTTTAAGACCATCCTAGGCCTGTGCCACGCGATCCGCGAGAACGCGCACGACGTCTTTCCCGATCCGAAGGGGTACGATCAGGTGATGCGCACCATCGCCTCGAGCGCCGCGCTGCTCATTCATGGCCCTATTGCCGCCATCAACGCCGTGCTGCTGGTTGGCGTGTTTGTCGCTTGGGGCCTGAGCCCCTTGGTCGACGATACAAGTACCCGGGTATGGCTCGCCGGACCCCTGATCTCAGTCATCGCGATTGTCGCCGGCTGGCTCGCCTGGCGAGTCAGCTATGCCCGCCTGATGCGACTCTTTGCCCTATGGGTCGTTATCACAGGGCTGGCGTTGCTCGGCTTCTCTTTGATGGGCCAACTCCACCAACTGTCGTCGATCTCGGACCCGCTCGCGGGATTCGACTCATGGCTCAGGAATGCGAGCTGCACATTTGCCGCGCAGACGGGGCACGATATCTGCGTTGCAGGCTACCAGGGGATCTACCTGTACGGTCTGAGATTGTTGGCCGTGATGTCGACATGCTGGCTGCTCGTCTTCCTGCTCGCCCTGGTCACGGGAGTGGCTGTGGCAGTGCGCAGCGCTGATCTGCGCAAGCGAGGGGTGGTCAGCCTTCTCACACCGACGATCGGCTTGATGACCCTCCTGTGGTTCTTGATGATCTCGTGCGCCTGGGCCGCGACCGTGATGTTTATACCGAACATCGTGCCCCACCCCGCGGCAGTGACTTCGGCGCTCTGGGGGCTGGTGCCGGCGTTCGTCGCGCTGGTAGTGCTGTTGCTCGCCGCTGGCTGGGTGCAGTGGCGCAAACGCGAGCTTGACCGCATCCGCCTCTGCCCCGGGGAGTATTTGCGCGACCCGGACACCTTAGCGGAACGGCATCGGCTGATCGTCTCCCGCAGCATGATGTTCGTCTTGGTGGCGTTCATCGCCGTCATGGCTGTACTCAGCCTTCTGGTCGTAGCGGGTCGGGGTGCCAGCGTCCTCGTTACTATCCACAATTGGATGCCCCTGGCCATGGCGGCAGCAGGGCTGATGGCGGTTGCCCTGGTCAGCTGGTTTCGTACCCCGCTCGCGACGGCGCTGGGCATTCTGGCCGACGTCCTCACCTACCTCAACGACTACTCCTGGAACAGTCGGAAGGTGCAGAGCGCTGGACCCGATACGGACCTTCGGGCCGGGCACGCCACGACCCCCGGAGTTGCGGAGCGCAACAGGGATCGCCCCGGCACGGCACAAACGCCCCCGCCTCCGAGCGGTTACTGGCTTCGAGAGCGCATCCAGGACCGGCTGAAGGTGCTCGTCAATCAACTCATCCGTGATGAGCGCCCAGACGTACTCGCCATCGTTGCCCATAGTCAGGGAACCGTGGTTGCGATCGATGTAATCGACGAAGAGGGTACCCGTTGGCTGGCGGCCATGCCGGCGGGTGGCCGCCTCCTGCTTGTCACCATGGGCTCACCCTACAGACACCTCCACCATCATTATTTCCCCAGCAGCTTCCCCTCGCACCATGACCGTCCCGCCTTGCGCACGCGGAATGAGGATCAAGAGTGGTCCGACAAGAACCCCGGGGTGCTAAGCCGGTGGGTGAACATCTTTCGCATCGATGATTTTGTCGGCACGCATATCGACGTGCCGCGGCCTGCTGTGGGCGGGAACGGCGCACCCCCTGTCTGGCCAGAAGAACGGCCCGTGGCACCCAACGGCCACACACTTTATTGGGTCGACGAGAACGTGGCCCCCATCCTGCGCGAGGTGCTCGAATTCCGGCTGGATGTGCCGGTACCGCTGAAGCCTGCTTAGGCAGGGTCAACGCGGTAAATTGCATGCGGAGTAGCGAGTAGCGCTGCCGCTTGGCGATTCGGCTGTTGCCAACGTGTATCCACGTTTCTCCTCGATGTCCTCCGCCATCCTGAACCGCGTCGCCGCGGAGGTGGCGGCACGGTCCAAAGCAATGGCAAGCCGCCGGGATACTGAGGCCAGGTCGTTGGTCTCGCTGGGGGGATCAATGCCGGGTATCCAAAACAAGGCATGCGCAGCGGGTGCGGCTGGGGACACGGTCGGGGCTTCCCCCGAGGCATCGGCTTGTGGCAGCACACCGGAGACCGGGTCGTCGGATGGGGAGATGTCGTTCATCGCAGATCTCCTGTCGTATCGCCGAATCTGCCGCGCCACGGCCCTTCCCCAAGTGACGTGACACTCCGAACGGTGGATCAGACTGCCGCCGCGAGGCGCCTAACCCGGCCGAGCGGCGCCAGTGTCTGTCCAGTCCGGGCTCTGGCCTCCACACCCCACGGCAACGCGACCGCGGGAGAGGGCGCGCTGCCCGTGCGGGCGCAACCGCTGTCTTCCGTTTCGCCCTAGTCTAATCCGCTGGGGCCTGGGTAGCGTGGCGGTGGTCTGTTGAGGTCCTTGGCCCCGATTGGCCTCGGTGAGCGTCCATGGTCAGGGCCGATGCCGACCATGCTCTCGACCCGAGTTACTTTACCGGTGCGTGTCGCCGGACACCCTGCGGGGCCCGCCGGGAACGACCGCGCCGGTCGCACTCGGCGTTGGGCGGGGTCGCGGTCCGTTGCCGCGGATCGTTACCGACCATCCATGGCTGTCCCATCATCTATACTTCGGATCGAAAGCGGCCCATGTGCCGCATTCGGGATTCCCGGCCGGAGGGACGCCGCCGCGGGCCCCGCCGTCGTGGCCGCTGAAGGTCCGCGGCGGATACCCCGGCAAGGCGGCCCGAGGTCCACCTCGACAACAAGATGAAGGAGGGCAGGCCATGACGCGCAAACTGGTAGTGTGCTGTGACGGGACCTGGAACAAGCCCCGGGACGAGACCAACGTCTATCGGACCTACAAGTTGTTGCAGGGGCAGTTGCAGTCCCAGCGGGAGGTCCCCGGCTCCAAGGAGGGCTGGTGCTACTGCGAGGGCAAGGCAGCGGACGACTCCGAGGTGGTCCTCTATTATGAAAAGGGGGTCGGGACGGGCTTCGGCGAGCTGGTCCGGGGCGGCGCCTTCGGTCAAGGGCTCTCGGATAACGTCCGCGATGCCTACCACTTTCTCGCCCATCATCATCGCCCGGGCGATGCCGTCTACGTCTTCGGCTTCAGCCGTGGTGCCTATACGGCGCGTTCCCTCTGCGGTTTCATCAACCGCAT
>JBFYTF010000063.1:0-14549 GCA_041300865.1 Anaerolineae bacterium
GGAGTATGTTGTCCGCGCTCGGCCGGCTGACCTCTCTCCAGATGGCGCGCGGAGAACATGCCGAGGCAGCACGCTGGGCGCGGCGGCAGCTCGAACTGGAGCCATACCGGGAGCAGGCGCACCGGCAGTTGATGGCGGCCCTGGACCTGGGCGGGGAACGTTCTTCCGCTCTGGCGCACTATGATGTCTGCCGCCGCCTGTTGATGGAGGAGCTGGCCTGCGAGCCCGAAGACGAGACGCGCGCACTATACGCCCAGATCCGCGCCGGTGAGCTGTCCCCGTCTTGGTCACAGCCGCCGTCCGGCCCCGCCATCCTGACCACAGCATCTCCCGCCGCGCCTCCTTTCCGGTTCGTTGCCCACGAGCAGGAACTGGCCCGTTTGGACACGCTGCTCGATGGGGCTCTGGCCGGCCGGGGAGGGGTAGCCATCATCGTGGGCGAGACGGGCGGCGGCAAGACGGCGCTGCTGGAGGAGTTCGCCCGGCGGGCTGGCCAGGCGCATCCCGGTTTGATCGCGCTGCGGGGGAGGTGCAGCGCCCACGCCGGCGTGGGAGACCCCTACCTACCTTTCCGCGAAATCCTCCAGATGCTGGCCGGGGACGTCGAGGGCAAGCGGGCCAGTGGGATGCTCTCGCCCGAGCAGGTGCGGCGAGTGTGGCAGGCGCTGCCGGTGGTGGGCGCCGCGCTGGTTGAGCACGGCCCGGACCTGCTCGACAGCTTCTTACCGGGCGAGGCGCTCTTGCGGCGCCTCGAGGGATTCCCCTTCCAGCCTGGGCCTACCCACTGGCACATCCGGCTGCGGGAGATCGTCCGCCGCGCCGGAGAGAGGGCGGCGACAGCGGCCGGCCCCAACCTGGCTACATTGCCCGCCCAGGCCGACTTGTTCGCCCAGGTAACCAAGGTGCTGCATGCCGTTTCCGTGGGCAGCCCCCTGGTGTTGGCCATTGACGATCTGCAATGGACCGATGGGGGTACGGCGGCCTTGCTTTTCCATCTGGGACGGCGATTGGCCGGCAGCCGCATCCTGCTGGCATGTGCCTACCGGCCAGCCGGGTTGATCCCCGGAGAAGGAGGCCAGCCCGTCGCCTCAAACCTGAGAGACATCCTCCAGGAACTGTGCCGCCGCTGGGGCGACGTCATCATCGACCTGGACCAGGGCGATGGGCGGGCTTTCGTCGACGCATACATCGACAGCGAGCCGAACCGTCTCGAGGCACCCTTCCGCCAGACGTTGTACGACCACACTGGCGGCAATCCGCTGTTCACGATCGAGCTACTGCGCAGCTTTGAGCGCGAGGGCACATTGGTGCGGGACGAGGCTGGGCGGTGGTTCGAAGCGCCCGGGCTGGACTGGGCGCGCTGTCCTCCCCAGGTAGAAGCGGTGATCGCCGGGCACCTAGCCGACCTGCGGGACGAGGACCGGACGCTGCTCCAGGCGGCCAGCGTCCAGGGTGAGCAGTTCGCCGCCGAGGTGGTGGCACGGGTCCTGGGCTGGGACGAGGAGGCCGTCGTGCGGCACCTGAGTGGTCTGTTGCGAACCCGCCACCGGCTGATCGAACCGGTCAGCCTGGACCGGCTGGCGTCGAGTGGCCGGCGCCTGTCACGCTACCGCTTTCGCCACGTGCTGGTGCAGGGGAGTGCTTACCGCAGCCTGGACGCCGTGGTGCGGGCGCGGTACCATGAAGCGACCGGGCAGGCCGTGGAAGCGATCTGTGCGACGACAGAGCAGTCCCAGGCACTGGCGCCGGATCTGGCGCGGCACTATGAGGCCGCAGGTCTGCCTCTGGAGGCAGCCCGTTGCCGGCTAGCAGCCGGGCAGTGGGCAGCGCGGCTCATGGCCTACGACGAGGCCATCGTCCACCTGGAGCGCGGGCTGGCCTTGCTTGACAATGTGGCGACCTCGACCGAGCGGCTCCGTCTGGAGCTGTCCTTGTGCTCGGCACTGGCTACGCCGGCGATGTTGCGCCAGGGGTGGCAAGCGCCGCTCCATGCTCGGGTGCTGGAGCGCCTCTCCGACCTGATTCAACATCCGGACTTACGGGATGATCCGCAGCGTCTCACCGCGCTGACTGTGCTGGCGTATTTGATCAACTGGTCGGCCGACCCGGACCGCGCCCAGCGGGTGGGCGCGCAGCTCCTGAGTTTCGCGCAGGAGGGTGACCCACAGTGCCTCGTGCTGGCCCACGGGGTACTGGGCCTAAGCCACTGGCTGCGGGGGCAGCTCGCCGCCGCCCGCGCACGCCTGGACAAGGTGTTGGACCTCTACAACCCGGAGACCGGCCGGCCCCTTAGCTCGGTGATGGGAGCGGACCCAGGCGTGACCGCCCGCGCCGTGTTGGGCTTCACGCTGTGGCTGCTGGGCTACCCAGACCGTGGTCGAGCTAGCCTCCGGCAGGCGTTGGCGCAGGCCCAGGCGGTCGCGCGGCCATCGAGCGTGGCGTTTGCCCACCTACTGGCGGGGGCAGCCTGTTCCTTCTTGGGCCGAGACGTGAGCGCGGCCGGGATGCACAGCGAAGCCCTGCGGTCACTAGGCAAGGCCGGTCTGGTCTACGGCGTATGGGCCGAAATGTTGGCGAGGCAGGCAGTCAATGTCGGGCCAGAGCCCGGGCACGAACAGGATCTGGCCCAAGCGACAGTGGCAGGGTCGGCTGCGCAGGCCCTGGGCCCCGGCGTGGGCAAGGTTGCCCAACTGCTCTCGCAGGCCCAAGTGCTCGTGCGGGCCGGGCAGCCCGAGATGGCCATGGAGGTCAGCGATCAGGCCCTGGCCTGGATCGAACAGACCGGCGTGCGGGTTATGGAAGCGGAGGTGTGGCGCATGCGCGGCGAGCTGCTGCTGGCAAGCAAGCCTGCGTTCCCCGGCACCGCCGAAGCTGAGGCATGCTTCCACCACGCGCTCGAGATTGCGCGCGGCCAGGAGGCGCGTTGGCTGGAGCTGCGGACGGCCGTCAGCCTGGCCCGGTGGTGGCATTCGGCGGGCCGCTGCAATGAGGCGCGCGAGCTATTGACGGGCATCTACAATTGGTTCACCGAGGGGTTTGATACGGTGGACCTGGTCGAGGCGAAGGCACTACTGGAGGAGCTTGCGTGAGAGCTGCCGCCCAGGCAGAAACATGTGGGAAACGCGGTGATAGGGCTGCTGGCGCAAGGCAGTTCGCCCCTGACGTTCCTCCCAGGCTTCCCCCCCTGCATGATGTCCAAGCTTCTTCCCTGTTTGTTGTCGTAGTCTCCCTTCTGTATGAAGTCCAAGCCTCCACCCTGTACAAGTAACAGGTGCCCACGGGCACGGTCGCCAAAAAAGCAAGAACCGGCCTGCAGGCCGGTTCACCAACTAACCTCGATTTCTGGAGGGGATATAGAAGGTGCCGCCGGGGACCTCGAGCGCACACCATGTCGCCACCCTTACTGGGCTACATCATGGCGCTGGGCACCCATCTACTTGCCGACCAACATCGCCACGGGACTCTCGCTTGTGTTCAGTCCCGTCAAGACCGGCTCCCTCATCGCTCCTCCAGCACCATCATGATGGCCCTGTCGGGTCGCAGTGTACCTGACCAGTGGGTCTTGATCTCCTGGCCGGGCACCAACCTGGGCCGGTAGCGCTGCCCAACCTCCGCCAGCACCAGAGCAGCCTCCATGAGGGCGAAATGCCTGCCCAGACAGGTCCTTTGTCCGGCACCAAAGGGATAATATGCGTAGCGAGGCCGGGTCTCGACCTGTTCGGGTGCAAAGTGGTCAGGGTAGAATTCCAGGGGTCGTTTCCAAAACTCGGGATGCCGGTGGGTCATGTAGGGCGACAGGGCCACGATGGTCCCCGCAGAAACCTGATACCCCCCCACCTCGTCGCCCTCAATCGCGTCGCGGGCCATGATGGCCACCGGTGAGTAGAGGCGCAGGGTTTCATCCATAACCATACGCGTGTAGACAAGTCGCTCCACGTCGTCCGCCCGAGGAGTGCGTCCTCCAAGTCTCTCTTCCAGTTCGGCGTGGAACCGCTCTTCAACCGCCGGATGCTCGGAAAACAAGTACCAGGCCCAGGTTAAAAGCTGTGCCGTGGTCTCGTGCCCGGCGAAAAAGGTGATCAGCACCTCGTCCCGCAACTGCTTTTCGCTCATGACCTCGCCGGTCTCTTCGTCGCACATCTCCATCAGCACTGACAGCATATCATCACCGGGCGGTCTTTGGCGCCGGGTAGCGATGATGCCATACAGGAACGCGTCAATCGTCGCCAAGGCCCGGTTCAACCGCCGATTGCCGGGCGTGGGCACCGATAGGGGCAGCGTGACCAGCGATACGGAGCGTTGGCTGGCAAAGTCCAGGATTTGAGTCAAGGCCTGACCCGCCTCGGCAAAATCCTCCCCAATGTCCACGCTAAAGATCGACCGGGAGATGACGCTCATGGTCAGCCGCATCATCTCCAGGTTGATTGCCACCGGGCTGCCGGCCGGAACCTCTCGCCAGCGAGCCAGCATCTTGTCCGTGGCATCAAGCATGATTCCCGCAAAACGCTGCACTGCACGGGGTGTGTACGTCGGCGACATGAGCTGCCGTTGCCGCCGCCAGAGATCCCCTTCGGCGGTCAGAATGCCATTTCCCAGCGGAATTCGCAACATCTCGTGGCTCATGCCTTTGACATAGTTGTCCTTGTTCTTGATCAGGATGTGCTGGACGTGCTCGGGGCGGACGAACTGCATCATGGTTTGCGGCCCCATCTGAGCGCGGGCGACGTCACCATACTCTTGCCAGAGCTCGAACCAGAAATCCAATGGCCCTTTCGCGCGCAAGGACCCGATGCTGCCGACTAGCGGCAGCCCCTTTGGCCCAGGGGCCAAGTTCGCCGCGGTCTGGGACATGGTAGCCTCCTTTCACGGGATCATTACGCATTGCGTCATGATAGGTAAGGGGAGTATACGCGAGGTTTGCTGTGCTGTCAACAGGCCAGAGAGCGCACGATGCAGTACACCCACCGTTGCCGGGCACTTCTCACTGGGCGGGTCCTTGTGCGGAGGTGCAGCCTGTACAACGTCGCAAACGGCCATGAGGTTGGCGCCAAGCAACACAAGGTGAGGGTCAGAGTACCCCCAGTGGGCCATAAATGTGCTCGGCGGTGTGCCATCAGAAGCGCCACAGCCGTGGAAAGCGAACCAAAGAACAACAGGGGGCACCTGGAGCAGCGCCAGGATAATACAGCCAAGTGCCAGGACACCCTTCGCGAGACTCTTCTTGCTGCGGCCGAGGCCGAGGGCATGGAAGGAAGCAGATGCCGCCGCACCGGGCGGCTCCGTCTCGAGTGCGGCGTGGCAGATTGCCTTAGGCGTGACCCTGCCTGGCCCAGATAGCTATCCGCTCTTCTAACCAAAGAGCAGGGCGCGGATGCACAAATTCGTGTCGACGGCCACCTCAACGTTATTGACGTCGTTTCTCGTGTACGGCATGAATCTCGTTTTCTATCTCTGCATCCGTGACGTCATCTGCCGCAGGTCTGTTGGCCAGGCTCTGGATGAGTTCGGCCATCCGTGCATCCAGTTCCGTTTCCGCCAGCGCCTTGGCAATCTCGGAACGGGCGGCGGGCTCCAGCTGGCGCACAGCCGTCACCAACTGATCGAGCGTTATCTCAACCTCAGGAATTGTCACAGTCTTCATGAGTGCCCATCACCTTCTACCTTTCCAAGTCATTCCGGTATCACCGTGTTATAGCACAGAAGGCTGTACCATGCGACCTCGAACCCAATCAGCAGCGGGCGCTGTCGCGGCCGGGTGGTGTGTCCGTCGAACAAATCGCGCAACGTGTGGGCTGTTTTCATGGTGTTTTTCCTTTAGATGTAGTAGGAAACCGCCCTGGAGCCCACTCCCAGGGCGGTTGCATTTGGATGCCCCCAAGGGACCTCGAGCGCACACCATGTCGCCACCCTTGCAGGGCTGAAAGCTTGTTGGTAGAAGTATACCGCAACCCGCGAGAATCGCAAAATGGCTCTGCGTCCCCTATTGCCACCATGACCCGGCTTCTGGGCCACTGAGCCTTTAAAAGCCGCGCGGACACCCCTCTACTGTCCTAAAACTTGACCATAACGACGGGGACACCATTCTGATGTCCATTGGTGTCCCGCCGTGTCCCACTTTTGAGAAATGGTGTCCTACGCGGGACAGGGGTGTCCATCCGAGCCAAACAGCCTCACGTATCCGGTCGGTCCCTCCGACGACGGGCCGCGCAAGAAAGCGTAGGGTACGGCTAGAGAGTGTGCTTCTCCTGGAAACGAAAGCCCCACGGGCGGTTCACGTTGGCCACAAACAGTGCCCCGGCGACCACCCCGGCCGTGGCGACGAGCGGCACGACGTCCTGTCCTGCCTTAGAGGCGCTGACAAGATCAAAGAGGGCATGCCAGATGGCGACCATCAGTACACTGCCGCCCGTGCCGTTGTAGAGCCAGGTAAACAGCACCGCACCGCACAGGATGCCGAAGATGAGCCCGGGCAGCACGATCCAGGGCATGCTGCGGTACGTGTCGAGATAGAAGAAGGCCGGCACGTGCCATCCCACCCACATCAGGCCCAGGATCAATGTGGCTCTGGAGGTGCTCACGCCCTTCTGTAAGCGCGGCAGGGCAAAGCCACGCCAGCCGATCTCCTCGCCGAAACCGAAGGTGACCAGCCACAACGGCAAGACCCACCAGCCGAGATAGGGTAGGTAGTTGACCTGACCGAGCAGGCGCAGGTCGGGCCATGCCCCTTGCACGATGGCCGTGACCAGCAGTCCAAGGAACAGGAGCACCACGGGTGACCCAATTGCGAACCCTGCCCAGTTCCAGCCCACACGCCACTTTGTGATGCGGCCCCACAGTTCGGCCAGCCCGTCTCGCCCGGCGACCAGTGCGGTCATGATCAGCGCAGCTACAGCCGGACCGAACGAAGCGAGGTAGTGGATAGAGAACGGGATGGGTACGTCGATCCAGCCCTGCTGCACGGCGACCAGCGGCAATTCCACCGCCCACGAAATGATGAGCGTCAGGACATAGTACGCCACCACAGGGTGGCGGGCGAGAAGCTTCGCCTGGTGTGTCACCGGGCGTGACATCGCGGTTTCCCTTGACTCGTGCGCTACTGTGCCGGACATTGCCCCCTCCTCTGGTGACTATTCCGCCAGCCCCGTCAACTGCGCACTCGTCGCCCAGAGCCGTCGGGCCGAATCCTCGTCGTACGATGCCGGCGATGAGGCGACGGCGCGCTTCTTGATAAAGTACTTCCCCGTGAGCCCGGCGACCTCGGGTGAGGTCGCCAGATAGACCGACGTCTCCGCCCCCTTCTCCGGACTCTGAAAGAAGGTGCGGACCAGGCGGTACATGAGCCGTCCGGCAGTGGATAGGTCGGGGTCTTTAAGCGGTGCGTCTGTCGCCACCGGGCCGGGGTGGAGGCAGTTGGCCGTCACCCCGGTGCCTTGGAGACGCCGGGCAAGCTCGTAAGTGAACAGGATCAACGCCAGCTTGGCCTGGTTGTTTGCCCGCACCCCGCTATAGTCCGTCTCAGACATCAGGTCGTCATAGCGCATCGTCGCCTTGCGGTGAAAGTCGCCGGCGACGTTCACCACGCGCGCTGACGCACTTGCCTTCAGCATATCCAGCAGCAGGTTGGTGAGAAGGAAGGGCGCCAGGTAATTGACCGCTAAGACCATCTCCAGGCCGTCAGCGGTCACCTGGCGCTTGATCGGTGCCACGCCGGCATTGTTGAGCAGGACGTGTAGGTTCGTATAGCGGGATCTGAATTCCTCGGCCAGCCGGCGCACCTCGGCCTGCGATGAGAGATCGGCGACCAGGAGATCGACGTCGGGGTTGCCGCTGGCCGCCTGGATCTCCGCCTGTGCCGCCTTCCCGCGCTGCCGGTCGCGCGCCACAATCGCCACTGTCATGCTCATGCCGGCAAGCCGCTGCGCCGTTGCCTTGCCTATGCCCGAGCTGCCGCCTGTGATGATGCACAGGTTGGCTTTCATCGGGTACCCCTCTGCCCGCTGAATGAGTAATGGATTGCCTTCTTGTTGCAGCGATCGACGCAGGTGCCGCACAGGATGCACTCGGCATCTTCCATGTCGCTGCGCTTGACCATCTCATGCACGTCCAGGCTCATCGGGCACTCGCGCGTGCAGATCAGGCAGTCGCTGCACAGCTCAGGTGCGGCGACGAGCCGGAGCGCCGGCCAGCGGACGAGGTTGCGCAGCCACCGGCCGATGATCATGAAGGGCGCCATCCAGCAGATCGTCCGGCATCCGGCCCGGCGGCCCACGGTCACCGCCAGAATCAGGAAGAGAAAGACGATGAGGTAATAGATCAGCCACCAGGGTGGCCCCTCGCCAGCCGGGATGGCCAGCGTGGCGCCGCCGGCCAACTGGAACAGGGGATTGACCACGTGGTAGCCGCCGGCACGGATTGCCAGGAAGAGGATCAGGCCCATCCACGGAATCCAGATGGCCCACTTGATCCAGTCGACCTTGCCGCGTGGCAGGCGCCGGTTGTTGATGGGTGCCGCCAGCTCCTGGAGCGCGCCGGCCGGACAAGCCCAACTGCACCACAGCCGCCCGACAAAGAGCGATGCCAGGAACATCAGGGAAAAGGCAAGGAAGGACCCGTTGATAACCCCCTGGGAGGCGGCTGCAAGGATGAGGACCGGCGAAAAGTAGTAGAGCGTGACGGGAAAGAGCAGAAACGAGACGAATAGCAGCCCTTTGCGGATCCGCTGTCGTGTGGCCAATTGCTTGGTCTTCACTGCGAGTCCCCCTTCCGGTGGCCCGATTGATGGCTGCAGGAATAGTCGGCTGACGGGGATAGCAGCCTCCCCCCGCCGACCTTGAAACCTTTGCCAGCTAGAACCGCCAACCCAGCAGGTTCCAGTTGTTCAGGAACCAGACAAAACCAACCGCCGTGACCGTCACAAGCGTGTAATAGGCGCGGGCAACCATGCCCCAGTAGGTGTTCTTCCAGGCCAAGACGGTGTAGACCAGCGCGCCGGCAGTTAGCACGGCCGTCAACACGCCCAGTCCCAGCACGACTTGATAGGTCATTGGGACGCCATACACAGGCTTCGAGTTGAACCACAGGTACGTGCCCGCTATGAACAGCAGGTTCAGAACGCAGATCCCAAGGAGGATCCCGTAGGCGCCGCGGAGCCTGGGTTTCGGGTCAGCGCTCAGGCGGCGGTGCCGAATCGCGCGGATCGGTGCTGCGAGGATCATGGACAGGAATACCAGGACAAAAAGGCCAAGCACTGCCATGTTAAAGCTGGGTGTCTCGTACCATTTCAACTTTTCAAACGCGAACATGGGCGTGTAGTCGGTAAACAAGTGAGTGATGCGTCCGCGATCGTCCTCACGAAAGGCGATACCGAACTCGCTGTCTACCTGGCGGAAGTAGAGCGGCTCCACTTCGACGAATCGCCACTCGCCCCACGGCGAGGTAAAGAGCAGTGTGCCGTCGCCAGAATCGCTGATTGTCACTGCGCCTGAGAGCTGCGTGAACTTTTCGAGGGTGGTATATGCGCTCCGGGTCAGTTTATAGCTGCCCTCGAACCGACCGGCCCGCTCCGCGAAGTCCGCCGGAGGTTGTATTGGCTCGACCGCAGGTGCGGGATAGTAGTGGTCGAAAAAGGCTCTCTGGAACCCGAGATGCTGGTTTGTCAGTGCCGCACCGCCCATGCTGTTGTAGGACACAAATACACCCAGGTTCTGGTCGGGCAGAAGCAACAGCAAAGTTTCGATCGGCTCCGCTTCACCGCTATGCCCGATCGTTCGCTGGCCGCTGTCGCTGAAATCGAAAAAGCCATACGCCGTGCCCAGGAGTCGCGGGTCGTGGGTGTACAGAGTAGTGTGCACTTGCTGCATCGTGTTTTCTTGCAGGATGCGCGGCCCGGAGATGCCGGCATCACTGGTATAGCCGTCCTGCAGGTGTGCGATCATGAAACGGGCCATGTCCTTGGCGCTGGCTAGAATTCCGCCAGAGGGCAAGGCCACCCACTGACCGTTTAGGTAGGGGAATTCCTGAAAGGCGCCATCGTCATATGTGTATCCTGTGGTCGCACGTGCGCGCAGGTCCGGCGGAAACGGCCACTGGGCAGATGTGTTCACCATGTCCAGTGGATTCAGAATACGTTCCTGGATGTACTGGCCGTAGGGCTGGCCCGACACCCGGGCCACGATGTACCCCGCCAGGGCTGTACCGTAGTTGGAATAAGCCGCAACATCGCCGGGCGGGCGAACCCGAGCCGGCATATGAGAGCTCATCCAGTCGCGCCAGGGCACCGGTTCCTTGCCCTCTAACGCCAGGAACTCAAACCACCGTTCTTCAAACCCATCCGTGTGGGTCAGCAGGTGCTTGAGAGTTATCGGTTGTGGATACGTATCCGGGATACGAAAGTCGAGATAGGTGTTGATATCCGCGTCAAGGTCCAGCTTTCCCTGCTCGACGAGCTGCATCACCGCCGTCCAGGTGAACAGCTTTGTGACTGAGCCAATGAGAAAGCCGGTCTTTTCAGGGTCGACAGGGATTCCCTTCTCAAGGTCGGCGTAGCCGTAGCCCTTGGCAAAAAGCAACTCGCCGTCCTTGACGACAGAGACCGCAGCTCCGGCGATGTGGTTCTCTTCCATCTGCTGCCGTAACAGCTCATCCAGGAAGGCCTCCAGTTCAGCGGGATCGCTCGGACCTTGTTGCTGCGATGGCGCAATGGATACATTCCTGCCCGACGCGACCATGCGCTCTTGGGCTACGACTGTTCCGGCCGTCGATAGCAGGATCCCGAGAGTCAACATCGCCGTCATAGAAAACGCCACGAGTTTCTTCACTAGGAGTAGCTTATTCATCTCGTTTCTCCTCACATTGTGATCTCCGAGGCGCACATGCCCAAGCACGCCGCGATCTCCTGAGTCAATAAGTATATAGCCTAAGATTATGGGGGCACAAGGGCCATTTGGCCCGGCCGAGTATAGGCCAAATGACGGGGTGGCCACGGGCTGTCGCTGGGTGACGACCCGAACGACCCTCCCGCTGGATTTCAACAGTGCAGCAGGACGAGTTGTATGTGGTGGTACGCGTGGCGCCCAGCCAGATCGATCTGCTCGACGAGGACCCGAGCTACGGCGTGCAAGAGACCCTGGAAAGGTGATCGGCTGCCGCAGTTGGGCTGAGATGAAAAGGGCGTAGCATGGAACCGTATTGGCTTTGGGCGGCCTGAGACGTTTTGGACGGCGAACTCAGCATAGCGACTCTGATCGCGCGGTAGCACAGACTTTATATGGAGTCCCGTGCGAAAGAAAGCAAAAGAGGGGCTGAGACTCGGAGTCGAATTCAGCCCCTCTTTGCCGACGCACTTATCGTAAGTGGTAACACGGAAATGCCTTCAAGGGACCTTTGGGGCCGCTGTGGTCACCACCTTGGCTGCTATGCGTGGGCGTCAGGTCTGACGTCAGGGCAGCCTCAGCCTGTGCTGGCTGAAAACTCAGATGCGTTCGAAGACCCATCTGTCAGGATGGACAACCCTATAGGGCGATTCGGGCTGGCCGGTAACTCCCTGAGCGGATGACATTTTACGGCCAGGACAACTACCTTGTCGGGTACCCCATTCGCATGCGGGCGCTTATGTGAAGAGATGCCCCCAAGGGACCTCGAGCGCACACCATGTCGCCACCCTTGCTGGGCTCATGACTCCCAGTCGGAACCGCACCACAAAGGGCGAAAACCGAAAAGCTCCTTCGAGCCACGGTTCAGCATCTATGTCGGTGGAAATCGCGGATCTGAGGACTCTGCCATCGCCAGAAGCCAAATAGGTCGACGAAACGGTTCTCATGCATGTACGGGACAAGCTGCCACACGCCTTCAGGGCGCGGAGTGATACATGGGAACGTTCGGGCGGTAGCCTCATCAGGGCAACGCGCCAATGCAGAAGTGGACGCTGCCGTCCTCTATGTGGCGCCCGGCGGGAACTGCGGCGGGGCGAGCCCGTGTTATGGCACCGTGCAGGCCGCACTGGACGCCGCATCTGGCGGGGTCACCATCAAGGTCGCCTCGGGCGTCTATTCCAGCACGGGTGCCGAGGTGGCCCGTGTCGTAAAGGCGGTCACCCTGGCCGGAGGATACAGCACCTCTGACTGGTCCACAGCCCACCCTGATACCCAGGCGGGCGTGCTAGACGCAGAGGGCGCGGACCGGCGGGGCGTGTAGGTCGACGGCACGGGCCCGGAGGCCATCACGCTGTCGGGCCTGACCGTGCGGCGAGGGGCGCCGTTGGCCGCAGACTTGAGCAGCGAAAGCGGCGCTGGCATCTACGTCCAGGGCGGCGACATCACCATCCGCCACAGCCTGGTCATGAGCAATACCAACATCGACGGGGGCCGAGGTGCGGGCCTCAATATCGAGGGCGGTACTGTCACCCTGGAGGGTAATACCTTCCGGGGCAACCACGCGGCCGGCGGTGGCGGCGTCAATGTCGAGCACGGCATCGTGACCTCCACCGGCGACCGGTTCCTGGACAACAGCGCCTTCTGGAGTGGCGGCCTGCAGATCTGGGATGCGGATGTCACGATCAGCGATGCCACCTTGCGGATCGCCCTTGGCGAGCCACAACGCACAGCACAACTGGCCTGCCGGCCGGGTCGCAACGCCGTCTCTCGCATCCCGGCGGCCCGCCCGCCGGGGGCGCCTCTAGTTGTCCTTCATCACCGCCGGCATGTAGGCCTTGGCGCCCGCGGGTGTGTAGGAGAGGTTGAAGCCGCAGACCTTCATGGCGGTGCCGACCTCGTGGGGCCACCAGTTAAGAAGGTAGGAATAACTGGTATAGTCCACCACGTGGCCCCCCAAGTCAATGTCGACCAGGCCGTACCCGCTGCTGCCCGAGCTGTGGCCGGTGAATATGTAGTCTTCGTCGCCGTAGTAGTCAAGCACGACGAGCCGGACATCTTGTTCCTCGCTCAGGGACGCGTCGTACACGTAGAAGCGCAGATTGGTCAGGGTCGCGCCCTGCGGCGGGTAGATCGGGGCAACCCATACCCAATCGGGGTCTCCGCTTAGCGCGTAGGTGCACCCCAGGCGATTTGGGTCCAGGGCTGACTCCGCATAGGAGCTATAGGCGGGCCGCAGCGCCGAGCCCGGGATCCGCAGGTAGGCGCTTACAGCGCCCAGTCCCTCCTCCGGGTACACGGCGGGGTCCACCAGCGGGTCAGGACCGGGCACCTGTGCGGCGGCTGCCTCGAGGGAGCGCCAGGCCAGCGCAGACACGACGGCAAGCAGTACGGCGGCAACACAGACAACCAACAGGATGCGGCGAGTGCGGTTCATCTTCCCTCTCCGAGGCAGAAGTTAGGGGAGCCGGAGCAGAGCGCCGCGGCGCCCCTTCTCCGCCATTGTACCACTTCAGGCCGACCTCGTCAACAACAACTGGCACCGGCTCGAGAACCGGAAGCGATCCGGGAGGCGGTCGAGCTCACCGATGAGGAGGAAAGCAGTGAAGACGTGGATGCCACTGGACATCGCACGGGAATTCGCAGGGCTGGCGACAGTGGCGCGCTGGCGCAACTCCGCCAATCTAGGCCTGGCAGGTGTACCGGAAACCCGTACACTGTGCCCCCTATTAGCTATACTTGTGTCGCCACCCTTGCCGGGCTGTCCGCGCAGGACGGAGATCAACCCTCTCCGATCCAATGAACCCAGTGGGCGCCAGCCTGCAGCGCCCCATTCGCCAATCGCCTGTCGGCTGTCCACAGCTCGATCCCTTCCTGCTCCGCCAGCGCTAGATAGTGTGCGTCATAGGTTTTGGAGTGGCCAAGCCGGTCGGCCCAGCGAAGCGCCCGATCGTGTAGATAGGCCGTAGGTGCCAGGCATTGGACATCAAGTGCCAGAACCTTGTCTATGGCTTCAAGGGCAAGATCGGTGGTCAGCCATTGGGCAACGACTGCCTTACGCAGGATTGCAGCGACCTCGTATTCCAGGAGAACAGGGGCAAGCAGATCAAGACCGGCTTGTTTCCAGGACACAACCTTCTTTGTCGCTTGATCGGAATAGGGCAACGGCAGTACGAGGGCCGCAACCAGGTTGGCGTCAATGACGGCGCTCATACATCACCTTGCCATACGCGTTCGACATCTTGTTCCCACTCTGCCCTCACGCCAGCCAAGGGGTCGCCCTGATACAACCCGTGTTCTTCTTGTAGTCTGGCCCGGATTTGGGTCAGCCGTTCAATTGCCTGCAAGGCAGTCAACTGCTGGGTTTGCTGGCGTCTCTCGGCGAGATGCTGATCTACGATCTCTCGCACCAGGTCAGAGATGCTTCGCCCTTCCTGCTTGGCGATCTTGGCCAAGGCTTCATGCTGCTCGGCTTCCAGCAAGAGCTGCGCTCGATATAGAGTGCTCATCGTCACCTCCACAGGTATTATACACTTACACCTGTGTAGGTGTCAAGTCCATCGTATTCCCTCATGTAAAATGTTACCGAGATGGTATCATTCCCTCAAATGAAAATGTTACCGAGGGAGTGATGTCCACTGAAGACAAAATGACGATTGACGAGCGACTCAAGTATCTCAG
>JBFYTF010000473.1:0-2903 GCA_041300865.1 Anaerolineae bacterium
GATGGCTACAATCCGGAGCACGTGGAGAACATCCAGCGGCTGACGAAAAGATTCTGAGCCAATATAACACATGTCTGGGAGATTAAAGCTCCCCGGACAGGTGCGATAGTCATACAAAGACCGGGCTGAAAGTCCTTGGGCGCTCTTTGCTACACCTGCCAAGCCGCCCAAGTACGCCATGTACCATGCACCGTGGCACTTGGCATGCCGCGCGCCACTCACTCATGCTGCAGTGACGATAGCCATAAGCCGCAATCTGTGGTATAATATTCTCGCATCTGGCAGAGCCTTACCGGAGTAGCACGCCAAACCGAGGGCCTAAGGAAAGCACATGACTGAGGAGCAACCGAGCTTTGACGTGGAAGAGGTGATACACTATTGGCTTGTCGAGGCAGAAGAGGCCTTGCAGGTCGCCGACCCCTGGTCGAAAAGGCGGACTATTCCTACGCCCTGTTCTTTGGCCATTTGGCGGTAGAGAAAATGCTCAAGGCCCTGCATGCAAGCCGCATCAGACAGCACGCCCCGCCAGTTCACAACCTGCTGCGACTCGTACGGCTTGCCGGTGTGGAACCAGACGAAACTCAGACCGAAGCACTGCTTGCCATCACAGCCTTCAATATTGAGGCTCGCTATCCTGATCTGAAGCGAACCTTTCGCCAGAGATGCACATCGGAATTCGCCGCACGGGAGATGGCCCGGGTCAAGGAGGTGATTGGGTGGCTGCGATCGCTGCTCCTGTCAGAAACAGTGTGAGGCGCTTCATAGCCGCAGTCCGGCGAGAGCGGCGAATCGAAGCAGCCTATCTATATGGTTCTCACGCCAAAGGCACCGCCTCTGAGTGGAGTGACATTGACCTCGCGCTGGTGTCACCCGATTTCTCGGACGATGTCTTTCAGGAGCGTCTGGCGTTGATGCGCGTTGCTGTCCAGGTAGATGATCGGATCGAACCCCATCCGTTCACGCCACAGCGCTTTGACAGCAGCGACCCATTGGTCAGCGAGATTTGCCGGACCGGGGTTCGGGTGGCATAATGTAGCAGGGCCCAGCATAGGTCATGGCTGACTTTCATCCAACGAAAACGCCAGCGAGTAGCACGATTTGGGCAAATGGGTCCAACGGCCAGCTCCTGACCCACTCCAACCACCTGGGCACCCATCTCGACGGCGAGATCCACTTCTACACGCCCGGCAAGGACATTGCCTCGCTGGACCTGAACGAGTTCCTCACCGGCCCGGCCGCCGTCGTCGACCTGTCCGACGCCACGGGTGACTACCAGATCTATACCGCCCAGATGATCGAGGAGCGGGTCGAGGTACGGGAGGGCGACATCCTTATCATCCACACCGGCTACCACCACTTTGGCTGGGACCAGCCCTACGCGAATGAGATCCGCTACATGGTCCAGCACCCCGGGCCGGACCGCGAGTTCGCCGAGTGGTGCAAGGAAAAGAAGATAAAGTGGATCGGCGTGGACTGCGGCAGCGCCGACCATCCAATGAACACCATCATCCGCAACTGGATGCCCCGCCAGGCCGCCGAGGCCGACAGCCAGCTTCTCGATTTCCTTGCGCAGGGATGTGATTTTGCCCTTGAGACGGGCAGCCAGCAGCAGACCAAGTGTGCCGATCAACCCCAACCCCACGCGGCGCGCGAAACGGCGGGCATCGAGGTCGTCCATCACTACCCGTTCGGCGTCAATCTCTTTGCCAAGGACGATAGTTTCGGCCTCGCCGAGGCCCAAGTCCGCTAGCAGGATTTCGACAGCCTGTCGGTTACTCACTTGCCGCACAGATAGCCAGGATTGACATGCGAGGGCGATAGCACGAGCCGCTTCGTCGGGCTTCACCTGGATCTCATCGATGACCGCCCGCGCTACACAGATTCTGTCGGCGGCGCTTTCGAGCAAACCGAGACGGCCGAGCTTGGACAAAAAGATCAGCGGCCCGGTGCCAACCATCCAGACGCTTTCCGCGACGACTCCTGGTTCGATCACTGCGCCAGTTCTCTCGCCGCCGCTACTTCGAGATCAATCTCTTCATCCCGAAGATTAATGGCAGGCACGCCGACACCCGCCAGGGATCGCAGGAACTCGACACGCCCCATGCCTGCAAGCTCGGCTGCTTTGCCGGACGAAAGACGCCCCAATTCGTAGAGCTTGACCGCAGCCAGGAATTGAACCTCACCGGCGAACTCGGCGTCTGACACTTTCAGAGACTGGGGAATTCCCCGCGAATAGGTGATCGTTGCTTCTTTCAGCACTGCCTCGTCGGCATCTTCCGAGCTGCCTGCATTATAGCACACTTTCAGAAGCCCGACAAGCGCCGTCCTCCCATCTTGGCTTGTGTAATGCCTCGCCAACTTGCTTACGGAGTGAGAACGACATTGAGTAGCACAGTTCGGGCAAATAGGTCTAACGGGCAGTTGGTAACGCACTCCAACCACCTGGGCACCCACCTGGACGGTGAGATCCACTTTCCACAAGTCACCTTGCTGGAAGCTGTGAGCCTCCAGCAAGGTGCAGCGATCTTGCAAGGGTGGAGAAAACCAGGAGTCGCGTGCGAAGTCTGCAGAGTAGAAAGGGCGCTATGACGTGGCCTCGCCTACGCCCGCGAGTCGGTGGTGCCTCCCGGATCGAGAACCTTGGGTGTGCGTCCATCGGTCCCTGGCAGCACGTTCATCACCTCAATGATAAAACCCACCTGCTCGGCGGTGTCCAGGTGCATCCATGCTGTGCCCGGCCGCAAACCGACACCGCTCATGGCCGGCTCAATGCCATGAGGCGCGAGGTAGTCCACCACTTGCTGCACGTGCTGCACGTTAAAGCGCAGGTGATGCAGCCCCTCACCGTGCGTCTCCAGGAACTCGGTAAGGGTGCTTTCCCCCTCCAGCGGCTGAACGATCTC
>JBFYTF010000085.1:0-5742 GCA_041300865.1 Anaerolineae bacterium
CTGACGCGGTCCCTGATTGAAGCAGGGTGGGACATCACCGCATCCTTCCCAGTAGAGTCCGAAGGTGCGCATTCGATACACGTCGCAAATCTCGCCGCCGCCGCCAGCTCCATCTTCATCGCCTGCCGCAAACGTTCGCTGGAATCAGACTTCCCAGCCTCATGGACCGGCCTCGGAGGCCAAGGCGTGCAGCACAAGATCCGCGATGGGGTGGCGGATGGCCTACGAGAGTTCGAGCCCCTGCGCCTGAATCCGGTGGACGAGATGGTCGCCTCCTATGGCCGGGCGTTGCATGTGCTGTCCCAACACTGGCCGGTCATGGACGGCGACGAGCAGGTTTCGCCGATCCGGGCCATGAACGAGGCGAGCCTGGTGGTGGCCGAGCACCAGATCCACCGCATCACCGAGGGCCGGCTCAAGGTGGATGACCTGGACCCCGAGACGGCCATGGCCCTGACCCTCTATGGCATCTACGGCCTCGGCGAGGTCGCCTACGACGAGGTGTTGAGCCTGTCCAAATCCATGAACATCCGCCTGGAGGGCAAGCCAGGGGGCTACCGCATCGAGCCCGGGCAGCGCTCCATCGGCATCAACCAGGAGGCCAGTGGGCGCCGTACCCAGGGGGCCAAGGCGGAGGACCGAGGCTTCGCGGCCCCGCTCGCCCGCAAGGGGTCCAAGGTCCGTCTGGCCCTGCCGGAGGAGCGCGACCCCCGCCGCCTGGACCAGCCACAGACCGACTGGGACCGGCTCCACGGCCTATTGCTGGCCCACCGCCGCGGCGAGTTGCCGGTGGCCCGCCAATATCTCGCGACCAAGGCCCCAAACTCTGGCGGGCGTGTGATCGACCTGCTCGCCGTCTGGGCGCGGGAGATGGCCGACGAGTCCGCCCGCCGCGAGGCGGAGGGCCTGCTGTTCGGCCTGCGGCAGTTGTAGGAGCCGCTTGGATGCCCGATCTCGGCACCGTTGCCCGTCTACGCGATTACCCCTGGCAACTGAGCTACAGCACGTCCAGCCATGCCGCCGGTGGCCAGCCGGTGGACATTCTGCACCAGTTCTACATCCCGGCCCTGAGCCGAGCGACGGGCTATGACCGGGTCGCTGGCTACTTTCGTTCCTCATCACTCGCGGTGGCCTCCCGGGGGTTCTCGGCCTTTGTGGGCCAGGGAGGACACGCCCGCATGGTGGTGGGCGCGGACCTGGACGGGGACGACGTGGCCGCCATCCTGGCCGGAAACGAGGCCCTGCTCGGCGCCCGCCTTAACAGCGCCCTGGAGCAACCAGAGCAGTGGCCGCAGGCCGAGCAACGCGGTGTTGCCCTCTTGGCCTGGACGGTAGCTCGGGGGTTTCTGGAGATCCGAGTCGCCTTTCGGCTGCATGGTGAGACCGGACAGCCGTTGCCCATCGACTCTGCCGCAGATGGCTACGTTCACGAGAAATGGGCCATCTTTCGAGATAGCTCGGGCGACCGACTGTATGCGACCGGCTCCTTAAACGAGGGCAAGACGGCGCTAGTCCTGAACGCCGAGAACATCGACGTGCACCGGGATTGGACTGGCGGGGAGAACCGGCAGCGCGCCGACGACGCCGAGTCCCGTTTCCAACGGGTTTGGAACAACGAGAACCCCAGCCTGCGGGTGTTGACCCTGCCGGAGGCGGTGCGCCAGCGCCTGATCAAGCTGACCGGGTACACCGAACGGCCCCTGGAGGTTGATGGTTCCAGCGCGATCCCCTTGAAAGTGCCGCCGCCCTCCGCCTTGGAACGGCTGCGCTTTGCACTGCTGCGAGACGGGCCAAGGCTCCCTAACGGTGAGTACGTGGGCATGATCACGGCCCCGGTAGAGCCCTGGCCCCATCAGGCGGTGGTCGCCAAACGGCTGATCGACACCTGGCCCTACAGTTGGCTCCTGTGCGACGAGGTGGGGCTGGGCAAGACCATCGAGGCGGGGCTGGCGATCCGTGGGCTTTATCTCTCGGGGTTGGTCCGGCGGGTCCTGATCACCCCGCCAGCACACGTGACGCCCCAGTGGCACCGCGAGATGGCAACCAAGTTCTTCCTGCCCTTCGGGCGCGCACTGACCGGTGTGCCCACCCGATACGAGTACCTGCTACCGGTGCCGGAGGGGCGGTCGGCCAGATCACTCTACGAGCCGGACCTGGCCATCGTCTCCAACGGTCTGCTGGCGCGGGCGGGGCGGCGGGCGGAGCTGCGGTCGGCGAAGCCCTTCGACATCGCCCTGGTGGACGAGGCCCATTACGCCCGACGCAAGAATGCGACCCAAGGGGCGCGAGCGGAGCCACGCTACGGGAATCTCTACCGGACCTTGGACGAGGTGCTGCGCGGGCAAGCCCGCTGCCTGCTACTGGCGACGGCCACGCCAATGCAGTTGGACCCGGTGGAGGTGGCGGACCTGATCCGTCTGACGCGCCGGGTCGGCCATTTCCAGCTCGACCCGAGCCTGATGAATGCCTATTACGCTTTGCTGGGCAAACTGGTCGGCGACGAGGCACTGGACGCAACGGAATGGGGCTTTCTCCACCGGGCGGTGACTGCCGTCGCCGGGCAAGACCCATTGCTGTGGCGGTACATCCAGGGGGCCGTGATCGACGACTTCGCGCGCTTCGACGTGGACGCCTGGCTGGCATCCGGCCAGTCGCCAATGGGCGGCGAGGAGGGGGTGCGGCGGCTGGCCTTTGCGGTGGCGCCTCTGTCGCGCGTGATGCTGCGGCACACCCGCCCGCTGCTGGAACTGTACCGCAGCCGCGGCCAGCTCTCCGCCAATCTGGCACGGCGCGTCGTGCTGCCGCTGAAGCCCATTGCGTTCACGACCCAGGAGCAACAGGCATACGACCAGTTGGAAGGCTATTGCCTGGGCCTGGCTGGGCAGCTTGGCAAGGGCAGCCAGGGCAAGAAGGCCAGCTTCGCCCTGGGTATGATCCTGAGCTTCCTGCGCCTGCGGTTCGCGTCCAGCCTGTTTGCGATCCGCGAGTCCCTGCGACGACGCCGGGAAAAGGTCGATGCAACGCTGAAGCACTTGGCCCAGGCCGAGGATCTGGACATGGACGAGTTGTCGCTGTCCGACCTGCTCGAAGGGGGCGAGGGCGACGAAGAGGCGGTAGCACTGCTGCTGAAGGATCGCACGGCCGATGACCTGATCTGGGAGCGCAACAAGCTCAGCGAAATGCTGGCTGGACTGCGGGACCTGAGCGGGACCTCGTCGAAGATGCAGCGGCTGTTGGAGCACCTGAACAAGCGCCGCGGTACCGGCGGGCGGATCAATCAGACCGTGGTCTTCACCCGCTTCTACGACACCCTGACCGACATCGTTCGGCGGCTGCGACAGGCCGATCCGCACATGCTGATCGGGACCTACTCGGGCCAGGGCGGCTCCTATGTCAACCCGCGTACCTGGCGCCTGACCGGCGTCGAAAGGGAGGCGATCAAGCTCCGATTTCTGGATGGGGAGATCGACGTGCTGGTCTGCACGGATGCGGCGGCAGAAGGGTTGAACCTGCAAACCGCGGACCTGCTGGTCAACTTCGACCTGCCGTGGAACCCGATGAAGGTGGAGCAGCGCATCGGCCGCATCGACCGTATCGGTCAGACCCACGCGACCATTTTCGTGAGCAACCTGTGCTACCTGGGCTCCGCCGAGGAGATCGTCTACGGGCGGTTGCTCGCGCGCCTGAGCAAGGCGGGTGGCGTGGTGGGGACGCAGCAGATCTCCATGCTGCCGGTCACGGCGGAGGAATTCCAGGAACTAGCGGCACGTACCCTGTCCGAGGACGTGCTGGCCCAACGTGCCGAGGAGCGGGCACGGCTCGCCAAGCGCCGCACGGCGAGCATGGAGATCCCGCCGGAGGACCTTTACGAGACCTATGTACGCCTCGCTCAAGGTAGCGCCGACGAGGCGCCGCCCATCGACCTGGATGCCATCTGGGAAGCCTTATCCACGTCAGTCTACCTGCGGGACTTGGGCTGCACCGTGCACCCGGACCCTGCGATGCGCTGCATCGTGCTCAATAACGTGCCAGGCATCTTGGACGGCAAGGCGTTGACAGTCTGGCGCAAAGGCTACGACGAGGGCATTCCAGGGCTTGAGGGGACCCCTGGATTTGCAACCTATGGCGACCCGACCTTTGAGGCACTGCTGGCCCATCTGGCGAGCTTCGATCTGCCCGGCTGTATGCGCCGACTGGACGCGGAGGTGGCGGGGACCGATGCGCGGCTCGTCGGCTACGCGGTCCGGGACAGCGCGGGTAACGGCGAAGATCCGGTCCGGTTCGTCCGCAGTTGGCGCGACCTGGCCCGCCTGGTTCCCGACGAGACCCAGACCATAGACGACGCATCGGCTGTCAGGGCGCTTGGGAAGCTTTCGGCGTTGACGAGGCCGCGCAGCGAACGGCCCAAGGCTGTAGGCAGGATCGAGACACAGAACGAGCGGTGCGGCCGCGGTCAACTGGCCCTGGTCTACCTCGTCGCCAACCGTCTGATGCAGGCGCGGCATAAGGGGGGCAACGGAGCGGATCGCTTCTGGCATGAGCTTGCGAGCATGGAGAAGGCTTATGCAGACCGCGACCTGATCCGGATCAAGCCCATCCCGGTGAAGATCGCCCGCCACTTCCCGGCCGGATTGTTCGAGGCAACGCTGCCGCAGGTCGGCGAGGACGGTTATGTGGATGCACCCCAGATCCTCCTTGCCTGCGCGTTCGATGCGGCGGCGCGCGTCGCGGATAGCCTGCGGGTTAAGAAGGATGACGTGTCCACGGACGATATGATCGCGCGACTGGAGCGGGCGGTCGCCAAGCTCATGCGGCCTTAGCTTGCCGCAGAGGTTTTGGGTCCATCGCCACTCGCACGGCGGCGCGCCCATGGGGCTTGTCCCCGACTTCCCTGGGGCGGATCGGTCGATGGCCCGCCCCTACTGAGCGAGGCCAGCGCCACGTTGCGCCAGGTAACGGCGGTGAACCGGGCGGGCGGGTTCGGACCCTGGCTTATCGAGTAGTGACAGACCCACCGGCATTGATGAAGGGGCCGGACGAGTTGTCGCAGGAGCGGCGCCCGGCGGTATCCTTGGCTTGAGGTCCGCCCAAGGATACTGGTGCGGGTGGTAATGGACCGGCGGCACCCTAGCAGCCTGTCGAACTTGCTGCCGAGAGGGCAAATCGGCGAAGAATTGCCCAAACTCGATGCCGCTCCGCGGATCTTGATCCTTTCAGGCGTGGGGGCCACAAACGCGATGGGGGACACAAATGGGGGACACGCAACAAAAAAAGGGCCTTTCGGCCCTTTCTGTTTTGCGGCTAACCGCTTGTTTTTATTGGTCGGGGTGAGAGGATTTGAACCTCCGACCACCTGAACCCCATTCAGGTGCGCTACCAGGCTGCGCTACACCCCGGAAAGGCGAGAATGTTAGGGGCTGGCCCTAGCCATGTCAACTTCGCGAATCCCTTCGCCAATCCCTTTATTCAGGGATGGTTCCGGTTGGCCGTCATCCTGGACCGCCGGGTCGCGGCGTTGCCGGAAGAAGTGTCGCAGCAGATCACCGCATTCCTGGGCCAGGATATCCCCCTGGCATTCGAGGCGATGATTGAAGCGTTGGTCCGGAGGCAGGAGGTGGAAGACGCTGCCACAGGCACCGCCCTTGGGATCGCGGGCGCCGTACACGACGCGGGCGACGCGGGCGTGGATCAGGGCGCTGGCGCACATGGGGCAGGGTTCGAGGGTGACGTAGAGGGTGGTAC
>JBFYTF010000113.1:0-8421 GCA_041300865.1 Anaerolineae bacterium
GTCAAAAGCCCCTAAGAGAGCATTGCTGTCAAGGCTCCCGCAGTCGAATCCTTTATCGATGGAGGTTGAAAGTGGCAGACGATGAGCTTTGGGAGAGTCCCGCCGGCAACGAAGAAGAGGAAGAGGACGAGGCATCCTGGCAGGGTCTGATCGACGACGAAGAGGAGGAGGCACGCTGGGAAAGTCCGCTGTTCGACGAGGAGGAACCCGACGAGATACCTCAGGAGCTGCTGCTCAGTCTCGATGCCGACGAGGACGAAGCGGAAGAGGACCTAACGCAGGTGTACCATTACGACACGCAGCACGGTGATGGGCACACCTACGACGTGGGATTGGCGCTGGACCAGGGCCTGACCTATACTCCACCCACCGACCCGCCTACGATGCCCAGCGCGGACGGCGAGGGCTTGGAGGTCGCGACCGGTTTCGGCTTGAGCATGGAAGACTCGAACCTGGACGCTGAAGCGCTGCCAGAAGGCATCGACAACAACGATCTGGACCTCGAGGAGGACGTCTACGAGGTGATCCGATTCAACAGCGAAACGCAGAATCTGAGCAACGTTCGAGTGCGAGCCTCGAACGGAGTCGTGGCACTGTTTGGTACGGTGCCTGACGATCAGGACATGGAACGGCTCGTAGACCTAGTCGAAGACATGGAGGGAGTCCAACGCGTCCTGAGCCACCTGCGCACCGAGGAAGTCGACGAGGGGGGGATCGAAGAGTAGGTCCGCCGCTTGATACGGGTCAGAGAGAGTGCCAAGAGCTCCTGGAATCCAGGAGCTCTTTTCATGGCAGCTGCCCTGTATCCCCTGCTGCTCGTTTTTCGATCTCGGCCGTTTTGCAACTCGGCATTGCCAAAATAGACAAGTTGTGCTACAATATCACACGCTAGATCAAATGTACAGGGGCAGCTTACCAACTCCCCTGATACGTGACAGAGCGCTGTTGCCTTGTCCGGGAGGTATCGGATGCCATCGATGTCCTTGTGCCGGCCGCTACGGCCGGGCAACAGCGGAGGGCTGCGCTGGCGCAGCGCTGCGACGATCTGCCTCCCCAGATTTCACCTGCCTGGAGGAGGCATTGATTGGAAGACCTTACCCAGCAAACTCCCAGCGTTGAAGCGGCTGAGGCGTCCCAAGTAGAGGGCGCAGGAGCCAATCTTACCCCCTGCACGCAAGCCGGAGCGGCCTTGCGGCAGCGTTTCGGCCTTGGTCCAGACCACGAGGGTACGGGCGATGGCCGGCCTGGCACGCCGAGTAGAACCCCTGAGGAGTGGAGCGAGGAGCTGCTGGTAGCGTTCGAAGAGCTGCAGATCGCCCAAGAGGAGCTCTGCAGACAGAACGATGAGTTGCGGACGGCTCGTCTGGAGCTGGAGACCGAACGGCAGCGCTACCTGGAGCTTTTTGAATCAGCCCCCGACGGCTACATCGTGACCGACGGCAGCGGGACAATCCAGGCTGCTAACCGGCAGGCAGCGGCGCTGCTGGCTGTGGAGCAGGATTCTCTTTCTGGCAAGGCGCTGTCGACCTACGTAGAAGAGACCTCTCGCGCCGCACTGTATGCGCTGTTGCAGCGACTGGAAGAGGGAGAACAGGAGGCTCCGCAGCGGGCCGAGCTCTGTTTTCGGCCGCGCAGCGGTCCAGCCTTTGACGCGGCCATCACTGTGGCCACCGTCTCCGGGGCAGACAGACGGCGAGGCGGAGCCGGGCTGCGCTGGCTGATCCGCAATGTCAGCGAACGCAAGAGAGTAGAGGCCGAGCTGCATCGCAGCCAGCAAGAGTTTCGGGCGTTGGTGGAACATACACCCGATCTCATTGCCCGCTTTGACCGCGAGCTACACCACCGCTACCTAAACCCCGCGGCGGAAGAGGTCTACCAGATACCGCGTGCGGAGCTAATGGGGAAAACCCTTGGTGAGCTGGGCTTACCTGAGGAACTCCGGGCTGCGATCGACCAAGAGATGCGGGCCGTTTTCGAGAGCGGTGAGCAGAGAACCTTTCAAATCTCCTCCCGAAGAGAAGGCGAAGAGTGGCACATTGAAGCTCGCCTGGCCCCCGAGTTTGCCTCGGACGGGTCGGTCGAATCTTTGTTGATGGTCGGTCGCAGCGTCACAGATCGCGTTCGCGACTTGCAGGAGCTGGAGCTGGAGCGGGCGAGGCTGCGGACGGTGATCGAAAACGCGCCCGTCGGCATCATGGTCGCAGACGATCAGGCCCGCATTATTCTCGCCAATGCCGCGGCCAACGCCCTTTTTTCGCAGCCGATCGAATACGGGCGCTCGATCGCCAAGCTGCGCAACCTTCCCGTCTCGCATGCCGACGGCAGCCCCTTCGAGGGAAAAGATCTGCCCCTCTCACGGGCCGTGTTCGAAGGTGAGAGCCAGCGCGACGTAGAAATGGTGCTGGACCTGCCCGACGGGCAACAGCGCAGTCTGCTGGCCAGCGCCGCCCCGATCGCCAACGAGCAGGGCAGGATTACGGGCGCCGTGGCGATCCTCCAGGACATCACCGAGCGCCAACAGATCCACGCCATGCTCCAACTCTATGCCCAGCGGCTACAGTTCCTGCGCGAAGTTGACAAAGACATCCTGGCTGCCCGCTCGGCAGAAGAGATTGCCGAGAAAGCCCTGCCTCGGGCGCGGCAAGTGCTGCCCTGCCGCCGCGCCAGCGTCGTGGTCTTTGACTTTGAGGCCGGCAAAGCCAGACTGCTGGGCGTGGCCGCAGACCGCGAGACGGCCGTCGACCAGGGGCAGGAGCTGCCCCTGGACGGAACCTGGCCCGTAGAGCAGCTGGCAAGAGGAGAGAGCTATGTGACCAGCGACTCCTGCAGCCTGGCAGACGAGTCTCTGCTGGCGAAACAGCTCTGCGAGGAGGGTATCGAGTCTTTTGCTTCCCTGCCGCTCCTGGCAGAGGGCAGGTTGCTGGGTGCTCTGAACCTCGGCCTGGAGGGCAAGACGCCCATGACTCCCGACGAATTGGAGGTTGCCGGGCAGTTGGCGGACGCTCTGGCAATCGGCATCCAGCAGGCGCGCCTCCACGACGAGGTCAGGCGCCGGGCCCAGGACCTGGAGATCAGCGTGGCCAGGCGGACGGCCGCGCTGCAGGCCAGCGAGGCGCGCTTCCGGACTGTTTTTGAGGATTCGGCCACGGGCATCGCGCTCCTCGACTTTGAGGGGCGCATTATTGCCAGCAACCCTGCTCTCCAGCAGATGCTCGGTTATTCGGCTCGCGAACTCCTGGCGAAAAAGTTTGATGAAATAACGCATCCTGAGGACGTCGCCACGGGGCATGCTCTCTACGAGGAGCTAATGGCCGGCGAGCGGGGCTTCTATCACATTGAGAAGCGCTACGTGCGGAAAGATGGCAGCATCGCCTGGGTGCGGCCCACCGTGTCGCTCGTGCGCCGTACGCGTGGCGGACCGCAATACGCCATCAAGACTGTCGAGGACATCTCGGAGCAGAAAAAGGCCCAAGAGGCGCTGGTGCAGGCGGAAAAGCTGACCATCGCCGGCCAGCTAGGCGCGTCGATGGCCCACGAGATCAACAACCCCTTGCAGGCGGTCATTGGCTGCCTGGGCTTGGCGGAAGAGAGCCTGAGCGAGGGGGGTGACGCGGGACTGTACTTGCGCATCGCCCGCGAGGAGCTGCGCCGCGCAGCTCGGATCGTCGCCCAGCTTCGGGACCTGCACCGCCGGTCCAACCCTGAAGACCATGAGCCGATCGACTTGAATGAGCTCCTGGAGCAGGTGCTGCTCCTGGTACGCAAGCAGATGGAAACCCTGAGAGTCGAGGTTGAGTGGGAGCGCGCGGACGAGCTGCCCAAGCTCGTGGCCGTACCGGACCGGATAAGGCAGGTGTTCTTGAATATCGTCCTGAACGCAGCCGATGCGATGCCTGATGGCGGACATCTACGAATACAAGCGCAGCCAACGTCCGAGCCCAACGGTGTGGAGGTGGCCTTTGCCGACAGCGGCGCCGGAATTCCAGCTGAAGAGATGGGACAGATCTTTGAACCATTCCACAGCACCAAGCCGGAAGGGTTGGGACTGGGCATGTTTATCATGCACCGCATCGTGACGGAACACAAGGGCGATATCAAGATTGACAGTGAGCCGGGCAGGGGCACGACGGTGGCCGTATGGCTACCGCTGCAGCCAGGAAACACGGTTCACGAACCCCGGCCGGGAGAGGGCTGGGCGGCCGAGCAGGAGGTGTGAGCGATGGTAGAACCAATGCGCACCCTGGTAGTGGACGACGAAGACGGTGTCCGCTTCTTTCTGACCGAGACCTTGCAGCGAGCAGGTCACCTGGTTGTCAGCGTGCCGCGGGGGGAAGAAGCTCTCGACCGCCTCCGTGATGACCGCTTTGACCTAGTGCTGCTCGACCTGCAGCTCGGTGGTCGAGTCGACGGCCTGCGAGTTCTCGAATCGATCCGTTGGCGATGGCCGCAGACCATCGTCATTATCCTCACCGGGCACGGCACCCTCAACTCCGCGGT
This sequence comes from Anaerolineae bacterium, assembly GCA_041300865.1. Taxonomy (GTDB): domain Bacteria; phylum Chloroflexota; class Anaerolineae; order JAAYZQ01; family JAAYZQ01; genus JAAYZQ01. The sequence goes on from JBFYTF010000113.1 coordinate 4,498, forward strand.
GAACGCAATCCGGGAAGGCGTCGACGGGTACCTTCTCAAGCCGGTAGAGCCGGGAGACGTTCGCCAGGCGGTGCAGGATGCCGTCGAGCGACGCAGGCTGCTGGCCGAAGGGAGGCAACAAGCCCGAGAGGATCGCCGGCTCCAGCTCGGCCCCTTCACCCTCGACATGGAAAAGCACGTCGCTCTGCTAGAAGACGCCCCTCTGGATCTCACGCCTCGAGAGTTTACCCTCCTGGCACACATGATTCAGAACGCGCCCCAGGTGCTGACCCCTGAAGAGTTGGTGCAGGTCGTGCGCCAGTACGAGCCCGAGCACGTGTACGAAGCGCGCGAGATCATCAAGTGGTACATCCATCGTTTGCGCCAGAAGGTGGAGCCCGAGCCCTCGAGCCCGCGCTACATCGTTAACATTCGAGGCGTTGGGTATCGCTTGGAAGCCTAGCCTCGAAGCGCTCTAAAGCGCGACAAACGCAATTCCAACGGCTCCTAACCGAACCCAAAGGCAGCCCAACCGGCTCTCGCCGGCCAGAGCTGCCTTTTTGTGTTAGAATGGTCATGAAAAAGGCTGGCGGCTGCTTTGCCAGATCGGTTAGTGCGAAAAAGGAGAACAAGATGCAGAAGAAGCTGGCGTTCGCGTCCGCCGCGGCCCTGTTGTGGTTGGTCGTGGCAGCAGGCGCAGCGACGTTGAAGACCGGTGCGCAGGCCGCTGATGCGTGGGAATACAGCTGGGAGGTGCGTGCCGACGGCACGAGCCAGGTGTTTCGCCGGCCGGCTGCAGACCCGGCCGGCGATTGGCTACCGGGCGGCGTCGTTCTGCAGGAAATCGTAGAAATAGTGGGCAGCCAACCTGACCCGGGCATGGTCATCGCCCGCACGCGCCAGGCACTGTTTCGCAGCGACGATGCGGGTCAGCGGTGGGAGCAGATCTCCGGCCTGCCCGATTGGCCCACGGCGTTGGCCCTAGGCCGGGAGCAGGAGGAACTGATGTACCTGGGAACGTTGACCGGCGGCGTCTATCGAAGCATCGACGGCGGTACCACCTGGCAGGCGTTGCCGTGGGACCTCGAAATGCTGTCCGGCCCTTTCCTGGAGGTCACGGCGCTCGCCATCCATCCCAGCGATGACGAAATCGTCTATGCAGCTGCGGGCCATTGGCCGGGGAGCGGAGAGCAGACGTTCACGCCGTCAGGCGTTGTCGTGAGCCGGGATGGAGGCGAGACGTGGCAGGTCTTCTATCGGGCGAAACTCGGCGATGCCCGTCTCACGGGCCTCGAGCCGGACCCTACGCGACCCGAGCGGCTGCAGGTCGTGAGCGAGGACGGGGTCGAGTGGCTCAGCGGTGAAGACGCCGTTATGCCTGACGCAACTGAAGGCGGCCTCGGCGAGGGTGACGAGCACTGGCCCTCCAACTTAAAACAAACCTTGCTCAACCAACACCAAAAGCACTCCTAACGGGATTCGTCCGTTCATGCTCGCTTTTTACGATACAATAGACCCAGGATGAGGCCGGGCGACCATCGGAGATTGGTAGCCGGCGCTCAGGAGACTACTAGAACGACCGTTTGAAAGGAGACGTGATGAGTGACAAACCGCTGCCCCCGCGCAGCGGCCGAGGGGCCGCCAGGCGAGAGCCAGGCAGCGAGTATTGCGGGATAAGGGACCATAGCGCGCGCTGGCAACTCCTGTCCGCCCTGGCCTGCACGAGATCCTGGCAGCGAGCGACTGCTCCAGCGTCCCGGCACAGCCCTGTCTCCAACGGAATGCCAACTCTGACAACCAAACCCGTCCGCTGGGCAAACGTGTTCCATCTGCTTGCCGTCGACATTTCTGGTAACATGGCTGTTGCGGGGTATGCTGGCGCCGCGACAATTCGTCGCGCCTGGCTGTAGAGGAGTGGCAGTGTGACCAAACGAATCCTTATTGTCGACGACGAAGCACGAGTCCTTCTGATCCTCCACGACACATTGCAGAGACTAGGCAGCAGTGTTGAGGTTGTAACGGCGCAGAGTAGCTCCGAGGCGCTGAAGATAGCCAGGAAAGAAGCGTTCGACTTGGTGATAACCGATTTGCGCATGCCCGGAATGGACGGCGTCGAGCTTACTCAGGCACTGAGGAACATGTACCCGGCCATTCGCATTGTCTGGATCACGGCCTACGGCTGTCACAAGACATCTGTTGAGTCGGAAAAGCTGGGCGTATTCCGCTGCCTCGACAAGCCGTTGGAGATCAAGCAGATCCGGCAGGTGGCGCAAGAAGCCCTGAGTCGGGCCCAGATTTACGCCAGGTAGGAGAGTGAAGGTGCGTTTAGAAGGTAAGAGGATCGCGGTTCTTGCGGAAGACAATTACGAGGACTTGGAGCTCTGGTACCCCCTCATCCGGATGCGAGAAGAGGGCGCCGATGTGTCTGTGGTGGGCATGCGAGGGGTGGAGGTCTACCACGGCAAACACGGGCTCCCAGTAGAGGTGGACGTTGCCGCAGAGGATGTCGCGGGCGACGAATTTGATGCCGTAATCATCCCAGGCGGCTACGCCCCCGACCGTATGAGGCGTCACAAACCGATGCTGGACCTTGTACGCTCGACCGATCAGCGCGGGGGGCTTGTCGCCATGATCTGCCACGCGGGTTGGGTACCGATTTCCGCCGGCATCGTCAGAGGAAGACAGGTCACGTCGGTTTCAGCTATCCGCGACGACCTGCAGAACGCCGGGGCCGATTGGGTCGACCAGGAAGTAGTGCGAGACGAGAACCTTATTAGCTCGCGCTATCCCGACGACCTGCCCGCCTTTTGCCGCGCCATTATCGCCGCTATGGTGTAGGCCGGCAGGGTACTGAGCAGACACTTTGTGACCCTCGGAGTGGTGACGCAGGGAACAAGAGGCTAACCTTGCCGTACCTCTGCAGAAAGCCGAATGTTCCGTTGCCAATGCGCCACAACTGCAATAGAGAGGTAGTAGAAGATATGATCCGCGTACTCCTGGTAAACGAGATTCCGTTGACGTGCAACGCCATTGCGTCTGTCCTGGATGAAGAGGCAGACATGACCGTCGTCGGATGTGCCCATTCGCCCGAGGAAGCGCTGGTGCTGGGTGCCGCGTGTGACGTGGCACTGGTGAGTACCGGCCTGGGTCTGGCGCGCGCACTGGAGCTTGTTTATAACTTGAAGGAGGCTGCGCCAGACGCGCAGGTGTTGGTCTTTGGCCTCACGGAGTCCAGGGAGCAGGTGCTGCAATTCGTACAGGCGGGCGTGACCGGCTATATCCTGGCCGAGGATTCGGTGGAGGACATGGTCCTGCGTATTCGCTCAGCGTGCATGGGGCACGCTTTTATCTCGCCCAAGATTGCCGGGGCCCTCATGCGCCGCCTCAGCGAACTCGCCCGACAGACAGCCCAACCGGCAGGAAGCGCGGGGACGAACGGCGCCGGCGCCCAGGAGCTCACGCCACGTGAACTCGAGATCTTGACTCTCATTGCCGAAGGGATGAGCAATCGCCAGATCGCAGAGGAGTTGGTCATCGAGGTGGGCACGGTGAAGAATCACGTCCATAACATCCTGCAGAAGCTGGACGTGAACAGCCGTGAGGACGCGGCAACCTATCTGGCCTTGCGCCAGCCCGTAGAATAGCAGACCCTCGTTCCCAGCTCCAGCTCTTGTGCTGACATCCGGCCTGAATCCAGGGGACGGTGCCCCGGCTTAAGGATGGGACGGGAAGGACGTTTAGATGCAAGAGGTGCACCGGCCAACTCGCGAGTCGTAACGGAGGCCAGCATGGATCTACCGGGCGAAAACCCGCACAGTAATCAGCAACAGCAGGTCTTGCCCCGGCCACACAAGATAGCGGTCGTGGGGGCAGGGCAAGTCGGGGCGACGTTTGCGTACGCACTCCTCACCAGCGGCCTGGTTGGCGAACTGGTCTTGATCGACG
>JBFYTF010000125.1:0-2769 GCA_041300865.1 Anaerolineae bacterium
CCGAACCTGCGCAGCGCGGTGGAGAACGCCATCCGCACCATGCGCTAACCGCCCATCACCCAGGAGCCCCCATGCCCGATCCCGATCAACGTGAATACCTGCCGCTGGCCAGCCTGTCGCCTTATGCCCGCAATGCGCGCACCCATAGCCCGGCGCAGATCACGCAACTGGTGGCGAGCATCAAGGAGTTCGGCTTTACCAACCCGGTGCTGATCGATGCCCAGGGCGGCATCATCGCCGGCCATGGCCGCGTCCTCGCCGCCCAGCAGGTCGGCATGGTCACGGTGCCATGCCTGCGCCTCGGGCATCTAACGGAGACGCAGAAGCGGGCCTATATCATCGCGGACAACAAGCTGGCCCTGAACGCGGGATGGGACATGGAGCTGCTGGCGCAAGAGATGGCCGCCCTGGCGGCGGATGCCTTCGACACCGGGCTGATGGGCTTTGAGGATGATGAGATCGCCGAACTGCTGGCCCAGGCCGAACGACTGGGCCAGCCGGAAAACAGCCAGGACCCTGACGAGGTGCCCGAGGTGGATGCCATCGCGATCAGTCAGCCCGGCGATATTTGGTTACTGGGCAAGCATCGCCTGATGTGTGGCGATGCCACCCAAGGGGATGATGTGGCCAAGCTGATGGATGGCCACCTGGCGCGACTCTGCTTTACCTCCCCGCCCTATGGCCAGCAACGCGACTACCAGGATGGCGCGACGGCGCAAGTTCAGGAGTGGGACAAGCTGATGCAAGGGGTATTTGGCAATTTGCCCATGGATGAGTATGGGCAAGTGCTGGTGAATCTTGGGCCGATTCATCGTGATGGGGAATGGGACCCTTATTGGGAAAACTGGATTTCTTGGATGAGAAGCGAAGGATGGAAGCGGTTCGGCTGGTATGTCTGGGATCAAGGGGGTGGGTTGCCTGGGAAGTTTGGCGGCCGATTCGCGCCTTCGCATGAGTTTGTTTTTCATTTCAACCGCCAGGATGCAAGCAATCCTTCTCATCCTGCGCAATCTTATTGGACGGGGCTTTATGCTCCTTCTCATACTTTCGTGGTCCATCTCAACAAAAAGCCAAGAGACCCGAAAAAGTTCAAAGAAAAGTTGCCTGACTCGATCCACATGGGACCAAGTAAGGGAATGCGAAATAAGCAAGGCGTTTTACAGAAAAGAACAGCCCCCGAAGCATCCCTGCAAACCCACAAGATCCCCGATTCCGTCATCCGCGTGAATCGCAGCAGTTCCGCTCTGTTCGCCAAGGAACACCCCGCCAGTTTCCCGGTGGCCCTGCCCACCGAATTCATCTCCGCCTGGCCCGGCCTGGTGTATGAGCCTTTCTCGGGATCAGGCACCACCATCATGGCGGGCGAGCAGACCTTGCGCCCGGTCTTCGCCATGGAGATCAGCCCCGGCTATGTGGATCTCGCCGTCCGCCGCTGGCAAACCTTCACCGGCCAGACCGCCCGCCACGCGGTCACCGGCCGGCCGTTCCCCGGCTAAGCCATGGCCAGCCTCGCCGATCACCAGATCATCAAGGACCGCCTGCGCCTGGAGATCGTCGCCGAGGAACTGCGAGAACTCTCCCGCGCCACCGCCGATACCCGCGCCGCCATTGCCGGCGGCCAGGGCGCGCGGGCCTTGGTGCGCCAAGCCCTGGCGCGGCTGGAGCAGCGCTGGCTGGCGGCGATTGCCGGCGCCAGTGACGAGACGCGCGTGCATTACTTGCTCAGCGATACGCTGCACGCCGTCATGGCCGAACTGGGCCAGGCCCTCGCTACCGCCACGCCGGCCCTGCCGCTGATCGGCCAACGCCTGGCGCGCGGCCTCAAGCCCAAGCCCATCCTTACCGTCTCGCAATGGGCGGATCGCCACCGCCACCTCAAGAGCGGCACCAACTCGCCGGGGCCCTGGCGCACCGCCGTCACCCCCTACCTCAAGGCCATCATGGACGATCTGAGCGAGCACTCGCCGGTGCGCACCGTGGTCTTCATGAAGTCGGCGGGCGTCGGCGGCACGGAGGCGATGTACAACTGGATTGGCTACCTCATGCACCACCTCGGCAGCAAGGATGCCCTGGTGGTGGTGCCCACCCTGGAACTGCGCGACCGCTCCTTTAACCCGCGGCTGGCCAAGATGCTGGACGAAAGCCCGGCCCTGGCCGGCCTGGTCACCACCGCCTCGCGCAATCGCGCCAACCGCGGCGATCTGCTCGAATACGGCGCCCGCGCCCGCCTGATCAAGGCCGGCGCCAACTCGCCCGACTCCCTGCGCTCGGACCACTTGCCCTATGTCATCCTGGACGAAGTGGATGCCATGCCCTGGGATGTGGGCGGCGAGGGCGACCCGCTGACCCTCATCGCCAACCGGCAACGCACGTTCACGCGCGCCAAGACCTACATGATCAGCACCCCCACCGTGGAAGGCCAAAGCCGCATCGAGCAGATGTATCAGCGCTCGGACCAGCGTCGTTATGAAGTGCCGTGCCCCCCTTGCCATGCCTACCAGCCGCTCGAATGGTCCCATCTGCACTATCGCAAGGCCCCGCCGCCGGCCAATGACCCGCACCCCCAGGCGCAGGTGCTGGAGGCCTGGTATCTGTGCCATGAGTGCGGTACCGAGATCGGCGAAGGCCACAAGCCGGCCATGCTCGCCGCCGGCCGCTGGGTGGCGCGCCGCCCCCATGTCAAAGACTCCCACGGCTACCACCTGAATGCCCTCTATGCCCCCATCGGCCTGGGCCTGACCTGGACGCAGATCGCGCAGAAATGGGAGT
>JBFYTF010000128.1:0-4319 GCA_041300865.1 Anaerolineae bacterium
ACACCGCAATTCGGACAGTCCATCTCGCCTATTCTCGCTGCCACCTCAGGACCGGCTGCCGCGCAGCCCGCACTTCGTCCAGGCGGCGCACCGGAGCCGAATGCGGCGCTTCGTGAAGCACCTCCGGGTCGGTCAGCGCTTCGTCGCGTATTGCCCGCAAGGCGTCGGCAAACGCGTCCAGCGTCTCTTTGCTCTCGGTTTCCGTGGGCTCGATCATGAGCGCCTCGGGCACGATGAGCGGGAAATAGTTCGTCGGTGGATGAAAGCCATAGTCTATGAGCCGCTTGGCAATGTCCAAAGCGTGGACATCGGGCGCGCCCGGGAAGGTGCCCCGGGCCACGAATTCGTGCATGTGCGTCCGCTGGTGCGAGATGGGCAAGATGCCCTGCACCCGGCTCTTGAGGTAGTTGGCGTTGAGCACGGCCATCTCGCTCACCTCGCGGAGCCCCGCTGCGCCCAGCATGCGGATGTAGGTGTAGGCCCGCACGAGCACCCCAAAGTTGCCGTAAAAGCTCTTGACCCGGCCAATGGTCTTGGGCGGCATGACGAGGTGATAGCAGACCGGCTCCTCGCCCTCCTCCTCGCAGCCGCAGTCTGCGGTGCAGTCGCAGAGCTCGACGATGGGTCCCGGCAGGAACGACACGAGGCGATCGCTGACACCCACCGGCCCGGCACCCGGCCCCCCGCCGCCGTGCGGCGTCGAGAATGTCTTGTGCAGGTTAAAGTGCATGACGTCGATGCCCAGCTCACCAGGCTTGGCGATGCCCAGCAGGGCGTTCATGTTCGCCCCGTCGCCATAGACGAGCCCGCCGCAGTCGTGGATGAGATCCAGGACTGCCGGCAGCTGCTCCTCGAAGAGGCCCAGGGTGTTGGGGTTGGTCAGCATCAGCCCACACACTCGCTCATCGCACACCGCTCGCAGGGCTTCCAGGTCCACGTTGCCGCGTGCATCGGAAGGCACCTCCACCACCTCCAGGCCGGCCATGCTGGTGGTGGCGGGATTGGTGCCGTGGGCGCTGTCGGGCACGATGATGCGCGTCCGCTGCGCCTCGCCGCGGTCCACGTGGTAGGCGCGCATGATCAGCACGCCAGTCAGCTCACCGTGGGCACCGGCGGACGGTTGGAGGCTGACTCCGGCGAAGCCGCCGATCTCTTTCAGCATCTCCTGCAGCTCATAGAGGAGCATCAAGTTGCCCTGCACGGTGTGCGGATCCTGGTAAGGATGGGTTGTGGCAAAACCGGGGAGGCGGGCGGCCGCCTCGTTGACCTTGGGATTGTACTTCATGGTGCACGATCCCAGGGGATAGAAGCCGATATCGATCGCCCAGTTGAGCTGGCTCAGGCGGACGTAATGGCGCACCAGATCCAACTCGCTCACCTCCGGCAAATCCAGGCCGTCGCGCAGCAGGCCTGCCGGCGGCAGGTCTGCCGCGGGCACGTCGAGGGCGGGCAGCGTGGTGGCCATGCGGCCGGGACTGCTCAGCTCGTACACAATTGGCTCCGCGCCGGAACAGCGCACGCCAAAATCTGCTTTCATGCTGCCACCCCTTCCCCCGCTTCGGCCAGGGCCTCGACCAAGGCGTCGATGTCTTCCCGGCGGATCACCTCCGTCACGCACACCAACATCTGGTCCTCCAGCCCCGGGTATGCCCTGCCCAGGTCGTAGCCGCCGATGATGCCCCATTCGTCCAACAAGAAGGCGTTGATGTCGCGGACCGGTGCCGGGCAGCGGACCACGAACTCCTGGAAGAAGGGCTTCTCGCCCCTGACCTCATACTGGTCCAGCTCGGCGATGCGCTGCGCCGCGTAGTGGGCCTTGTGGTAACACAGCTCGGCCAGGCGCCGCAGCCCCGTGGGGCCCAGGGCGGCCAGGTGGGCGGCAGTGGCCAGCGCGCAGAGTGCCTGGTTGGTGCAGATGTTGGAGGTGGCCTTTTCGCGCCGTATGTGCTGCTCACGGGTAGAAAGGGTGAGGACAAAACCCCGCTTCCCCTCGGCGTCGACCGTCTGGCCGACCAGCCGGCCGGCCATCTTGCGCACATCCTTCTCGCGGCAGGCAAAGTAGCCCAGGTAAGGGCCGCCAAAGTTCAGCCCGTTGCCAAGGCCCTGGGCCTCGCCGACGACGATGTCCGCCCCATAGTCGGCCGGAGCTTTGAGCAGCCCCAGGCTAACGGGATCGGCCACGACCACAAGCAACGCCCCGGCGGCGTGTACCCGGTCGGCGACGCCGTCCAAGGCCTCGATCTGCCCCAGGAAGTTTGGGTTCTGGACGATGAGGCAGGAGGTCTCCTTGTCCACCAGGTCCAAAAGCCCTTCCAGCCCGGTTGCCGGGTCGTCGTCGCCGGTGATGTGCAGGTCCATGCCCTGGGTATAGGTGCGGAGCACTGCCCGGTACTCGGGGTGCACCAGGGGCGAAGCGACAACTTTTTTGCGCTTGCCGCGGGCGACGTTCAGGGCCATGATTGCGGCCTCTGCTGTAGCCGTCGCGCCGTCGTAGTGCGAGGCGTTGGCCACGTCCATGCCCGTCAGGGCACAGATCATGCTCTGATATTCAAAGATACTTTGCAGAGTGCCCTGGCTGATCTCGGGTTGGTAGGGGGTGTAGGCCGTATAGAACTCGGAACGGCTGATGATGTGGTCGACCAGGCGGGGCACGTAATGGTTGTAGGATCCGGCTCCCAGAAAACTGGGAAAATGGCCTGTATCGAGGTTCTCCTCGCTCATGGCCTGCAGCTCGGCCAGGACTTCCATTTCGGATAGCGGCTCCGGCAGCGCCAGCTCCGGAAACCGGTGGGCTGCCGGAACGTCGTGGAACAGGTCTTCGACCCGCTCGACGCCGACGGCAGCCAGCATTTCTGCCCGATCCGCGTCGGTGTGCGGAACGTAGCTCATTGTTGTCCTCCCCGACATGTTCATCTGAGACGCACGCAGCCGAAAGGCAAGCCCCCGTTTCCAGCACCGGTGGGGGACGGTCCTGGATACGGGACAGGCAGATCGGCTGTCAGGTGCTACTCTTCCAGCCCTTCCACGTACTCCTGGTAGGCCCTGGCATCCATCAGAGCGTCCAGCTCGCTGGGATCGGCGATGGAAATGCGCACAAACCAGGCCTCGCCATATGGGTCCTTGTTTACGAGCTCTGGCGAATCCTCGAGGGCGCTGTTCACCGCCAGGATCTCGCAGGTCACCGGTGTGTAGACGTCGGACGCGGTTTTGACCGACTCTACGACCGCCAGAACCTCGTCCCGATCAAAGCTCTCGCCCACTTCGGGCAGCTCCACGTAGACGACGTCGGACAGCTGATCCTGGGCATAGTCCGTGATGCCCAGGACGGCTTCGTCACCCTCGATCCGGATCCATTCGTGGTCCTCACTGTACTTGAGGTCGGGTTCGAACTTCATCTTCTCCTTTTTCCTCCTTCCGAGTGTGCCGGGGCCGGACGGCCCCCTGTGCGTGGCGTCATTGTAGCATCAAAAGGTAGAGCTGACAAGCCGCACTGGCTATAACACGCAGCACTCGCGCATCTCGCGCACAGCCAGGCCCAGCTCGCCCGCCAGGCGGCGGGCCGGCCGCGAAGGGCTCACCAGGACGTTGATCCCGGCGCGTACAGCCAGGGGATCGAGCTCGTCTCGATAGCGTCCCTTGGGCCGCATGCAGCCCAGGTAAAGGGGCACGCCGGGGAACGACAGGCGGGCCTCGGCCAGAAGCCGGGCAACGTCGGGCACCGGAGGCGGCTGACGGTGCGCATAGCGTGTGCCGGGAGTGGGGATGAACACCAGGAGCACCAGCCCGTCGACGCCCAGGTCACGCAGCAGCTCGAAGGCGCGCCGCTCGTGGCCCAGCTCGCCGCCGCGCAGGCCAATGGTCACGTGAGGCAGGGTCCGGGCAAACGTGCGCAGCAGACGGTAGGTCTCCACGTACGTCTCGATGCCGTGCTCCAACCCGTAGACCTCGCGGATGGTGGCCTCGTCACCGACAAAGTCAAAGGAGACGACGTCTACCAGGGGGGCAATGGTTGCCATCTCGTCGTGGGAGACCAGCCCTACATGCCAGTTCATCCTGCGGCCCTCGCGCCAGCTCTTTACCCGGTCCAGATGCGCAAGCACGGGCACGCGGCCGGCCGGGTCACAGCCACCGGACACCAGGCAGCTGCGGGAGCCATCGGGCTCGGCAGCCCATATAGGACGCATGCCCCGCAGGTAGTGGCCCCCGCAGTGGGCGCAATCCAGGGCACAGTGAGGCCCGGTGAGGCTCAGGACGGCCGTGTCCAAGGGCAAAGACCAGGTGATCTCGTCCGCAAAGTTCGCTCGCCGCACGTCCCAGGC
>JBFYTF010000129.1:0-30068 GCA_041300865.1 Anaerolineae bacterium
AAAGTGATTTGGTTGTTGACGAACGTCATCAAGTATGGTATGATGGCGTCACTGCTTGCCCCCAGGCCTCAGCAGTCCGAGGCCAGCAGCAGTGCCGATACGATCAGCGTTGCACCGCAGCCTCGCTTTCTGCGATCATTGGCGTCGTGTACTCCATCGTCTAAACGAATAGGCTTAACCAGTCACGTGCTCCCGCTGCACGCGCTTCGCGCCTGCAGCGCCAGGGCGCGCCTTGGCCGTCGCCAACGTGCGCCACACAGGAACCAGGAAACAGATGAGAGACAAGATTCGCGCCACGATGACCGCCACGGTCCTGTTGATCGACGACGACAAGGACCTGGGACAAATGCTGCACGACGCTTTGAGCCAGAGCGGCTACAAGACGCTGTTGGTGTCGGACGGGCTGTCGGGCCTGGAGGTCCTCCAGGACCGGCCGGTCGATCTTGTGCTTCTCGATCTGATGCTACCCGGTATCGACGGCTGGGAGATCTGTCGTCGCATTCGCGAGTTTTCCGACGTGCCCATCATCATCCTCAGCGGCCTGGGCAGGGAGCAAGAGGTAATCCGCGGCCTGGAGCTGGGCGCAGACGACTATGTTACGAAACCGTTCAAGGTTGGGGAGGTCAAGGCGCGGATGCGGGCTCATTTGCGGCGCCGTCAAGGCCCACTCGCTGCCGAAGCAATCGTGCACATCGACGATCGGGTGGCCGTGGACCGCGCCACACATTCTCTTATCGTCGACCGGCAGACGGTGAGGTTGTCTGCTACAGAGTACAGGCTATTGAACTACTTTCTGGAGAACCCCGGACGCGTACTGACGCAGCAGAACCTGTTGAGCCAGGTATGGGGTTGGGAATACATGGATCAGACGGACTATCTGAAGGTCTATGTCCACCGGCTGCGTCGAAAAATAGAACAGGAGGCCGACGAGCCTCGCTACATTTTGACAGAGCGCGGGTTCGGGTATCGTTTCCAGCCACCGGGTTCTTAAACTAAGGCCAGCACCTTCTCCAACCCTATTCAAATACGTTGTTTACCCTGTGTTTACCTTGCGTCCCTATACTGGCTCTTGTGCCTACAGGGGTAGCAGTTCTGGGCACAGTGCGCCTTGTGCCCGAGTCAGGTACCGGACAGAGAAGTAGGCAAGAAGGGGCAGGTTTTCGAGGAAGAGAAGAGGCGGAACTTATCGCGGCTGGGGCCGAAAGTAGCGTCGGGTGCAGGACAGCAGCAAGCCGTCCGGCCCGTAGCCTGGCCGGTCAGGCACGAAAAACAGCGGCTGGTTTAGAAGGCACCCCCCTTGACCTGTCGCTTTGCCCGCCGCTCGCGGCCTTCGCAGGCGAACCCCGAGCCAACAACCCACCTTTTTGTTCAACAAGCTATTGGTGGCGCACATCTGGAGAGAGGCCCAACAGGAATGGATATGGAGTTTACTTCGTCAAGCTACGACCCCATTTCGTCGGTTGTGGAGAAGCGTTACCAGCGGCGGATGTACTTTGCAGTAAAGAGGGCCCTTGATGTGACGGTCGCTGCGCTCGCTCTTATTATCCTGGCACCACTGATGCTGCTCATCGCCGTTCTGATCAAGCTGGACTCACCAGGGCCGCCCATATTCACTCAGAAGCGTGTCGGCTTGCGGCGGAAGGAGGGAGATGGAGAGAAGTGGGAGGTGAGCACTTTTGACTTTTACAAGTTCCGTACGATGAACAGAGACGCAAGCGCGGACCTGCACCGTGCTTACGTAGAGGCCTTTATCCGCAACGACCGCGAGGGCATGGCCGCCGTGCAGGGGGCGGATGTCGAGGTGCGCAAGATTTTGAGAGACCCCAGGGTGACCCGCTTGGGTGCGTTTCTGCGCAAGAGCAGCCTGGATGAGCTGCCACAGTTTTGGAGCGTGCTCAAAGGCGACATGTCCCTGGTGGGACCCAGGCCGGCACTGCCCTACGAGGTAGAAGTGTACAAGCCATGGCACCGCAAGCGGTTGGCGGCAGTGCCGGGCATCACCGGGCCGTGGCAGGTTTCCGCGCGTAGCTCTGTGGATTTCGACGACATGGTCAAGATGGACATCGACTACATCGAACGCCAGTCATTCTGGCTGGACCTGAAAATTCTCATCCAAACACCGTTTGCCGTCCTGCGCAGCAGGGGCGCGGTGTAGAGGAAACAAGAGAGGTAGACATGAAAGAAGTAAAAGTCGGCGTCATTGGCTCCGGGTATTGGGGGCCGAACCTCATCCGGAACTTTGTCTCTCTGCCGGAATCGCACTTGGTGGGTGTCGCCGACCTGCGGCAGGAGCGGCTGGCTCACATCAAGTCCACGTACCCGACGGTGCACGTGACCGACGACTATTGGGAGATGTTCTCCATGGACTTGGACGCAGTTGTGGTGGCGACTCCCCCGACCACCCATTTTTCGATCGCCCGTGATTGCCTGCAGCACGGGCTTCACGTCTTGGTAGAAAAACCGCTGGCGCTGAACAGTCGGGACGCCGAAGAGCTGATCGAAATCGCCGAACGCAAGGGCCTCACACTGATGGTCGGCCACACGTTCGAATACAATCCGGCCGTCCGAGAGCTGCGGCGTATCATCCGCAGCGGAGAGCTGGGCAAGATTCATTACGTGGACGCAGTGCGCGTGAACCTGGGTCTTTTTCAGCCCGACCTGAACGTGGTGTGGGACCTCGCTCCGCACGATATCTCGATCCTCCACTACATCCTCGATATGGAGCCGCTGAAAGTCAGTGCGCAGGGTGCGGAGTGCGTCGTCGAAGGCAAGCACGACATTGCCTACCTGAACCTGGAGTTTGAGGACAATGTCCTGGCTCACGTCCGGGTCAGCTGGCTCGATCCCTCCAAGGTACGGCGCATCACGGTCGTAGGCAGCAAGAAAATGGTCGTGTACGATGACGTCGAGCCCGTCGAAAAATTAAAGATCTATGACAAGGGTGTGGAGACGCCGGCCTATGCCGATAGCTACCAGGACTTCCAGTTCAGTTACCGGCAGGGAGACGTAGTTAGCCCGGCGCTTCACTGGTCGGAACCTCTGAAGGAAGAGTGCCAGCACTTTTTACAGTCGATTGTTAAGGGGAAAAGGCCGCAGAGCGATGGGCGGGTGGGATTGAAGGTGGTGCGCGTCCTCGAGGCCGCCGAGCGTTCCCTGCGACGAGGGGGTATTCCCGAGTTCCTGACATGGTACGAGCCTCAGATCGATTCCGACGGAGACTTCTCGCGCAGTTGGCGCTTGGAGGAGGATGAGGAAATGGAATCGTACGCAGCCAGCAGAGCATAGCCCAAAGGAGACGCGTCTATGAACAGCGCATTGCCCGCAGCCTATGCCGATAACGACCTACTCCAGGGGCACAAGGATCATGCCGCCGCGGCAGATGCCGTCGACCTGGGCGAAGGGCACCATATCGATCCGGGCGTCCTGCTGGGGTATCTCACCGGCCGCAAGGTCGAGAGCCAAATACTGCGCATCGGGCCCAGAGCCAGGATTCGCTCAGGAACCGTTGTGTACGTGGGCTCCACCATCGGCGCCGGTCTTGAGACGGGCCACAATGTCGTGATCCGTGAACAGAATCTCATCGGCGACAACCTGAACATCTGGAACAGCTCGACGATCGACTATGGCTGTGTTATCGGCAACAACGTCAAGATACACTGCAGCGTGTACGTGGCCCAGTTCACGGTGCTTGAAGACGACGTGTTTCTGGCTCCAGGCGTGATGGTGGCCAACGATCCCCATCCCCTTTGCGCCCACCACCTGCAGGGGCCAACCATCAAGCGCGGTGCGCGCATCGGGATCAATGTCACCCTCCTGCCTGGTGTCGTCGTCGGCGAGGGAGCGATGGTCGGCGCAGGAAGTGTCGTCACGCGCGATATCCCGGCCCACATGGTGGCGTATGGCAGCCCGGCGCGTCCGCACAAAGCGGTCGACGAAGTTATGTGTTCCTACCAGTTGGCCGAGCGAAGCCGACAGGATGGCCACCAGGGCAATATCAATGAAGCCACATCCGGCGGGGCGGCCAGCCGCGAAAGGAGCTGAGGGTGCAAGTACCATTTGTCGACCTGAAAACCGGACACCAGGCATTGGTTCAGGAGCTCGACCAGGCCGTACGAGGCGTGCTGACCCGCGGCGACTTTATCGGAGGCCAGGACATCCGGGCCTTCGAGGAGGAGTTTGCTGACTACTGCGGCGCGCAGTACGCCGTCGGGGTCGACAGTGGACTCTCTGCCCTGGAACTCGCGCTGCGCGCCTTTGGTGTCGGCCCGGGAGACGAGGTGATCGTGCCCAGCCACACGTTTATCGCTACCGCGGCAGCCGTTACTTTTGCCGGCGCAACCCCGGTCCTCGTCGACGTTGAAGCCCAGAGCTACAACCTAGACGTGTCACAGGTTGAGGCGGCGATTACGCCCCGAACGCGGGCGATCATTCCCGTGCACCTCTACGGGCTGCCGGCGGACATGGACGGCATCCTGGGGCTGGCCGCCAGGCACGACCTCATGGTCCTCGAGGACGCCAGCCAGGCGCACGGCGCCACGTACAAGGGGCAACGGGTCGGGCGCCTGGGGCATGCCGCGGCCTTTAGCTTCTATCCGACCAAGAACCTGGGCGCGGCCGGCGACGCAGGCATACTCGTCACGAACGACGGCGAAGCTGCGGAGCGGGTTCGGGCCATGGGCAACGTCGGGCAGCGGAAAAAGTACTATCACGAGCTGCCGCCCTTCAACCATCGCCTTGACACATTGCAGGCAGCTATCCTGCGCGTGAAGTTGCGCCACCTGGACGGCTGGACAGAGGCACGCCGCCGCAGCGCGGCCCTGTATGACCAACTATTGCAGGGGAGCGATGTGGTGACGCCCGTGGAGACACCCGACTGCAAGCACGTCTATCATCTCTATGTGGTACGCACGCGTGAGCGCGACCGGCTACAGGCACATCTAAAGGAGCATGGGGTGAGCACTGCCGTTCACTACCCGGTGCCCATTCATCTGCAGCCCTTCTACAACGGGAACGGCTTTCACCAGGGTCAGTTCCCGGTGACCGAAGCACTTTGCGGCGACATCCTGTCGCTGCCGATGTTCCCGGAGATGACTGCCGAACAAGTGGAGTATGTTGCGGCTCGCGTCCTGGAGTTCAAGTTGTCTCCAGGGCAGGGCCGTGAATGGTAGTTGGTTAGGTTAAAGGGAGAGAAGAGTGGTGGAGAAGAGCTACCCGGCCATACTGTGGCACAGAAAATGGCTCGTCATAGGCACTACTGTGGCGACGCTCATTGTCGTCCTGGTAGGCATGCTCCTGGTTACCCCGCTGTACCAGGCCTCGGCCAAGCTGCGGGTGTTCACCGCGGCGAGAGGCTCGGTTGACTGGGTTGACTACGACATCGCCTACACCGAGCGGCTGATGAACACCTATTCCCAGCTGGCCACGAGCCAACCGGTACGCCAGGAGCTGGCAGAGCAGCTCAACCTCACACAGATACCCGACATCAGCGCCCAGGTGATTCCTGACACTGAGCTGATGCAGATCTCTGTCGAGGGGACCGACCCGGTGCTGGTGACGGCTGTCGCCAATGGCCTGGCCCAAATCCTGGTCGCCCGCAGCGAGGACTCTGCGAGGGGTGGGAGAACCGCTCAGGAGGTGCTGAACGAGCAGCTTACTCTGGCCGACGAGGAGCTGAGCCGAGCCCAAGCGGCTTATGCCGAGGCCCTTGCCCAGGCGCCCGAAGACTCGGCGCGCATCGCGGCCCTCAGCCGCTCGGTGGACCTGAGACAAGAGGTGTACAGCGCCCTGCTGCAGCAGTACGAGCGAACCCGGGTAGCCGAGGAGCTGCGCTCGAACTCGCTGTCCATCGTCGAGCCCGCCAGCGTGCCCCAGGACCCATCGAAGCCGGATTGGACCGTCAACCTGATGTTGGGTGGGTTGGTCGGTCTGGTCGCCGGCGCCAGCCTGGCCTTCATCTTTGAACGACTGGACAGGCGTGTGCAGTCGACGGAAGAGATCGAGGAGATCACCGATCTCCCAACCTTGGGACGGATCCCCTACGTCCGCACGGGACCGGCCCACGTTTTTCAGGGCACTGCCATCCCTGCGCAAGAGGCCTATCACCGCCTCCAAGCCAAGCTCGAAGCGCAAGCTCAGTCGGGCGTCTTGAGGTCTATCCTGGTCACCAGTGCCGAGCCGGGCGAGGGCAAGTCGGCCATCATCGCCAATCTTGCCCAAGCGCTGGCTCACGCGGGGCGCCGAGTGGTGGTCTTGGACGCCAATCTGCGGCGGCCGGTCATGCACCAGATGCTAGACGTGAGCAACAAAGTGGGCCTGAGCAACGTTCTGACCCAGGAGTGGACGGTCAAGGAAGCGGTCCAGACCACCAGGGTGCCGGGGGTCTGGGTTCTCACTAGCGGCACTTACCATCCCAACCCGGCCCTGCTGCTCAACTCGCCAGGGATGGATGCCGTGCTCGAGGAGCTATCCAAGCCCTTCGACGTCATCCTTGTCGATACGCCTCCTGTTCTGGCCGTCGCCGACGCGACGATCCTGGCCTCCGCGGTCGACGGTGTGTTGCTGGCCGTGGGCAGAACCCAAACCAAGCGTGAGTCCGTGGAAGCTGCCATTGAACAACTGTCGGGCGTGCAAGCCAAGATGTTGGGGATAGTTGTCAACTGGGCGGAGCACACCCGGGATCTGAGCCACTACAAGTACTACCAGCGCGCGGAAGACCGCTCGCGGCTCGACGGCCGGCAGGTCAAGGTACCCACGGCTGCCGCCCGCACGGTGAGACAAGATGGCGGCGGTGCCCTGGCTGCGCAGCGCGCCGGCCAACGCCCTACCGTGCGCACCGGCCAGCAAGCCGGGCAGGCGGTGGAGCAGCGCACCGCGCAGAGCCACGATGAGCCATTGACCTAGCGCCGTCTGGCAGCTGGTTACAGGACGAGAAACGCATGCTGAACCGAGTGCTCAGGCAAGAACCCCTGGGGCCGCGTAGCCTGTCAAGGGCATGGAGAGTGAAGGGCACCGCTGCCGCTCTCTTGGCAGGAATCGTCGCCGGCGTGGCCATCCTCGTCGCCGGCCCGGTCCCGGCTTTGCTGGGCCTTTTGGGTCTGATCGTCGCCTTGGCGGCTTTTCGCTATCCGGAGATGCTTATCGTGCTGATGCTGGCCCTCGCCTCGCAGCTCATCCCCAGCCGGTTCAACATCTTTGTGGACTTGGCCGTGGCCCGGTTCCAGGTGTCGGACCTGCTGCTGTTCTGGCTGCTGGCGGTAACCGTGCTCCGCGTCGTCGTGGAAAGAGGATTCCCATTCAGGAGCACCCCTCTCGACCTGCCGATGGTGCTGTTCTACGCCACGGTGCTTGGCGGCCTGGCCACGTCGGTGATTGGCTTCGGAATCAACTTTAACAACGCCACGTACGAGGCGAGGACCCTTGTCTATTATCTGGCCTTTTTCCCAATCACCAATCTGGTGCGGACCCACGCTCAGGTGGCAAGGCTGGCGACAGGCACCATCGGCGTCGCGGTGCTCCTGGCCGCGTCGATGGTCCTCCAGTCGGCGGTGCAGCCGGCGTTCCTCGTTGACGACTGGGTCGTAGACGGCCGAGGCGTCATCCGCATCTTTCATCCCGGTTTCTCGGTGGTCTATGTCGGGCTGCTGATGGTCGTCGGCTATGCCGCCGTGCGCCGGCCCGGGATGCCGAGCCTGTTCCATCGATGGAGGTGGCTGCAATGGGTCACGATGCTCCTGTTGTTGGCTGCCCTGTTGTCTACCCTGGCCCGGAACCTACTCATTGGTGGCCTCATCAGCCTCGGGCTGCTGGTGTTCGTCCTCCGTGACCGAGAGCGCAGCAATTTGAGACGGACTGTTCTCGCTGCCGTGGCGGGGCTGGCATTGCTACTCGCCTTTGTGGCCGTGGCGTCTGAATCACCGGCTATCGCCGAGTACGCCGAGGCGTACGGCAACAGGATCGAGCGCATGTTTTCGAGCGAGATATTGTCGCGGGAGGAGAACCTTTTTTCCCGCTGGGAGGAGATGTCGTTCGCCATTTCCAGGCTGCGCGAGCATCCGATCCTGGGCATCGGGCTCTATAACCCCTACCGGCCGGCCTTCTTCAGGGAAGAGGAGCCCACGCTGAGGCATTTTATCCACAATGCCTACCTTGGCCTGTGGCTCAAGACCGGTCTGCTGGGACTTGTCGCGTTTCTCTGGCTTTCGGCGGCGTTCCTGCGTTTCGCGTATCGTGGCTGGCAGCGAGTGTCGGATCCTCTTCTACGCGGCGTTGCCGTTGGGTCCCTCGTGGCCTACGTGGGCCTGTTATTCATGAACTTTGTCGCGCCCTCTTTTCTGCAGCCTGGCAGCCTGGGGATCATGGGCGTGACAATGGGCTTAACCGCCGCCATCCTGCTCTTGGATAGCGGCGCGCAACAAGAAAAAACGGAAGGAGATTCAGCGTGAGCACTCGAATTCAATCCTCAACCGGGGTGGAACCGGCAGTGGCGGACGGAGGCCACGAAGAAGACCGGCCTCTCATCCCGGTCTTCCGGCCGTGGTACGACAAGGCAGAGCTGAAAGCTGTCGAAGAAGTGTTTGAGAGCGGTTGGATCGGCTTGGGACCAAAGACGACCGAGTTCGAACAGCGTTTCGCCCGCTACGTTGGGGTGCCCTACGCCGTCGCCCTCAACTCGGCCACGGCCGCCCTCCACCTGGCGCTGGCGGTTCTCAATGTCTCGGATGGAGAGGTCATCACCACACCCATGACCTTTGTCTCGACGAACCACGCCATCCTGTACAACAGCGCCGAGCCGGTCTTTGCCGACATCGAGCCCGATACCCTGAACATCGATCCCAGATCGATCGAGGCCAACCTGACGGATCGTACGCGGGCCATCATTGTCGTGCACTATGGCGGCCACGCCTGCGACATGGATGCCATCCTGGACCTGGCCGAAGACCGGGGCATCCCGGTCCTGGAGGACGTGGCTCACGGTGCGGGTGGGACGTACAAAGGGCGCAAGCTTGGCTCCCTAGGTACGCTCGGCTCCTTCAGCTTTCACGCTGTCAAGAACCTGGCCACGGGCGACGGCGGGATGCTGACCTTCTCGGATCCCGAGTACGATGCCCGGCTCAGGCGGCTGCGTTGGGTAGGCATCGACAAGGACACATGGGATCGCTCGGAGGTCGACGAGAAGTACTCGTGGTACTACAGCGTCCAGGAGCTGGGCTGGAAGTATCACATGAACGACATCGCGGCCGCCATAGGCCTGGTGCAGCTCGAAAAGCTGGACCGCGCCAATGCCCGGCGGAGGGACATTGTCGCCTACTACAACGAGCGCTTTGCCGACGTGGACTGCCTGGAGACGCCGGTGGAAAAGAGCTATGCCCACAGCGCCGCTCACAACTATGTGATCAAGCTGGACCGGCGCGATCAGCTCATCGCGTATCTGCGCGATCGCAACATCTCCACGGGCGTGCATTATATGCCGAACCATCTGTACTCCATGTACCGTGGTTTCCGTGCCAATGTGCCTGTCACCGACCGGGTCTGGCAGAAACTGGTCACGCTGCCCCTCTACCCGGGCATGAGCGACTGGGACGTGGAGCGCGTGGTGCGGGGAGTGAAAAGCTTTTGCAGCAAAATCTAGCTGCGGGCGAACGGTCAGCACCGGGGAGAACAGGCTTAATGCACACCTTAAACCGCCTGGTCCGCCGAGGTGGGTCGCTCGGCAGGCAAGCGCTTGTGAGCACGTCGCGCACCACGTTCCCGTGGCGCGCAGCGCTCGCCTACCGCCTGTGGGGACTGGAGGGTATCGACAACCTTCTTCTGGGGTGCAGGTCGGAGGAGACGGCCTGGCTGCTGCGGCAGTTTGGGGCCGAGATCGGGGGAGGCTCGGACCTGCACGCCCCACTCATCGTGCACAACGCCCTGCAGAGCTACACCAACCTGCGTATCGGAGAGCGGTGCCACGTGGGCAAGGACGTATTCCTGGACCTGCGCGACCAGATCGAGATCGAGGACCGGGTGACCATCTCTATGAGGGCCACCCTTCTCACCCACCTTGACGTCGGCCACAGCCCGCTGGGCAGCGGCAGCTTTGCGCCGCGCGAAGCCCCGGTGCGGATCCGCCGCGGAGCGTACCTCGGTGCCGGATGCACTATCCTGCACGGGGTCACCGTGGGCGAGTGTGCCGTGGTAGCGGCCGGGGCGGTCGTCACCGACGACGTGCCAGAATACGGCGTCGTCGCCGGTGTGCCGGCACGGGTCGTCAAGACGCTAGACCTCGACCAGGCAGCCTGCGGGGGGAACGGTACGGGATGAACAACGTCAGAACCATTGCGAAGAACACGACGGCGCTTCTCGTCGCCGAGGGCGTCTCCCAGGTCCTGCGCGTCATCTACTTTGCCGTCCTGGTGCGCTATGTCCAGGCCGAAGGGATGGGCAAGATATCGACGGCTCAGGCTCTGGTGACGATCCTGTTCGTGCTAGTCACCTTCGGTTTCGAGCAGCTCATGGTCCGCGACGTCGCCGGTGACAGGACAAGAACCGTGGCTTACGTGAGCAACGTGGCCTTCCTACGCCTGTTCCTGGCGGTCCCCTTCAGCCTGGCGATCTGGGTGCTCGTCCAGGCCTTTGACTACCCCGCTGACCTGGCAGTGATCACCTACATCTATGGCTTTGCCTTCCTGGTCAAGGCGTTTACTGACGTCGGCCTGGCCGTCTTCCAGGCTTACGAGGTCATGGAGTACAATCTCCTGACTCGCGTCATCCGCGACCTGGTCAACATGGGTTTGAGCCTGCTGGCCATCGCCTTGGGATACAGTCTGATCGTCATCGTTGGTGTCACTGCCCTGGCGAACGTGGTGGAGATGGTACTGACCTTTGCCCTGTTGCGGCGCCGCGGTGTTCCGCTCAAGTTTCGAGCGGACTTGCGGCTGGCAAAAAGGCTGCTCGTAATGGCCCTGCCCTTTGCTCTGGTATCTGTCTACCCCCTGGCCCACTCGCAGCTCAACACCCTCATCCTGTCGGCGACGGGCACCGTCGAGGAGGTAGGCTGGTTCGCATCGCCCAGCATGCTGGTCGGCATGACCATGCTGATTCCGGCCGTGTTTATGCGGGCCGTGTTCCCGGTCTTTTCGCGCTACTCGGGCCGTTCTGAAGGTGCGCTTCAGGCCACCTACCAGAAGTCCTTCACCTATCTGCTGATCCTGGGACTCGCCGTTTCCGTCGGCACCTTCCTGACAGCTGACCGGCTGATCCCCCTCATCTTTGGCGAGGGCTTCGAGGAATCGGTGCCGGTCCTGCTGATCCTGGCCTGGCAGCCGGTGTTTGGCTTCGTGGGCCACGTCAACGGCAACCTGCTTGTTGCCACCGGCAGGGAAAGGTTCTTTACGGTGACGGAGGGCCTCTTTGCTGTGCTCTACGCGGCGTTGGGCTTGGTCCTGGTGCCGTTGCTGGGCATGGTCGGCGCGGCCATTGCCGTCGTGGTACCCACGGCCATCGGCTTTGTGTTCTACTCTGTCTACTGCCATCGCGTCCTGCGCCTCGCTTTGCCCTGGAAGAGGACCCTGGCGGCCACCGCTGCCGCACTGTTGATGGCCGCTGCCGTCTACTCCGCCCTGGAGTTCGACGTCAACCTGTTCGCCGTCGTGCTGCTGATCGCCCCGGTCGTTTATGCCGCGGCCCTGGCGCTGCTGGGCGTCCTCTCGCGGGAGGACGTGTCGCTGGTCAAGCAAGCGCTGAAACTACGCTGATGGGAGAAACCACAATGAACGCTGTAGCCCCCAAAGTCTGGGCCATCACCCTCAACTGGAACGGCAAGGAGGACACACTGGCCTGCCTGGCTTCGCTCCAGGACCTCGACTACCCAAACTACGAGATCGTCGTGGTGGACAACGGATCGAGCGACGGCTCGGTGGCAGCCATACGCGAGGCATTTCCCGACGTGAGCATCGTGGAGAACGTCGACAACCTGGGCTACGCCGACGGGTTCAATGCCGGGCTGCAGTTTGCCTACGACCACGGGGGCGACTACTTCTTGATCCTCAACAACGATACCGTCGTCGATCCCAGGGCACTGACGGAGCTGGTGGGGGTAGCAGAGCAGGACGAGACCATAGGGTTCGTGTCGGGCAAGGTCTACTGGTACGACAAGCCAGGCACGCTCCAGACGGCCGGCCGTTACAACGATCCGATGATCCTGGCCGGCGGGCACGTCGGCGGCAACGAGAAGGACCGCGGCCAGTACGAGAACGTCGAGGACTATGACTTTGTCGACGACGTATACCTCTTGGTACGCCGCGCGGTCTATGAGCGGGTGGGAGGCTACGATCCCAACTTCTTTCTCTATTTTGAGGAGACTGACTGGTGCGCCCGCGTCCGGCGCGCAGGCTTTCGGATTGTCTATGCGCCGAAGGCCAAGATCTGGCACAAGGGAAACATTGGCGGTGCCAGCACGACATTGAGCCCAGAGCGGCACTACTTTCTGACGCGCAACCAGGTGATCTTTGTGGCGCGCAATGCGTCCCGGGCACACCTGCGCCGCTACCTCCTCTGGTCGCTGCGGACCGAGGCGGTCGACGCCGCTCGGTACGTGAAACATGGCTATCTGAAGCACCCCCTGGCCCGCCTGCGGGGCCTGGGCTCGGGCTTGTGGTGGTGGTGGAAGAACCGCGGCGCCGTGTCTCACGGGGCGGGGAAGGGGTCCGAAGGTAGCAGAGCGGAGACGGTGACCGCAGGTACAGGGGCAGGGGCCACGCAGGGAGATGTCTATGGTCGCTAAAGGTGCCTCCTCAAATGGGAACCGGGCAGAAAAGATCCTCTACATAGGCGGGTCGGACCTGATCCGCTCGCCAAACCATCGCGCCCACCACTTCATCAGGTTCCTGGAAAAGCACGCCGGGCGCGTAGACGTGGTCTCGCTGCGGCCCTTTTACGCGGGCCCCTACCCGGCCAGTCCGGTTTCGAAGCTTCGGCGGGGAATCCGCAGCTACTCGAGCGAGCCCGTTCAGGTCACCGAGACCCCGGCAGGCACAGAGTTCCGGGTTCACAAGCTGCCCAACCGCATGGATCCGCTGCTCCAGGACGTGTGGGCCTACTGGCACCTGGGTGAGCTGGCCCGGCGCCACTATGACGTCGGCATCTTTGGCAATCCCGACAACGCACTCCTGGCCTGGAGGCTGAAGAAGAGGGGCGTGGTTGACACCCTGGTTTACGACGACTGGGACTATTTTGCCGGTTTTGACCGGCCCCTTTACTGGCGGTTACCCATGGCCTGGCGGGAGCGCTTCTCGGTGTCCATAGCTGACAAGGTCATCTCTGTCGGCAGCCTCCTCGCCGAACTGCGGCAGGAGCAGGGAGCCCGGGAGACGTTCGTCATACCGAACGGGGTGAACTATGAGGTCTTTGCCCGGGCCCAGGTAAAGAAACCTCATCCGCCCACGCTGGTTTACGCCGGCTCCATCGAGGAATGGGCCGGGCTGGATGTCTCCCTGGAGGGGTTTGCCCGGGTGCGAGACGAGATCCCCGCGGCCCGGTACCTCATCATCGGCCCCAACCAGAACGACTATGGCCGCGCACTGCGCGAGCAGGCGGAGCGGCTCCAGCTCGGCAGCAGCGTGCAGTTCCTGGGCTACCAGCCCTACGAGGAGCTGCCCGAGTTCCTGGCCGAGGCGGACATAGGCGTGGCGCTTTTCTGGCCGACCGAGCAGATGAAGTACGCGTTTCACCTGAAAATCGTGGAGTATATGGCGGCCGGACTGGCAGTCGTCGGAACACGCGTGGGCGAGACGGAACGGATCATCGACCAGGCCGGCGCCGGGCGCGTGCTGGAATTCTCGGCCGAGGCCTTTGCCAGCGCGGTGCTGGAAATGCTGGGTGACGAGCAACTCATGGCGCAATATGCGGCGAGGGGCATCGAGTATGCCAGGCCGTATGACTGGAACCTGGTGTTTGCCGACCTGCACCACATCATTGGGCTGAAGAACGGACATTGAGAAGCGAGATGCCAAACTTACACATCGGACTCGTCGCCTCGGCTGACATCGAATCCATGCTTGACCTCGCCAATGTCCTACACGAAGCAGGGGTGAGAGTGACCGTCTACCTCTCCTACGCACGGGCGGCCAGGCTGCTGGCCTGGTCCGCTGCGCCTGGCGAGGCGCCGCACAGCGACCAAAAGGTCCAGGAACGCTTCTACGAACGCGATCTCTTGCCCCGGGCATGCAGCCTGCGCCTGATCCATTATCCTCGCCTGCGCGATCCACGCTCCCTGGGCGTGGTGCGGCGGGCCATCCGGACGATTCAGGCCGACGGCGTGGACCTGGTGCACATCAGCATCGGGCCCACGGAGCTGTGGCTGGCGGTCATGGCCAACCTCGTACGCGACCTGCCGGTGGTGACAACCTACGCACAGCCGAAGCCGAACGTGGGCGAAAACCGGCCGGCGTGGCTAGACCTGGCTATCAACCGCCTCATCGCCCGCGGCTCGGACGTGTTGGCAGTGACGCTGCAAAGCATGCTGCCCTATATTCAGAAAACGTACGGCATCCATGCCGAGCACACGGCATTTGTGCCCCTCTGCCCGCGCATCACCGCCGTCCGCTGGGCGGGCGAGCCGGTGCCCGAAGAGCCAGGCACGGTCCTCTTTTTCGGCGGCGCCCGGAAGCACAAAGGGCTGGAATACCTGGTGCGCGCCCAACCCCTGGTCAACAGCGAAGTACCGGACGCCCGCTTTCTCATCGCCTCCCACGGCAACGACCTGGATCGCTGCCTGGAGTTGATCGAGCAGCCGGAGAGGTTCGAGGTCCATCGCGGTTTCGTGCCCGGCGACCAGATGCCCACCTTTTACCAGCGTGCCAGCCTCGTTGCCCTGCCCTATATTTCGGCCGGGCCCAGCGGCGTGCTCCTCGACGCTTACGGTTTTGGCAAGCCGGTCGTCGCCTCGGACGTGGGTGGGCTGCCAGAGTACGTCCAGGACGGGGTTACGGGGGTTCTGGTACCGCCGGCTGACGAACGCGAGCTGGCAGCGGGCATCATCCACCTCCTGTCCGACGACGAGCTGCGCCACAGAATGGGCGACAACGCCAAACGCTGGATCGCGGAGCTGAAGCAGTCCATCGCTGCGCGTTGGCTGGAGGTCTACGGGCAGGCGATTTCCTTTCGTTCCAGCAGCGCCCGCCGAACACATCTCGCCCCAGTGGAGGAACCGGAACCATGACAGACAAGACGCAGAACCTTTCGCGTCCCGGAGGCAAGGCGAAGCGCGCCCCGCGCCTGGCACTCGTGGGCTGCGGTGCCATAGCCGAGCAGTACTACCTGCCGGCCCTCACGCGCCGCCCTGACGTGCTTTCCCAGCTGATCCTCGTAGACCGGGACCGGGCGCGGGCCGAGCACCTAGCGAAGCAGTTCGGGGTGCAAAGGACGAGCACCGAGTACGCGGACATCATCCCTGAGGTGGACGGTGCAGTCCTCGCCACGCCGACACACCTGCATCACCCCATGGCCATGCAGCTCCTGGCGCAGGGCGTCCACGTCTTGGCCGAAAAGCCGCTGGCGGAAAACGCGGAGAAGGCCAGGGAGATGGTTGATCTGGCTGAGGGCAGGGGTCTGATCCTGGCCGGGAACTACCAGCGGCGGCTGTTTCCTCCCCTGGTCAAGGTGAAGGAGCTGTTGGATAGCGGCGCACTCGGCGACCTGCGCTCGATCCGCTACCTCGTGGGCGAGTTGTTTGATTGGGAAGCCGTCACCGGCTTTCGCTTTAGCGTGGGGACCACAGCCGGCGGCGTGCTGCGCGACCGCGGGGCACACGTCATGTACGTCCTCTGCTGGTGGCTGGGCGGCAAACCGGCGCTCGTCGCGTCGCAGAACGACGCGTTGGGTGGGCCCGAAGCCGTGGCCGACGTGCGCTTTGAGCACAAGGGCTGCCATGGAGAGGTCAAGCTGAGCTGGCTCAGCAAGTTCACGCCCCGCTTCGAGGTTACGGGCGAGAAGGCCCGCGTCGAGGGCGGCATCTATGACACCGACAGCGTCCTGCTGACAACGAGCGCGGGGCAGAAAAAGCGGCTGAAGCTGCCCGCTTCGCCGCGCTCCTACCACGACATCGCCTATGGCATGGTCGGCAACTTTATCGACGCCATGGAAGGCAGTGTGCCGCCATTGGTTTCGGGCCGCGACGCCCTGCCCTCCATCGAGCTTATCGACGAGTGCTACCGGGCGGCCACCCCGTTCGAGATGCCGTGGTACGACGTTCTGCGGGCTCCCGAAACGCAGCCCGTTCCGGAGGTGGTGTATGGCCGCTAACGAGACCTTCCTGATCACCGGGGCGAGTGGCTTCATTGGTGGTTGGCTGGCCGAGACGCTGCACATACAGGGCGGCGTGGAGGTCCGGGCCGGCATGCGCCGCTGGTCCAAAGCGGTCCGGTTGGCGCGCTTTGGGCTGGAGCCGGTCCTCCTGGACGTTATGAAGCCGGAGCAGATCGCCGCGGCGATGAACGGGGCGGGCTCTTACGGCCCGGGAGGACTGCGGGTGATCCACACGGCCTACGGTTCGGCACGCGTCACCGTCGAAGGCACGCGCAACGTGCTAGAGGCAGCTCTGCAAGCAGGCGCGGCGCGTGTCGTATATATCAGCACCACGGAGGTGTACGGCACGCCGTTAGGAGAGGTCGACGAGACCTACCCCCTGGAGCCGACGGGCAGCGAATACGGCGACTCGAAAATCGAGGCCGAGCGGCTTTGCTGGGAGTATGGCGTGAAAGGTCTGCCCGTCACTGTGGTCCGGCCGACGATTGTCTACGGCCCGTTTGGACGCACCTGGACGGTAGAGATGGCGGCCAAGCTCCAGTCGGGGAAATGGGGAGTCTTTGAGGGCTACGGTGGGGGCCTCTGCAACCTGGTCTATGTCTCGGACCTGGTGGACGGTATCCTGCTGGCCTCCCGGCACCCAGCGGCGGTGGGCGAGGCCTTTAACGTGAGCGGCCCGGAACCCATCACCTGGAACAACTACTTTGCCAGGTTTAACGCGGCTATGGGGCTGCCCGCCCTCGAGCACGTCCAGCCCAACAGGATGCGGCTGCGGGCTACCCTCATGAGCCCGGTGCGGAGCGCGGCACGGATGGCACAAAAGCGCTTCGACAAACCCCTGCGCCGGTTGGCGGCCAAGTTCCGGCCCGCCAAGCAGGCCATGCTTTCGGCCGAGAAGTCGATCCGCAGCACCCCGCGTTTCGAGGATCTGGAGCTATACAACCGCGACGCGCTGTACTCGACGCGGAAGGCACAAGAGCTGCTGGGCTACCAGCCGCGCTTTGACGTCGACCCCGGCCTACTTCTGACGGTCGCCTGGCTCCGGAACGTCGGTCTGGTGCCTCCAGCAGGTGACGTCGCCTCCACGAACGAGGCTCCCCCGCAGCGAGCGCCAGAAGTCGTCCACCACGGCGAGCAGCAAGCACGGCGGGGCGAGGGATTCGTGCCGCAGGAAGAGGAGCTTGTCCACGAAGGTGCGGGGCTTTTGCGCGAAGACGAGAGCCGGGCCCCGCAGAGCGACCGCCCCGGCCGGGGCGGGGTGGAGGCCCAGGACGGCGGAGGTCAGGTATGAAAAAGATGACCTTTATCGCCTGGGTGCGCTACGACCGGCGGCCGGACCTCCTGGCCGAGCGGTTCGGCACCAAGCCGCATTACATCGTCGTTGGGCAGCAGGGCAAGCTGTGGCAGGCCCCGCTGCGCTATCCCATCCAGGCGTGGAAGACGTGGCGCCTGCTGCGCCGTGAGCGGCCCGACGTGGTCTATGTGCAGAACCCGCCCGTTTTTGCGGTGCTGGTTGCCTACCTCTACGCCCGGCTGCACGGCGCGCAGTATGTCATCGATTCTCACACAAGCGCCTTCATTGCTCCCCGGTGGCGGTGGGCGCTGGGCCTGACGCGAGCCCTGGCCCGCCGTGCCCTGGCCATGATCGTCCACAACCAGTCGCAGGCCAGGATCGTCAGGCAATGGGGAGTGCGCTACGTGGTGATTGGCTTTCTGGCCGGACACTACCCGCCCGGCTCGCCCTATCCCCTGAAGGACAGCGGGGCAGGGACGAATGGGCAGTTCAGCGTCGCGGTCATCAGCACCTTCGAGCTGGACGAGCCGCTCGACGTTGTCTTCGACGCAGCCCGGCAAATGCCCGACGTGAGCTTTTACGTCACCGGCGACCCCCGGCGCGCCACACCGGAGCTTCTGGCCCAGAAACCGGCCAACTGCCACCTGACGGGTTTTGTGCCCTACGATCAGTATATCGGCCTGCTGCGCCAGGCAGGGACTATCATCGACCTCACCACGCGGGACCACACCCTGCTCATGGGTGGCTTTGAGGCCGTTTCGCTGGGCACGCCCCTGGTCACTTCCGATTGGCCGATCCTGCGCGAATACTTTTCGCAGGGTACGGTGCACATTCCGAACAGCGTGGAGGGCGTCCGTGAGGGTGTGCGCTATGCCCAACAGCACGAGGAAACGCTGCGCCGGGAGATGGCGGACCTCAGGGCAGCGCTGGAAGCCGAGTGGCATGGCCAATCGGCCGAGCTGTGGGACCTCATACAGAAGGAGAAGTAACATGAGCCCGACGGAGCAAAAGCGACCGGGTCCGCCCCCGCGACGAACCGGTCAGCGCCACTGCATGGTCGTCCACGCCTACTACCCCCTTGGAGAGACGCGCGTGCAGCGCGAGGCGGAGGCGCTGCTGAAGCGCGGTTACGAAGTGGACGTCATCAGCCTGCGCAAAGAGGGAGAGGCCGCCCGGGCGACGTTCAAGGCCACTCGCATCTATCGCGTTCCCGTGCGCCGCTACAGGCGAGGCGGCCTGGTGGCTCAGTTTCTGGAATACGTGGCCTTTCTTCTCCTGGCCATGGTCCGCGTATCCTGGCGCCACCTGATCAGGCCGTACAACACCATCCAAATGCACAGCCCGCCCGACTTTTTGGTGTTTGCCGCCTGGCTGCCCAAACTTATGGGCGCCAGACTCATCCTGGACCTCCACGATCTGATGCCCGAGTTCTACATGGGCCGCTTTGGGCGCGGGGCAGGGAGCCTGCCGGTGCGCCTGGTCCGCCTCCAGGAGCGTGTCTCCGGCCGCTTTGCCGACCACGTCATCACCGTCAGCCACCACTGGCGCCAGGCTCTGATCGACCGCGGTGTCCCGGCGGACAAGGTCAGCGTGGTCATGAACGTCGCCGACGATGCTATCTTTCGGCGTCCGGATGCGGACGCCGAGCCACGAGCGCCCTTGCGCCCGGCCGGGCAGTCGTTCAACGACCCGGGCCGGCAGGGTGGGCTGCGGCTCATCTACCACGGCATTGTTGTGGAGCGCTATGGCCTGGACCTGGCACTGCGCGCCATGGCCCGGCTCCGCAGCGAAGCGCCGGATCTGCACCTCACGATCCTTGGCCGCGGCGACTACATGGAAAACCTGCAGCAGCTCGCCCAGGAGCTGCACCTGGACGGCCAGGTGGAGTTTCACGACACGCTGCGCCCGGCCGAAGAGCTGCCAGCCATCATCCTTCAGGCCGACGTCGGCATCGTGCCCTACCGCGATGACCCCTTCACAGACGGGCTGCTGCCCACCAAGCTTATGGAGTACGCGGCCCTGGGGCTGCCATCTATCGCCGCACGGACAACGGCCATTGCCCGCTACTTTGAGGGCACGATGGCCGAGCTCTTTACGCCCGGCAGCGTCGAGGACCTAACCCGCGTCCTGAAAGAGATCTATGACGACCGCGGGCGCCTGGCGGCACTGGCTGAGAGAGCCGAGAGCTTTAACCGCAACTACAATTGGACCAAAATCGGTGCCGAATACGTAGCCTTGGTAGAGCGGCTGGGAAGCGGCGAAACCTCGCCCCGAACCGCGTCCTCTGCCGGCGCGGAGGAGGGAAGCGCATGACCATCAAGATCGTCCGGAGCCTCGACCAGGAGAGCTGGAGCCGCTTCGTCGACAAACATCCCGAAGGTAACGTCTTTCACACGCCAGAGATGTTCCAGGTATACGAGCGTGCGTGCAAGCACACGCCCACCCTGTGGGCTGCCGTTGACGCCCGCGCCGAGGCCGGTGCCGCGCCCGGCGCAGAGCGGATCCTGGCCCTGTTGTTACCCGTCGAGATCGTCGTCCTAAGCGGCGCGCTCCGGCGCCTCACGAGCCGGGCGGTGGTGTTTGGCAGTGTCCTATGCGAGCCGGGAGAAGAGGGCGATCAGGCCCTGGATCGCCTGTTGGAAGCGTACCGCCAGGAGGTCGATGGACAGGTGCTCTTTACCGAGCTGCGCAACATCAGCCCCCTGGACGGACTGCAGCCGGTCCTCGAAAGGCACGGATTTGCCTACGAAGAACACCTCAATTATCTCATCGACCTGGAGCGTCCCGTTGAAGAGATCCTACAGAACGTCGGCAAACGCACCCGCAGGCAGATTCGGCGTGGTCTGCGCGAGGGTGACGTCGTGGTCGGAGACGTGCGCGACCGCGAGAGCCTGGCCGAATGCTACGCGCTCCTACGCAGGACCTATGCTATGGCGGAGGTGCCCCTGGCCGACATCTCGCTCTTTGAGGCGGCCCTCGACATACTCGTCCCCCGCGGGATGGCGCGTTTCTTCGTGGCCCGTGTGGAAGGCAATCCAGTTGCCTGCTCGGTGGATCTCCTGTATAAGGGCACGGCTTACGGCTGGTACGGAGGTATGAACCGCGAGTACAGCTCCTACGTGCCGAACGAGATCCTTACCTGGAAGGTCCTTGAATGGGCCGCGCAAAAGGGTTGTCGGATGTATGACTTTGGCGGCGCCGGCAAGCCCGATGAGGAGTATGGGGTGCGTGACTTCAAGGCCAAGTTCGGCGGGGAGCTGGTTTCCTACGGGCGCAACGTCTGCGTGCACACGCCCATTTTGTTGATCGCTAGCAAGCTGGGTTACGGCCTCTTCCGCCGGCTGGGGCTTTTTGGCTCCAAGTCCTCTACGGCGAGCGTTGCCGCGCCTTGCCCGAAACCTGCTATGCCCATGGAACCAGAAGCAGTGGCTGAGGGCTGGTCGGCGAATGGGTCAGGAGCACAGCCACAGCAAGCGACCGTAGACAGGGAGTAACAGACAAATGAAAACGGTACCGGCGGTTGTGACACCGCTCGACGAGCATATGGGCCTGGACATCGCCCGTTCCCTGGGCCCGCGCGGCATCCCCGTATATGGCGTCGACGCCTATCCGGACGCCGTGGGCCGGTTCTCCAAGTACGTTCGCTTTGTCCGCAGCCCGAACCCGGAGCGGGACGAAGCCTCCTACCTGCAGTTTCTCGTGGACCTGGGCAAGCGCTTGGGCAAGGCGGTGCTCTTCCCTTTGAGCGATATGCACGTGCTCCTCTGTTCGCGCCACCGCGGCGTCCTGGGCCAGTACTACGAGTTCGTCATGCCCAAGCACGAGACGATGGAAAAGCTGACGACCAAGGACGGCCTGCGAGCAGCCGCCGAAGAGGTGAACCTGCCGACGCCAAAGACGTATCCGCTAAACGGGCCGATGAGCATCGAGGAGGCAGCCGCCACGGTCAGCTACCCGGCCATCCTCAAGCCGACGGAAAGCACCTATTGGCACACCGCCGAGTTCACCAGCCTGCTGCGGCGCGGCCTACTGCAAGGACGCGCCAAGGTCGTCCTCTCCCAGGATCCCGAGGAGCTGGTGGCAGCCTACCGGCGCATCGCCGCCCACGACGGCCGCCTTGTGGTCCAGGAGGTCGTACCCGGCGAGGACAGCCGCCTGGCATATATCGCCTTCTACTTGGATCGCAACTCGAAACCCTTGGGCATGTTTGCCGGGAAAAAGCTGCGGGTCATTCCGACGGGGTTTGGGTCCGCCAGCTACGTGCAGACTTTTCACGATCCAGAGCTTGAGGCCGCGGCCCTGGAGCTGCTGACCGCCAGCTGCTACCAGGGACTGGGCGGGCTGGAGTTCAAGAAGGACGTTCGCGACGAAACGTACAAGCTCATCGAGTTCAACACGCGCTTTGGCATGTGGGACGGTTTGGGCCCGCGCGTCGGGGTGGACCTGGCGCACCTCGCCTACCGCGACGCGCTACAGCTGCCGGTGGAGCCTCAGCTGGCCTATCGCGACGACGTGCTGTGGGTGGACTGGCAGCGAGATCTGAGGGCGGCTCTCGATTACCGCCGCAAGGGCGAGCTGTCGATCCCGCAGTGGCTGGGCTCATTGCGGGGCGAAAAGATGTGGGCCATCTACTCCCGAGACGACTGGCGGCCGGGGGCAGCCTTCACTGTGCTGCTCGTCGGCAAGATGTGGGAGCGAATCAAGGGAGCAGCAGTTCGCCGATGAGCACAAACCTCTGGAGCTCTAACACCCCGGAAAGGTTCTGGCTCCTGCAGACAGCCGAGAACGGCGAGCCCGCCGCGTCGCACGAGCAGTGGCAGGCGGCCATTGCCCGGTCCGTCCACGTCCTGGGGCCGCCGTTCGCAGTGGTCAGGACGGAGCAAGGCGCCGTCGACATCGACGCCATCCTTCTTCAGACCCTCGGAGAAGGGCAGTTTGGGCCACACCATTGGCGCCTGAGCCCCACCCGGCGCGCCTACTACACGCTGAAGCCCTTCCTGCCCCGCTCACTGACACGGGGGCTACGCCGGCTCTCCAGCCGGCCCATGCAAAGCCGGTCGGGCCTGGGCTGGCCCATCGAGGAACGCTATGCCCGCTTCCAGTGGCAAGTCGCCAGGCAGTTGCTGGCCGTGACGGGCAGGGCGTCGTTGTCGTTTCGATTCTTCTGGCCACACGGCCGCGCGTATGCGTTGGTGCTCACCCACGACGTCGAAACAGCGCAGGGGCAGAGCTACGTCCGAACGGTGGCCGACCTGGAAGAGCGCCTCGGCTTTCGCTCGTCTTTCAACTTTGTCCCCGAGCGCTATAAGTTAGACTGCTCATTGCTGTCCGAGCTTCGCGAACGCGGCTTCGAGATCGGCGTGCACGGGTTGCGGCACGACGGCAAGCTGTTCCGCTCGCACGCCGAGTGGACCCGCCGCGTGGCGCGCATCAACACCGCTCTCGAGAACCTGGATGCCCGAGGGTTTCGCACGCCGCTCACCCATCGCCAGCCAGAGTGGATGCAGGACCTGCAGATGGAGTACGATCTCTCGTTTTTCGATACAGATCCCTACGAGCCGATGCCCGGCGGCACCATGAGTCTCTGGCCCTTTGAGCTGGGCCACTTCCTGGAGCTGCCCTATACGCTGGTACAGGATTATACCCTCACCTCCGTCCTGGGCGAGGACTCGCCGCGGCTGTGGCTGGAAAAGATCGACTTCCTGCGAGAATACCATGGCATGGCCCTGCTCAACACCCATCCCGATTAACTGCGCGAGGACAGGACCGGGGCAGTGTACCTCGACTTTCTACGGGCCGTGAGAGACAGGGGCGGCTATTGGCACGCCCTCCCCGGCGAGGTTGCCCGCTGGTGGCGAGCGCGAGCCGCCAGCGGCACCGGCGCGCCAGGTGATGGGGGCGGTGCACAGCTTGACTCGACGGCGGTTCTGGCCGGCCTGGAGCCAGGTGAGATCCGGCTGGAAACCGGTGTGCTGGTGGTGGGCCCCCGGGCAAGGCGCCACGTCGAAGCCGAGAGGGAACCGGCTATCCGAGCCGCGGCCGCGCAGGCCTTGTTCCGGAGTATGCCCGTGAAGCCAGGAGTGCAGACATGAGCGGGATGCCAGAACTCGACTCTCCCGGCCTGCAAGAACAAGCAGCCATCAGGGGTCGCGCGTACCATCCCAAGGGCGGCCATATACCGTTCGCCGCGGAGGACATCGCGCAATCGCTCAGCAAGCGCTTCGAGGAGCAGGTACGTAAGCATGGCAGCCGGGTAGCGATCAAGGTCCACCAAGAGGACCACATGGCCGACGGCCGGGAATGGACTTATGCTGAGCTAAATCGTGCAGCCAACCGCCTGGCCCACGCGATCCTATCCCGAGGCCGCGACAAGGCGACCGTAGTGGCGCTCCTCCTCGACAAGGTCATGCCTACCGTGGCTGCCATCCTAGGGGCGCTGAAGGCCGGTCACACCTTTGTGACCCTCGATCCCGACTATCCTCCCGAGCGGCTGGCATACATGCTGCGCCATTCGGGTGCCGAGCTCGTGCTAACCGCTTCCGGGAGAGCCGACCCCGGCAGCCTGGCGGGTCACGATCTCGCCGCGCGCCTGGGAGTGGGGCCCGAGCAACTGATCGACGTGGACGAAGCATTGGAGCCAGCAGCGGGCTTTGCGCCCGAGAACCCCAGCCTGGAGGTGTCGCCGGAGACACTGGCCTACATCATCTATACGTCGGGCTCCACCGGCCAGCCCAAGGGGATTGCCTTTGATCACCGCAGCGTTCTGGCCGGCATCAGGAACTATACCAACGCATTTCACATCAGCCATGCCGACCGGCTGACCCTCCTCCATTCTATCAGCTTTTCCTCGGCGATGGTCGACATTTTCTGCGCTCTGCTCAACGGGAGCAGCCTTTATCCCTGGAACGTCAAGAAGGAAGGTCTCGGCGGCTTGGAGCAGTGGCTGGCTGACGAAGAGGTGACCATCTGCGACTGGGTGCCAACTCCTTTCCGTTACTTTGTGGACGCCTTGAGCGGCGAGACCCGCTTTCCTCACCTCCGCCTGTTGGTGTTGGCCAGCGAAGCAGTCACCAGGCGAGAGGTCGAGCTGTACCGGGAACACTTTGCCCCGGGCTGCATCCTGGTCAACCGCCTGGGTGCGACAGAGACCTATAACTACCGCCTCTACTTCCTGGACCACGACACCGCCGTGGCGGGCAACCTCGTACCGGCTGGCTATCCCGTGCCGGATAAGCAAGTGCTGTTGTTCGACGATGCCGGCCAGGAGATTGGCCCTGGCCAGCCGGGCGAGATTGTCGTCAAGAGCAGGTACCTGGCCCGGGGCTATTGGCGGCAGCCAGAGCTCACCCGGGCCGCCTTCCGGCCGGGTCCAGCGGGAGGCGATGAGCGGCTGTACTGGACGGGGGATCTGGGGCTGATGCACGCCGATGGCCTGCTGGAGTACCTGGGGCGCAAGGACTTTCAGGTCAAGATCCGGGGTTTTCGCATCGAGGTGGCCGAGATCGAGCGGGCACTGCTGGCGATAGACGGTATTGAGGACGCGGTGGTGGTGGCCGAGCCCACGAACGCCGCGGACTTTTCCGGACGCTTCGTGGCCGCGGGGCCCGGCAGCTACGGCGCGACGGAAAGCAGCGCCGGTGAACAGCGTCTCGTGGGCTATGTCATCCCCTCTGACGGGCGCGCTCCATCAGGGCGAGAGCTGCGGGAAAGCCTGGCGCGAAGCCTGCCCGACTACATGATCCCGGCCGCCTTTGTGACTCTCGATGAGCTACCCCTGACCTCCAGCGGCAAGGTGGACCGCAATGCTCTGTCGACCGCCACCAGAAGGCAGGAGCGGGAAGGGAGCGGCGGCGGCGACCAGGACGATCAGCTCGTCAAGCCCCGGGACGAGCTGGAGAGGCGCATGATCCACGCCTGGCAGCGGGTGCTGGGCCACCAGCAGATCGGCGTCCGGGACAACTTTTTTGACCTGGGCGGCCACTCCATGTCGGCCGTCCGCCTCCTTGTCGAGATCGAGCGCGAGTTCGGGCAGAAGCTGGCGCCGCCCGTCTTCTACCAGTGTCCGACGGTAGAAGGGTTGACCGAGGTGCTGCGCAACAGGTCTGGGCGTCGCGAGGGAGCGGACGCGGGGCAGGAATGGTCGCCCCTCGTCGCTGTGCAGACCCCTGCGGCCGAGAGGGCGGTTGCCGACTCCCGACCCCCGTTCTTTTGCCTGCCCGGCAACCTGGGGAATGTCTTTACCGACCTTGGTGACCTGGCCCGGTTTCTCGGACCCGACCAGCCCTTCTACGGCTTCCAGGATGGGCCACAGAATCCGGCCGACATTCCAACGCAGGCCTCGATGTATGTGCGCGAAATGCAGCGTGTGCAACCGCGTGGGCCCTATTTCCTGGGTGGCGTGTGCCTCGGCGCCGTCGTGGCCTACGAAATGGCGCAGCAGTTGGTGCAACAGGGCGAAGAGGTGTCCCTCCTGGTTATGGTCGAGCCGGCCCGGCCCTGGGGCCCGAGCCTGAAGGCCTACCTGAGCTTCGTGCGCTATCTGTACGACCGCTTCGTGCGACGCATTGGCTATGCGCGCCAAGGCCGCACACCTCAGGGGCTCGCAGAGCAAAGCGCGTTTGTGCGCATGAAGCTCAAGGTAGTGCTGAACGTGTGGGCTCTGAGGCAGTATGAGCCGCAGCCCTACTGGGGCTCGGTGCACGCGTTTCTTTCCGAGGGCTCACTTCGCGTCCCAGACAATCCACAGTTGTCCTGGCGACATCTGGTCCGCGGAGAATGGTCCGTGCAGTCGATCCCGGGGAACCACGGCACGATCACAGGTGATAACCGGATCGATATCGATCCGGCACACATGCGCGTCCTGGCTCAGAAGCTGAGGGCGGCCATCGATGATCAAATCCATCTAGATGTCAGAAAGGAGCCACATGACTCCCTCAAGAACAGTACGACTTCCCGTCGAGAGAACGCCAGTCTACGCTAGCGACGGTGGCTGCGTTGAGGCAGGCACGCGCTTGCTGGGACTCCTGGGTGCCGACATCCGGCACGCGGACCTCGCCTTCTCGTTCAACAACCGGCTGCTGTCGTATTGGGGCCAGAGTTATCTCTACGTACCCTACTCGGTCCAAAGCGAAGAGCTGGAAAACGCAGTACAGGGCATGCGCGCGCTGGATATCCTTGCCGCGAACGTGACCTTCCCCCATAAGGTCGCGATCATGAGCCACCTCGACGAGATCGAGGAAACGACGCGGAGAATGGGTTCGGTGAACCTGGTCGTGAACCGCGAGGGGCTGTTGTGGGGATACAACACCGACAGTATGGGTTTCATGGACGCACTGCGTGAGACAGAGCTGCTGGACGACATACAGACGGCGCTGATCTTTGGCGCCGGCGGTGCGGGGCGCGCTTTGGCCACCGGCCTGGCCATAGCGGGCCTACATAAGGTATGGCTTTACGATATCATCGAGGCTCGCAGCCACGAAGTGCAAAGCCGGCTCAACGTCAACGGCTGCCAGGTGTGTGCCGTCGAGCCGGACGAACTGCCCCACTTGCGCCCGGAGTTGATCGTGAACGCCACCCCCCTGGGACGGGGCGAGCTGGCCGATGTCTCGCCCATGACCGACTTGAACACGGGTGACCAGGCCAGGCTCTTTTTCGATCTCAACTACAACCCGGCCCGCTCCAAGTTTCTGCGCCAGGCCGAGGAACTGGGTGTGCCCTCGGAAAATGGACTGCGCATGATGTGTTACCAGGCCAAGCGGTCTATCGAAATCGCCGTCGGGAGGGAGGTCCCACTCGACTGGTTCTACGCAGCTTTCGGGGAGGCAGGTCTAGAGGAATTCCTGGTGCAGGCCGGCCCTTCAGCGCCGGAGCCTAGTGGGCAAACCAGAAATCGGATGCGCCGCGTGCCCGGACCGTGGAAGTCTCCTCAATAGCGCCAGAGGCATCAATCAGGTCAATGGCCGACTCGAAAGCACCGATGTCGTAACCGCCGCCCCGGGGGCGGGGCGTCCCGGCAAAGTCCGCGGCGACATCCACTTCCGCTCCGGCATCAATTACCGGGGAAGTGAGCCGCAGGCGGAAATCTCGAGCGTCAGCGTCGACAAACCCCGGATCGACCGCCCACAGATCATCGCCCGAAGAGGAGCCTGCCAGGGGTCGCCCGTCGCTGCGATAAACGTTGTTGTGTCCGGCATCCAGGCTCGCCTCCGACGTCGCGTCGGCAGCCAGATGCGGCCGGGCGATGTCGTAGAAGATATTGTTCTTGATGGTGATGCGCCGGGCCCGGAAAAGGCCAATACCGACCTGGGCCGGAACGTCAAAGTCCAGATCGCTCACAAAGGTGTTGTTCACGATCTGGATGCGGCGGCCGTCGAGGATGGTGACCTGGTTGAAGGCCAGGATGATGTTGTTGCGGATGACGATGTCCTGCACCAGCCCGGCCCGCGACTCGATCATGAATCCCTTGCCCTGTTCGTCGGGTCCCCGGTACTCGAGGGCCTCGCAGCGGTTTGCCTCGAAGACAATGTCCACCGCCGGCCCCCAGGTTTGAAAACAATCGATGTGGGGGTTGCGGTTTTGCGGGTCGTCGTAGGTGATGCCGTGAATATAGTTGCCCCGGATCTCGTGTCCCTGGCCAAAGAAACGTATCCCGTCAGCGTCCACCCACCGCGGCGGATTGACCCAGCCCGGATGGTACTGGATGGTGCCCCAGATCTCGTTGTCCTCCACCAGGTGGTTGTTGCCATGGATCTCGATGCCCATGAGCCCGTTGCCAAAGAGCCGGTTGTTCCGCACAACACATTCAGCGCTGCTCGACTCCCCAGGTTCTCCAAAGAGCAGGATGCCGCCGCGGATTGCGTGCCGGACGTTGTTGTCCTCCAGCCGGCAGCGCCTGGCGTGGACAAAGATCCCCACGCCGTCATCCCAAAGATCCTCCGTGCCGGTGATCTCAAAGCCCCGCACGGTGATGTCGTCGGCCAAGATGGTAAAGCCCTGGACCCGGGCTGTGCCCTCGGCCTGAAAGACGAGGGGCGCGCCCGCTCTGCCTGGCCGGGTGATGCGGACCCTCTCCTGATAACGGCCGGGCTGGACGTGGATGATGCTGCCGGCCACAACCGTGTCGGCTGCTTTCTGAATGGTGCGCCACGGCGCCGCGGCACTGCCCGCATTCAGGTCGGAGCCTGTCCGGGCGTCAACGTAGTAGTCACCTCGCCGTGCTGGAACCGGCGGCTCGCCGCGCACAGCGGACAGCGGTGAACAGGATGCAATTGTGAGTAGGAGAACGAACCCGCAGACAATGAGGGTGCCTCCGCGTGGGTTCTTGCACATGGCTCCAGTATCGTGGCCAAAGGCCGGCCACCTCGAGGGTTAGTAGATACCAGTGCGACGCGTTTCCGGTTCGGGCCGAAGGCACCGGCACGGGGACCTCGGACTGCGACCATCATACCACACTTTGGTCTTTTGTCAACGACGCGCTCCTTGCAAGTCAGGATGACAACCCCTCAAATGAGCCTTGACAGGCTAAGGCACGTGCGCCAGCTCCGGGCAAAAAAAGAGGGCCTCTCTCGAGGCCCTCGGACACGCACAGTTTATCGCGCAGGGATCAGTTGTTTACCAGCGAGAGATAGAGCCGCCACGGCACCATGCTGCCCGGCAGGCCGACGTACGCCAGGCCCACGGCGTCGGCCACAACGTCCTGGCCGGAGGTGGCGTTGTCGTTGACCGCGATCGAGCCACCACTCTCGAACTCGAATATGCCAAGGACGTTCCACCGCCCACCGTTGATCTGTTGATTGACGCGCACAGTTTTGGAGCCACTGCTCGTGCTGGCGACGAAGGGGACATCCGTGGGACGCCACTCACCGTCCCACCACCAGGCATAGACGGCGTAGCGGCCGGGCTTGGGCACCTTGAACGACCAAGTCGAGAC
The DNA here is from genome assembly GCA_041300865.1 of Anaerolineae bacterium. Lineage (GTDB taxonomy): Bacteria > Chloroflexota > Anaerolineae > JAAYZQ01 > JAAYZQ01 > JAAYZQ01. The sequence goes on from JBFYTF010000129.1 coordinate 29,508, forward strand.
GTCCTTGCCCGTGCCCAGGAGGTGGTTGTAGACGTGGCTACCGCCATAGTGCTCGCCACCCACTTCGTCATAACGCTGCCACGCATCCTGCGCGGCCGAGGTGGTAAAGCCGGGGCTCTCGTTGTCATAGATCTGCTGTACTGGTACGACAGGAGCTGCAGGCGTTCCACCCACGCATTCACAGGCGCCGATGTCAAAGCCCTTGCCCTGCGGCCGGGCGTTGCCGTCATAGTCCACCGGCACCAGCGTCCCCACAGCGTAGCCCACGTCCACCGCCGCCGACGTCGTCTGCAGATGGTAGTCGCTCGACCCGGCGTTCACGAACCCCGGCACCACGCCCCACAGATCCCCAGGATACGGGCTCCCAACCAACGCCTTCCCGTCACTGCGGTACGCCAGGTTGTTGCCCATTGCCAACCCCTGCGTCGACGTCCCCGTCACCTTGTACACCTCGCCCGGCAGGTTGTACAGAATGTTGTTCCGCACTGTGCTGCTCGGACAGTTCTCCAGCGCTATCCCCTGCGGATAGTTCGACGTCGGAAACGACAGGTCGCTCGTCAG
>JBFYTF010000136.1:0-3153 GCA_041300865.1 Anaerolineae bacterium
GATCTTCTTGTGGAACGCTACATCTGTCTTGGCGCCCACCCCGCGCCGGGGTCGAGCCTCGGGCTGGGTAAGAGCCGCGAGGCGTCTTCCTGCAAGGGTATTATAGCACACTCTCGCGAGAAGGCAAACAGGTGCGGGCAAGGCTGCAGGGAAAGGGAGGAACGCCCCATCCCAGGCGGTAAGGACACCGGCATCGCCTAACAAAAAGGTGGAGCGTCCGCCGGGGCTCCCACGGGGGACCGTGGGAGCGAGTAGGGGTCCGGTACTACCCCATATAGCCCAGGAACAACACAAAAACACAACCGTGCGCTCCTATCCGTTTCCGGATTCGTTGGCGCCTTTCACATCTTGCGCCGAGCCCCAATGGCGCTGGGATCGGACTTTGACACAGCGTGGCTATTGTGGTATACTGCCCCGCACAGTGACTTTGGTGAGGCAACGATCGTGAGGTATGCACAGCTATCCGCCGGGCCGGCGTCGAAGCCCGTCCCTGCCAGCCCTAACCCGCGGCCAGGCTCCCGGCCTGGATAGCTTGCTTGCATTCTGTCGTTCGACTTTTACGGCCAGCTCTCCAGGCGAGTGCGAGAGTTGGCCTTTTGTTGTGCCGGCGGGGAGGGACAGGCAGCAGAGTGGCGAGGACAGATGATCAAGATCCTGTCGGTTAGCGACAAGGTAGAGCAATTGATCTATAGTCCAGCCATCAAGCGGCTGTACGGCGACGTGAGCCTGGTGCTGGGCTGTGGTGACCTGCCTTATCATTACCTGGAGTACATCGTAACGATGCTGGGCGGGCCGCTGTTCTATGTCATCGGCAACCATGCCAATGCCATCCGCAAGAGGTGGGCATCACGGGAAGAGTGGCAGTATCCGGGCGGCTGCGAGAACCTTGACGGGCGCGTGGTGCGCTACCGCAAGCTGCTTATCGCCGGGCTGGAGGGATCGATGCGCTACAACGACAACCCGGACTTTCAGTATACGGAGCGGGAGATGATGCACAAGGTGTGGCGGCTGGTGCCGCCGCTGGTGCTGAACCGGCTGCGCTACGGTCGTTATCTGGACATCTTGATCACGCATGCGCCGCCGGCGGGCATTCACGACAAGCCGGACCGCTGCCACCAGGGCTTTCCCGCCTTCCTGACGTTTATGGACTGGTTCAGGCCTCGCTACCTGGTCCACGGCCACATCCACGTCTATGGGCCGGAGGAAGGGACGACGACGACTTATCGCCATACGCAGGTGATCAACACCTACGGTCACCGCGTTCTGGAGCTCGACGAGGGGCAGTTACGGTGAGCGAGACAGAGACCGAGGGGCAGGCCGCCGCCGCGGGTCTTTCCGAGGCTGGGAACGGGGAGCCTGGGGCCCGGCTGCCCGCGTTGGAGGCTGCCGGTGCCGGCCGGCAGCGCCCGGAAGAAGGGGCGGCAGTTGCCGTTTTCGGCAGCGGCAGCCTGCCCGCCGGCCATCCGGTGCTGGAGGAGGCCGAGCGCCTCGGAAGAATGCTGGCTGAGGCGCGCTTTGTCCTGGTGTGTGGCGGCTATGGGGGTGTGATGGAGGCGGCCAGCCGCGGCGCGCGGCAGGCCGGTGGCCAGGCGGTGGGCGTCACCATGGACCTCTTCGCGCGGCTCCGAGCGCCGAATCAGTGGCTCACGCGCGAGCAGCGGGTGACAGACTTTTTCCCGCGGCTGCAAGCGCTCACGGCTGCCGACGCCTTTGTTGTCCTTCGGGGCGGTATCGGCACGCTGACGGAGGCAACTCTCACCTGGAGCCTGCTCCAGACGGGCCAGATCGGACCCCGGCCCTTTGTGTTTGTGGGTGAGGATTGGCGTCACCTCTTTGAGGCGTTCCAGGCGACGACGTTCATCACCGCGGGCGATCTCGCCTTGGCAACGGTGGTCGACCGCGTCGAGCAGGCCGTGGCGTTTCTGAGGGCAGAGCTAGCACCCACCCCTTGATCCCCCTCTTCGCCGGGCCGAAGAGGGGGAGTGTGAAGCCAAGAAATACCTACGGCGGGCCGGCCCAGCCCGCCCCGACCAGATTGAACAAGCGCAAGCAACCAGTACGCCAGCGTGGAGGAGGAACATGGCTGACGAAAAAAAGCTGACGCCGCAAGGTGAAGACTTTTCGGCATGGTACAACGAGGTGGTCCAGCGTGCGGAGCTGGCCGATTACGCCCCGGTGAGGGGCTGTATGGTCGTGCGGCCCTACGGCACTGCGCTGTGGGAAAACATCCAGGGAGGGCTGGATCGCCGCTTTAAGGAAACGGGACACGAGAACGCCCTGTTCCCGCTATTGATCCCGATGTCATTTCTGCACAAAGAGGCCCAGCACGTGGAGGGCTTTTCTCCCGAGCTGGCCGTCGTGACGCACGGGGGCGGCAAGGAGCTGGAAGAGCCGCTGGTGGTCCGTCCCACCTCGGAAACGGTCATCGGCTACATGTACTCGAAGTGGATCCGGTCGTACCGCGACCTGCCGGTGCTCATCAACCAATGGGGCAACGTCGTCCGCTGGGAGCTGCGTACGCGGCTGTTCTTGCGCACGGCCGAGTTTTACTGGCAGGAGGGGCACACGGCCCACGCCACGGACGACGAAGCCCAGGAGGAGACGCTGCGCATGCTGGGCGTCTACAACGACTTTGCGGTCAACGACGCGGCTTTGCCCGTGGTCCAGGGCCGCAAGAGCGAGTCGGAAAAGTTTGCCGGGGCGAATGCCAGCTACAGTATCGAGGCCATGATGGGCAACAAGTGGGCGCTCCAGGCGGGCACCAGCCACTACTTCGGCCAGAACTTTGCCCGCGCCTTTGACATCCAGTACCTGGACCGGAACAACGAGCTGCAGTACTGCTGGACGACGAGCTGGGGTCTGAGCACGCGCATGATAGGCGCGATCATCATGGCCCACGGCGACGACCAGGGCCTCAGGCTGCCGCCCAAGCTAGCACCCCTCCAGGTCGTGATCGTGCCTATCTGGCGGACGGAGGAGCAGCGGCCCGACGTGCTGGCGGCGACGGACCGGCTCGCCGCGGCGTTAAAGGCGCGCTTCCGGGTGAAGGTCGATGCCCGCGAGGAGCTGACGCCCGGCTTCAAGTTCAACGAGTGGGAGCTGCGAGGGGTACCGCTGCGCATCGAGATCGGGCCGCGGGACGTCGAAAACCAG
>JBFYTF010000146.1:0-42458 GCA_041300865.1 Anaerolineae bacterium
AAGATCTATAGAACGCGGCGGTGCCGATTTGGCGCTTTTGCTCGCGTAGTCACTCAAAGAAAACGGTAAGCCTGATAACAAGGCGCCTACTCGCATCTGTTACCAAACTTCGAACAGTCACATCACTTTTCAGCAGAGCCGTAGTACCTGTTCTTGGCCTTGGCACCTGGGGGCAGGCCCAACCGCAACCTTTGCCGCCCGGTTATTTCAATATGGCATGATCTGTGGTATAATGAGCAAGAGCAACAGGCCGGCGGGAAAAACAAGATGAGCTGCAAAGAGACGGGCTCAACCGAGTTGAATAGTGTACTGCTCAGCCTTGTCGACCGCCTCAATGGGGAGGCCGGATTTCAGGCCGCGGTCCGCTGCCTCGTAGAGGAGGCGGCCGGGTTGTTGCCCTGCGATGGCACAGCAGCCATGTGGCTCGACGGGGAACGGCTGGAAGTTCTGGCCGTACACGGCACCACGGCCCCCCTGCAAGGGCTGGCTTTGCCGGCGGGCCAGATCGGCATAGCCCGGGTCGCCCTTGACAGCGGCCGGCCGGCACTAGTGGATGACACCAGCCTCGATCCCGCGTGGCAGGAGGTGCCCGGCGAGGAGCTTGTGCGGACCTGGCTGGGGGTGCCGCTCATTGCGGGCGAATGGACCCTGGGGCTGCTGGAGTGGACCGCCCTGGCGCCCGACGCCTTTCGCGAGGAGCACGCCTCGCTGGCCGCCGAAGCTGCCCGCCATAGCGGCCCCATCCTGTACCGCTCCCAGTTGCTGGACGACGCTCTTCGCCGGCTGCGCGAGCAAGAAGCCCCACACGTCCGGACCTCTGCCACCGGGCTTGACCTCGGAGCCGAGCTGCAACCTGTCGTCCGTGAGGCACTCGAGTTCGCCGAGGCCCGGCACGCCTTTGTGTTTCTGTCAGTTCCGGGCAGCAGCCGCCTGCTGTGCGTTGCGGCTTCGGGCGAGCGCCGTGACCAGCTTCTCAAGGCGACTCTGCGGGGCGACGGTACCTTGGGTGGATGGCGGGTGCCCATCGGCCACGCGGCGGAAGGGTTCGGCGCGGGCACGACGGATCGCGAGTTGATGCTGGGGCTCGGCATCAAGCACACCCTAATCCTGCCGCTGCGTGTGGCGGGCGAGCAGGTGGGCATGTTGGGCGTCGGCGAGAACCGCCGGGGAGGTGGCTTTGGACGCGACACCATGCGCCTGATGGCCCACCTCGTGAGCCAGGCCTCACTCGTCGTCGAAAGCATCTACCAGCAACAGCATACGCCCGATCCGTACGACTACGAGACGGTGTTCCGCGCTTCTCCCCTCGGCATCGCCGTCCTGTCGGTGACGGGCGACGTCCGCTTCTGCAACCCGGCCCTGGCAGCGCTCTTCTCCTGGTCAAGCCACAGCCTTGTCGGCCGCAACCTGGCCGAGCTGCTCGTGCCCGGCGATGAGCAGCACATCACCCGTGCGCTGGAAGAGGTGGCCATCAGTGGGTCGCGCCGCCAGGTCGACGCTCGCATTCGTTCCGAAGGGGGCGAGCATCGCCACCTGCGCTTCTCCCTCTCGCCGGCCGGTATACCCACCGGCGTAGCGGACAGCCTGGTGGCCATCATCGAAGACGTCACCCCACTCAAGATCTTGGAACGAGAGCGGGTTGAGCACCTGCGCCAGCTCCGGGAAAAGCACGAGCAGCTCCAGGAGCTGGACCAGCTCAAGTCCCGTTTTGTGTCCAATGTGTCCCACGAGCTGCGCACACCCCTGGCAGTCATCAAGCTGTACGCGACCCTCGCCCGCAAAGGTCGCCCTGAGAAGCGGCAGCACTACTTGCAGACCATCGAGCAAGAAACCCACCGCCTGGAAACAATGGTGGAGAACATTCTGGATCTGACGCGCATGGACCGCCAAGCGCTGCGGATCAATCCCGAGCAGGTGGAGCCGGAAGAGATCATCGGCCAGATCCTACAGGTGTACCAGGAGAACGCCCAGAAGCGGGCGATTGAGCTGCGAAACCAGGTCCGTGGACCGTTGCCCGCCCTTTGGGCGGACAAGAACCACCTGATTCAGATGCTCACCAACCTGGTGGACAATGCTCTGAAGTACACCCCGCGAGGCGGCCAGGTCTGGGTGGCGGCGCGCGAGGTCGAGCCAGGCCCCGGCAACGCAAGGATCGTCGAGATCGCGGTGGGTGACACGGGCGTGGGAATTGCGGAAGAAGAACAGCAGCAGGTGTTTGAGCGCTTTTACCGGGGAAAGAACAACCTGCCCGGCTCGACGGGCACAGGACTGGGGCTGGCCATCGTCCGGGAGCTGATGGTTCAGCACGGCGGCGCGGTAACGCTCAAGAGCCGCCTGGGCGAAGGCAGTATCTTTGCCCTGGAGTTTCCGCTATACAGCGACCAGGGCGTCGCGGAAGACGATTAGGACTGATGGGCGACAGGGGAGAGACGGCCATGCGCGAGCTAAAACTGGTTATCGTGGACGACCATGCCATCTTTCGCGAGGGCCTGCGCGCCCTGCTGGACATGGAGGAGGATTTTCAGGTCATTGGCGAGGCCAGCCAGGGCGCCGAGGCCGTGGCCATGGTGCTCGAAGAGCCACCTGACGTGATCCTCCTCGACTTGCACCTTCCCGACGGCCTGGGCTCGGACTTTTGCCGTGAGCTGCTGCGCATCAGTCCAAAGTCCCGCGTCCTGATCCTCTCGGCCTACGACGACGACCAGGAGATCAGCGCGGCCCTCATTGCCGGAGCCTCGGGCTATGTCCTCAAAACTGTGGGCGGCGAGCGCCTGGCGGAGAACATTCGCTCTATATCGCGGGGCGAAGTGCTGCTGGCGCCCTCAGTGGCGGCCAAGGTCGTGCGCCAGTTGAGCCGCCTGCGCGAAGAAGCCAGCAAGCAGGAAGAGGCTCTCGAGAGCCTGACGCCCCGAGAACGAGAGGTATTCTTCCTTGCCAGCCGGGGCCTGAGAAACTCGGAGATTGCCGCGGAGCTTTATCTCAGCGAGAAGACAATCAAGACGCATCTGCGTAACATATACAACAAGCTTAGCCTGGCGAGCAAGGCCGAGCTGCGGCTCTTCGCGGTGCGCATGGGCCTGGTTCCCGACACAAAGCCGTAACGCGGCGCAGTAAAGCGCCGCACGCCGTCTCGCCCCTGCACAGGTCGTCCCCTCGCCCTGGTACTGTGTGCCGTACCCCACGGGCTCACAAAACTACGTCCCTACGTCATCCCGGGGGGCCTCGCGCTTCACAATCCTGCCCCGCCACAATCTCATTGTGCCCACGGCCAGCGTCAAGCGGCTCCGCTCGCGCTCGGCGCCAGGGCGGCATACACCGCCCAGTGCACCGGCGTGGGCACAGCAAGCTCGCGGCCGTAACGCACCACCGTGCCGCTCATGGCTTCCAGCTCCAGGCGCCGCCCGGCTTCGAGGTCAGCCAGCATGGAGGGTTTGGTACCGGGGCGAAAGCCCGCCGTGATCTGTAGGGCGCGGCCGGCGGCGTCCGCCGGCAGGTCGACCTCCCTTGCCCGGGCCAAGGTCTCGATCTCGCCCAACGCTTCGGTGTACAACTGACGTGTTTGTGGTATGCGGAGCACCGCATCCATGGGCTGCCGGGCCAGGCAGCAGATCCCACCGATGGACGCGATAAAGAGAAACTTTTCCCAGAGGGCGACGTCGATCTGCCGCGTTAGGGTCACCTCTGCTCCGGCCGCAGCCAGCACGTCTCGCACGGCCTCAGCCCTGGCACTGGTGGTGCCGTCGCGCTCACCCAGGGTGATTCGGCGCAGGGGGCTCACCTGGCGGACGACGCCCGGGGCCACAACGCCGGACGAAATGTGTGTCAACCCACCCAGGACCCGCTCGTCGCCCAGCGCCGAGGCCAGGCGCTCGGCGGCATCCAGACCGTTAAGCAGGGGCAGCACCGCCGTCGCCGGCCCGACAAGGGGTATGGCTGCCCTCGCGGCGGCATCCAGGTCGTAGGTCTTGACGGCCACGAGCACCAGATCCACGGTTCCCACCTCGCCGGGGTCGCCGGTGGCCTGCACCTTTTCCAGGCTTATATCGCCGTGCATGCTGTAGACTTGCAGGCCGCGTTCTCGCAGAGCGGCCAGGTGGGCGCCGCGTGCGATAAAGGTCACGTCATTGCCGCTGCCGGCCAGCAGGGCTCCGTAATAGCCTCCCACGCCCCCTGATCCCAAGATGGCGATTCTCATCCCCGCCATGGCGATTCTCCTCCGTGTGCAGGTCGCGGTCTACAGAGGCGCGCTGGCGACATAGCGGCCGCGCCCCGGCTTGCCCAGGAACTGGCCGTCGTGCACGATCACTTCGCCCCGGGAGATCACGGTGACCGGATAACCCCGCACCTCCCAGCCCTCGTAGGGGGTATAATCCACGTTCTGGTGGAGCGCGTGGTGCGCCAGGACCACCGTCTTCTCTGGGTCAAAGAGGACGACGTCGGCGTCGGCGCCCACGGCCAGGCTGCCCTTGCGTGGGGCCAGGCCAAATCGCCGGGCCGGCGCGGTGCAGCATACCTCCACCCAGCGCGACGGCGTCAAGTGCCCGGGCCGCACCCCGTAGGTGTACATCAGCGCCAGGCGGGTCTCGACTCCAGGCGCGCCGCCGGGAATCCGGCTAAAGTTGTCGCGGCCGCGCACCTTTTGGGTCTCGAAGAAGAAGGGGCAGTGGTCGGTAGCGACGGTATCGATCTCGCCTGCTCCCAGCCCCGCCCACAGCGCACCGCGGTCGGCAGCCGTCCGCGGCGGGGGAGCCAGCACAAACTTGGCGGCTTCAAAACCGGGCTGGCGGTACACGCTTTCGTCCAACAGCAGGTACTGCGGGCAGGTCTCCACCCAGACCGTTTGGCCGCGCCCCCGGGCCGCCCGCACCTCCTCCAGCCCCAGGGCACACGAGAGGTGCGCCACGACCAGGGGTGTGCCGGTCACGTGGGCCAGGGCCAGGAGCCTATGGATGGCTTCCGCCTCCATGACGTCCGGCCGCGTAAGCGGGTGGTTCTCGGGACCTGTCCGCCCCGCGGCTAACGCCTGGGTCACGAGGTAGTCGATGGCGTAATGGTTTTCGGCGTGGACCAGGGCCCGACCGCCGTGCTTCCTCAGCCTGGCCAGGACGCGCAGCAGCCCGCCGTCGTCCAGGCGCAGCTTGTCGTAAGCCATGTAGAGCTTGTACGTGGCTGAACCGGCGGCGATAACGTCGGCTACCTGTGCCAGCGTCTCGTCGCGGGCGTCGGAGAGTGTCATGTGCAGGCCATAGTCGATGGCTACCTTGCCGTCGGCCTCGGCCCGGCGCGCCAGAAGGGCGTCTACCAGGCCCTGACGCGGCATGGGCTCGACAAAGTCGAGGATGGTCGTCGTGCCGCCGTAGGCCGCGGCGCGCGTGCCCGTAGCAAAGTCATCGCTGGAACAGAACTCGCCGACCGGCATCTGGAGGTGCACGTGCTCGTCCACGGCGCCTGGCAGGACCAGCAGGCCCTGGGCGTCGATCGTCTCGGCGCCCCGCAGGCCGGCACCAAGGGCCGCAATCCGACCGCCCGCGATGCCCAGGTCCCCGGCGGCCACGGCCTCGGCCGTGACGAGAGTGCCGTTGGCGATAACCATGTCCAGCATGCTCTTTGCCTCCCCCGTGGCTACTATACCTCAGGACTCCCAGGCTGTCAACCAGATCCCGGCACGATCTGGCAGTTGACGGGTACACAAGCCTACAGACGCAGCGGCCAAGCGTTGGTACTATGGCGGCGATGAGCCGACGCCAGCCAGGATCGCGTCGTTTCGAGGCCGGGCGCCTCTCGGTTGCTGCGGCGAAGGGACAAGTTGACATTAACTGGCGACTATGCTAGACTTCGGTACCCCCCTCCCCCGGGGGGAGGGGGCCGAGGGACAAGATATGAGTGACGAATTTAGGGTGAGCATCGTCAACCGCTTGAAGAGCATCGAAGGCCACGTGCGTGGCATTCAGCGCATGCTGGAAGAGGGTGCTTACTGCGTCGACATCATAAATCAGAACTTGGCGGTGCAGCATGCCCTGGAGAAGGTGAACAGGCTCATCCTCGAGCAACACCTTCATACCTGCGTAACTACTGCCATCCGCGGCGACGACTTGGCCGAGCGCGAGCGGGTCATCAACGAGATTCTGTCCGTGTTCGAGACCACAGGCAAGATGTAAGATCTGAGAAGGAGATTTTCTATGAAGACCGTGACACTGAGCATTCCTGGTATCAGCTGCAATCACTGCATCATGACCGTCAAGAGAGAGGCGGGATATGTAGAGGGTGCCGAGTTTGTGACGGGCGACATCGAAGGCAAAACGGCCACGTTCCAGGTCAAGGACGACGAAGCGTTGTCCTCGTTGAAAAAGACGCTAGCTGAGGCCGGCTATCCGCCCGCATGATGGACAAGAAGCGAATTAGCCTGCCCGTGACGGGCATGACCTGCGCCAACTGCTCCCTGACCATCGAGCGTAACCTCCGGCGGCTCGAGGGTGTGGATGAGGCGACGGTCAACTTGGCCACGGAAAGGGCGGCAGTAACCTACGATCCGGGCGTCGTCAAAGAGGCTGATTTTCTTGCGCTCATCCGGGACATCGGGTATGATGTGGCGACGGCCAAGGTTGATCTGCCCGTCACCGGCATGACGTGTGCCAACTGCCTGGCGACCATCGAGCGAACTCTGAAGCGCATGGATGGCGTCGTGGCAGCCAACGTGAACCTGGCCAACGAGCGTGCCCACGTGGAGTACTTGCCGGGTGTCACTAGCCTGGCGGCCATCCAGGGCGCGATTCGCGACGCGGGCTATGATGTCGTCGTGGCCGGCGAAGGCGAGGACGTCGAGGACGTGGAGCGGGCGGCGCGCGAGGCCGAGGTTCGGGATCAGACGCGCAAATTCTGGGTCGGCCTGGCCTTCTCCCTGCCGCTCTTTCTGCTGAGCATGGCCCGCGACCTGGGACTGCTGGGCATGTGGGCGCATCAGCCCTGGGTGAACTGGCTCTTTTTCGCCATGGCCACGCCGGTCCAATTCTACGTCGGTTGGGACTATTACGTCGGCGGCTACAAAAGCCTGCGGGCGGGCTCGGCGAATATGGATGTCCTGGTCGCCATGGGCTCATCCGCGGCGTACTTTTACAGCGTGGCGGTCCTGCTCTTTCCCGCCATGGGAGATCACGTCTACTTCGAGACGTCAGCCCTGATCATCACCCTGATCAAGCTGGGCAAGGTGCTCGAGGCGCGGGCCAAGGGCCGCACCTCGGAGGCCATCAAAAAGCTGATGGGCCTCCGGCCAAAAACGGCTCGCGTCATCCGTCCCGGCAGCGAGGCCGAGATCGAAGTGCTCGTGGAAGCTGTGTCCCTTGGCGACCTGGTGGTCGTCCGGCCCGGAGAGCGGATGCCGGTGGACGGCGTAGTGGTGGAGGGGCGCTCCGCTGTCGACGAGTCGATGCTCACCGGCGAGAGCCTGCCGGTGGACAAGAAGCCCGGTGACGAGATCATCGGCGGCACTATTAACAAACAAGGCCTGATCAAGTTCGAGGCGACGCGAGTCGGGGCCCAAACAGCCCTGGCGCAGATCATCCGCCTCGTCGAGGAAGCGCAAGGCTCGAAGGCGCCCATTCAGCGCCTGGCCGATCGCGTTTCGGCGGTCTTTGTGCCCATCGTCATCGCCATCGCCGCCGCGACGTTCCTGGCCTGGTTCTTTATCGGGGACGTGGGCTTTACGCAGAGCATGATCTACATGGTCGCCGTGCTCGTGATCGCCTGTCCCTGTGCCTTGGGGTTGGCGACGCCGACGGCCATCATGGTCGGCACGGGCAAAGGGGCAGAGCTCGGCATTCTGTTCAAGAACAGCGAGGCTCTGGAGCGAGCCCACGAGCTGACGACTGTGGTCCTGGACAAGACGGGGACCATCACCCGCGGCGAGCCATCCGTCACCGACGTGGAGGTCGCCGAGGTGGCGCTCGCGGCCGGCGGCCCGTCGCCCCTCGCTACCCCGGCGCAGGGCAAGATGGCGGAGCCGCGGCTGCTCGAGCTGGCAGCCTCAGCCGAGAGGGGCTCGGAGCACCCCCTGGGGCAGGCCATCGTCCGGGCGGCACGCGAGGCGGGCCTGACCCTGGCCGAGCCCGAGCGCTTCGAAGCCGTCGCCGGCAAGGGGATTGCAGCCACCATCGCGGGCCGCGAGGTGCTCGTCGGCACGAGGCGCCTTCTCGAGGACCGGGCCATCGCCTTGAACGGGCTTGAAGATCCGCTGCGGCGGCTGGAAGAAGAAGCCAAGACGGCCATGCTGGTTGCCCACGATGGGCAGGCCATTGGAGTGGTGGCCGTGGCTGATACCCTGAAGGAAGGGTCGGTGGAGGCTATCCGCCGGCTGCAGGCGCTTGGTCTGGAAGTCGTCATGATTACCGGCGATAATCGCGCGACGGCGGGCGCTGTCGCACGCCAGCTTGCCGAGTCCATGGACACCGAGACACCGGGACGGCCGCTGCGCGTCGTTGCCGAGGTCCTGCCGGGCGACAAGGCCGCCCAGGTGCGCGCCCTCCAGGAAGAGGGCCGGATCGTCGGCATGGTGGGCGACGGTATCAACGACGCACCCGCCCTGGCCCAGTCGGACGTAGGCATTGCCATTGGCACCGGGACCGACGTGGCCATGGCGGCTGCCGACGTGACGCTGATGAGCGGCGACCTGCGTGGTGTGGCGCGGGCCATTGCCCTCAGCCGGGCGACGATGCGCACCATCAAGCAGAATCTGTTCTGGGCCTTTTTCTACAACGTCATCCTGATTCCGCTGGCCGCCGGGGTCTTTTACCCCCTGTTGGGTTTGAGGCTGCACCCGGTGCTGGCCGCCGGCGCGATGGCATTTAGCAGTATCTTTGTGGTCAGCAACTCGCTGCGCCTGCGGGGAAAGCGCATCGACGAGAGTTGACGATCTGGCGAAGGACACCCCAACCGGCCTGCTCGTGTGGCCCTGGCGGGGAGCAGTGAAGCTGGTACCCAATTCTGGTGTGAGAGGAAATTGATGAGCAATAGGCACGGTTGGTTGATCCTTGTCACCCTTGTGACTCTTTTGCTGGCCGCTTGCGCACCGCAGATGGCCACGCCGACGGCCAGTGTGGGCGAGCCGGCGAGCACCGATGTCGAGGCACCGCCTACCGGAGTGGGCACCGAGGAACCCGCCCCCGCGACAGATGAGCCGGAAGTGGTTGTGCCGCCCGGCGACCTGCCGGTGGACCCGAACGACTGGCGTGCCCTTGGTGCGCCCGATGCCCCGGTGACGATCATCGAATACTCAGACTTCCAGTGACCGTACTGCGCCGCATACGTCCGTGAGACGTTTCCGCAGATCGCAAGCAACTATCTCAACAATGGTCAGGTTCGGTACGAGTTCCGGCACTTTCCGCTTTATTCCATCCATCCCCAGGCAGAGCTCGCAGCCCAGGCAGCCGAGTGCGCGGGCGAGCAGGGCAGCTTCTGGGAGATGCACGACGAGCTGTTCGCCAGGCAGGGCCAGTGGTCAGGGGCGGAAACCGCCGCGGACACTTTCAAGGCCATCGCCGGTGAGTTAGGTCTCGAGCAGACCCAGTTCGATGAGTGCCTCGACGGCGGCAAGTACGCGGAAAAGGTGCAGGCTGACTTTGAAGAAGGCAGCGCTGCCGGGGTCTCGGGTACGCCCGCCTTTCGCGTCAATGGCACGGAGCTTTCGGGAGCGCAGCCCTTCGAGGCGTTCCAGAAGCGGATCGACTACTTCCTGGCAGGGGGCGAGCCGCCCAGCCTGGAAGTCGCTGCCGACAGCTACCGCAGCATGGGCGAGGCCGATGCCCCGGTGGTCATCACCGAGTTCTCCGACTACCAGTGCCCGGCCTGTGCTCTGGCAGAAGAGCAGCTGGTCCCGGAGCTTATCTCGCGCTACGTGGACACGGGGCAGGCACGGCTCGTGTTCCGCCAGTACCCCATCCCCCAGCTCCACCCTTACGCGACCCAAGCTGCACAGGCGGCAGTCTGCGCCGGCGAGCAAGATAGCTACTGGGAGATGCACGAAAAGCTCTTTGCCGGGCAGGACGAGTGGGCGGCGGCAACCGAAGTACCCCTGGACACGTTCAAAGGGTACGCCGAGGACATTGGCCTGGACCAGGAGACCTTTGCGGAGTGCTTGACCTCCAAGGAGTCGGCTCTCATCGTCGAGGCCGACGTGATGGCCGGCGAGATGCTGGGCATCGGTGCCACGCCGACCTTCCTGGTCGACGACCTGGCCATCCGGGGCGGCGCGTCCATTGGCGTCATGGGACAGGTGATCGAGTACATGGCTGCTGGAGGACCGCCGACAGCAATCGTGCCCACCGATGGCAGCTGGCGTGTGCTGGGCAGCATGGAGACGGCACGGGCTGCCATGCTTGCTTTCGTGGACTATGCCAGTCGGGGGTCCGCAGATCATGCTCTCAATGTGCTGCCCGAGCTTCGGGAGCAGTACATCGACAACGGCAGTCTGCTCTATGTCCTCCACCCCTGGCTGGAAAGCTCTGACGGGCCGGGTGCCATGGCGGCCGTGGCTGCCGAGTGCGCCGCCGGTCAGGACAAGGGCTGGGAAATGCATGACCTTCTCTTCGAGAACCAGGAAGAATGGCTGTCGGCTGACGACCTGGAGGCCACCTTTGAGGAGTATGCTGCATCCCTGGACCTGGACGCAGATCTGTTTGCCGAGTGCCTGGCATCGAGCGATGCGCTGGTCCGGGTGCAGGCCGGCACGGTGGTCGGTGCCCAAGTCGGGGTGCCCGAGGCGCCCATCTATGTCTTTAGCAGCGGCCAGTCTCTTCCAGGCTCTTCGTCCCTCGAGGAGTTTCAGGCCGTGCTTGATGCGATGGTCGGACAGTAAAAGAACACAGAGCAAAACGGGGCGTCGAAGCAATGAAGCAACTTGGCACAATTTTGATTCTCGGACTCTTGTCCCTGTTCCTGGTACGCGGAGCAGCGGCCCAGGAGACACCCGAGCTGGCGAGCTTGAGCATCGCCCTGTGGCCCGAGTTCGACCGGCCCGATATGTTGGTCATCTACCAGGGCGCTCTGACGCCCGAGACGCCGCTCCCCGCTGCCATGGAGATCCGCATTCCGGCCCGGGTGGGGCAGCCCAGCGCTGTGGCCTTCCTATCCGAAACTGGCGACCGGCTGAACCAGCAGTATACGACACGGGCCGAAGGTGAGGTCCTGGTCGTATCCTTCCAGCTCACCAGCCGGAGTTTTCAGCTCGAGTACTATGACGATCTGCCCGTCTCGGCCGAGGGTCAGCGCGAGTACGTCTTTGCCTACACTGCGGACTATGACACCGGCGAGCTCACTGTCGAGTTGCAGGTGCCGCCGACGGCCGAGGACCTGGAGGTCGAGCCGGAGGCCGGTAACGACGAGACGGGCGCCGACGGCCTTCTCTACCGCCGCATCGCGGTTGGCACTGTGGCGGCCGGCGATACGGTTGGCTGGACTTTCCGCTATACCAAGGACAATGATGAGCTGACGAACCCGCCGGCCAGCCAGCCGGGGCAGATTACAACACAACCGGCGGCGTCCGGGGGCACGGACGGCGGCGGCAGCAACTGGGTTGTGACCTTCTTCGTTGCCTTTGTGGCGCTCCTGGCTGTGGGCGGAGCGGCCTTCTGGCTGGGACGGAGCACCCGAGCGACGGCGAGTCAGGTTCCGCCCGGCCGTGTGCGGCCCGGTCCCGCGAGCCAGCCACCGGCCGGCGATGTGGCTTTCTGTTACCGTTGCGGCGCCGAGCTGCGCTCGGATGCCGACTTCTGTCACAAGTGCGGCGCGCCGGCACGCAGTTAGAATCAGGTCGTCTACTTAGGAGGGAGAGATGTCTTCGACCACCAAATTTCTGGCGGGCGGCGCTGTCGTCGTCCTGGTCATCGGCCTGCTCATCGCGACGAGCTTTTCGGGCTCGACGAGTGACTACCTGACCATTGCCCAGGTCAAGGCGTTGGACGCCGAACAGGTCCGGGACTCACGCGTGTCCGGCGCGATCGTGCCCAACTCCGTGGAGTGGAACACCCGCGAGCTACACCTGACCTTCAAGATCGAGGATGATACGGGCATTTTGCCGATTTCGTACCACGGACCACAGCCAGACATGCTGGTCGATGCCGTGGAGGCGGTGGCCATCGGCAAGTACGATCACGCGAGCCAGGTCTTTGAGGCCGAGGAGCTGTTGATGAAGTGCCCGTCCAAGTACGAGGAAGAGCAATAGAGGCGGCAGGCCTGGTACGGACAGCAACACGGCTGCATCGTTGCAATCAGGGGGGGGATATCGTGGTCCTGGCGGACATTGGCTATGGTGCTCTGTTGGTAACGCTGGCTGCGGCGCTGTGGGCGGCCGCGGCATCGATCATTGGGGCGCGAGGGCGCCGGCCGGAGTTGGTGGCCAGCGCGCGAAATGCGTTGTTGGTCACCGCCGTCCTGTCAACGCTCTCGGCGCTCTTGTTGTTGGTGCTCCTCTTCCGCCACGAGTTTGGCGTGCGCTATGTCTACGAGCACGTCAGCAGCTATCTGAAGCCGGCCTACATCCTGGCGGCCTTCTGGGCAGGGCTTGAGGGCTCGCAGTTGTTGTGGCTCTGGATGCTGGCCGTCTTTACCGGCCTCCTTGTTCTGCGGCGCCCCACCTGGGACAGACAGATGCGGCCTTATGCCATGGCCGTGCTGGCCCTCACCCAGGCGTTCTTTGCCTTCTTGCTCATCACCCTCACGAATCCCTTCGAGCTGCTGCCGGTCGTGCCGGCGGAGGGCGTGAGCCTCAACCCACTGCTCCAGAACTTTTGGATGGTGATCCACCCGCCCATCATTTTTGCCGCCTATGCCCTGTGGACCATCCCCTTTGCCTACGCCTTCGCGGCCCTCGTCACCGGACGGTTGGATGCCGCCTGGCTGCTAGGTGTCCGGCGCTGGACGCTGGCGGCCTGGGCCTCTCTGGGCATCGGCATCCTGGTCGGCGCGTGGTGGGCCTACCTGGAGCTGGGCTGGGGCGGCTACTGGGGCTGGGACCCGGTAGAGAACTCGTCGCTCATCCCCTGGCTGGTGGCCACGGCCCTGGTGCACTCGGCCATTATCCAGGAGCGGCGGGACATGTTCCGGGCCTGGAACATCTTCCTGGCTGCCCTGACCTTTGTATTAACCATCTTTGCCACGTTTGTTACGCGCTCCGGCCTCATCCAGTCCGTGCACGCCTTCGCCCAGTCGCCAATCGGCTACTACTACCTGGCCTACATGCTCATCGTCCTGGCGACAACCGTGGGCTTGATGCTGGCCCGCCGCGAAGAGCTCCGGGGAGCGGGGGAAGTGGGCGATCTGCTGTCACGGGAGTTTGTTTTCCTGCTTACCAACCTTCTCTTCCTCGGCACCGCGGCGGCTGTGCTCCTGGGTACGCTGTGGCCGACGTTTACCGAGGCGGTGCGTGGTGTCGCCGCAAGCCTGGCCCCAGAGAACTATAACCGCTTCATGGGGCCTCTGGGGCTGCTACTGGTGCTCCTCATCGGCATCTGCCCCCTGGTTGACTGGCGGCACATCAATGCCGAGAAGCTGCTGCGCAGCCTCTGGGTGCAGGCGCTGGTCGGCGGGATCACCGCCGTGCTCCTGGTCATCATGGGGGTCGGTGAGTTGTGGGCCGTCATCTCGTTTTCGGTCATTGCCTTTGTCGCTGCCACGATCATCATCCAGATGCGCCAGGGCATTGTGGCCCGCATGCGGGCGGCCGGCGAGAACGTGATCGTCGCTTCGGCGCGCGCAGTCGGCAACAACAGGCGGCGCTATGGCGGGCAGATCATCCATTTCTCCATCCTGCTCATCGTCATGGGCATCACTGGGTCGCAGGCGTACCAGGCCGAGGTCCAGGTGGCACTGGCGGCCGGCGAGTCGGTCGAGGTTGAGGGCTACACCTTGACCTACACGGCCTACGACTACCGCCAACGGGAGGAGGAGGGCAACAAGATCCGCAACCAGGCTGTTTTGGACGTCTATCGTGGCGGGCGGAAGGTCGCCGTTGTCCGGCCCGAACGGAACCTGCACAGCAACGTCGACGGCGCGGTGACGGAAGTGGCCCTCCGCTCTAGTCTCAGGGAGGATCTGTATGTCGTCCTGGCCAGCCTCGAGCCAGACGGTCTGGCGGCCTTCCAGGTGCTGGTCAATCCCCTGGTCGTCTGGCTGTGGATTGGCGGCGTGGTGCTCATCATCGGCACCCTTATCGCGACCTGGCCGGCGCGGCCCCAGAGGAGGTGAGCATGAGCCTCGTTGTCTTTGTCGTGCTGGCGGCCCTGTCCGCCGTCGCCATCGCTTATCCCCTCCTCACGCCGCGCGGGGCGGCCCAGCCCCGCGCTCGCCTCAGCGACGCCGAAGTTGACGTGGCCGTGCAGCGGCTGCGGCGGTCGGGGAAGCGGAGCCAGGCACCGGCGCTGGCCGCGGCGGCGCTCTGCCCCGCGTGCAGCTCGCCCTACCAGTCTGGCGACCGCTTCTGCGTTCGTTGCGGGCAGACGCTGCCCCTGCCAGAAGCCGCTCCCACCCCCGCGCAATCGCCGGTTTGCCCGGCGTGTGGCGCTGCGCTGCGCGGCGACGACGTGTTCTGTGCCCGCTGCGGGCACCGCCTCGGTGCGCCTGGCGAAGGTAAGAGCCTGGAAGAGGTGCAGCCATGAGTGGACAGCAACCTGCCGGCCTGACAAAGCTGGTGCTGGCCTGCCTGCTGCTGGTCCTGGTGCTGGTGGTGCCCCTGCAGGCGCAGGAAGGGGGGACCATCGAGGGTCGGGTAGTGAACGGCACGCCCGGTGGGCCCCCGGTAGGCACGGGAGTGCCCGTAACACTTCACGTCCTGCGCAACGGCAGCGAAGTCGAAACCCGCGAAACAACAACAACCGCTGGCGGCAGCTTTCGCTTTGACGGTCTTGACCCGGATCCCGACCTGGGGTACTGGCTCGAGGCAGTTTACCTGGATGTGCCATACAGCAGCGCCGCGCCGGTCGAGTTCGCTGGGCAAGCGCAGGCCGCCGCGACCACCATCAACGTCTACGAGGTCTCGGACGACGACTCGGGTGTACGCCTGCATTCAGTCCACGTGATTGCCGAGTCGTTTGGGCAGGTGGTGCGCATCTCCGAGATCCACATGTTCAGCAACGACTCCGACCGGACGTTCGCCGGCAATGGCGAGGGGCCCAGCCCCGATGCGTCGGTGTTCATCCCCCTGCCCGCGGGGGCAGTGGGCCTGGCTTTCAGCGATGAGGATCCGGCAGGACGCTACGTTGAGGCCGACGACGGAGTGTGGGACACCGAGCCGGTGGCACCCGGCGAAGATACGTCGCTCGTCTTTCTGTCCTACCACCTGATGGTCGGCGACGAACCCATCACGGTCGTTCGCACTTTTGCCTACCCTGTCGATGCTTTCAACATCCTCGTAACCCAGCCGGGTCTGACCCTGCAAAGTGAGCAGCTCGTGGATCAGGGCTTGCAGTCGTTCCAGGGGCGAGATTACGCCTTTTACGTTGCCGAGGATCTGGCTGTCGGCGCAGAGTTGGTAATCGACCTGACGGTCGACGAGACGGCAGCCGCCGGTTCGGGCATGCCGGGTACCGAGAGCCCGTCGGTACCGGCGGCGACCGTCCCGGCTGAGGAGGGGCAGCAGGGGCTGCTCCGCATCCTGGGTTTTGTGCTGGCCGGCTTTGCCGTGGTGGCCGCCGTGGCTTATCCACAGCTCAGGAAGCGCCGGGCCGGCGTGCCTTCGGACGTGGCTTCCCGCCCAGGTTTGCCCGAGGGCTTGACCCCGGAACAACGGCGCCTCATCGAGGAGCTGGCAGACCTGGAGGACGCCCGGCAAGAGGGCCGCGTGGACAAAGCGGGCTATGAGCAGCGGCGCGCCCAGATCTATGAAGCGCTCCGATCCGACTGACATGCTGGCGGCGAACGAGGGCGCAATGTCCGGCATCGATGGGCCGCCGGCCATCGAGGTGCGCAAGGTGACCAAGGCCTTTGGCCACCAGGTGGCGCTGCGAGGCGTCGACCTGCAGGTGGCCGAGGGAGAGTTTCTCACCCTCTTTGGCCCCAACGGTGCAGGCAAGACAACCCTGATCCGCATCATTGCCTCGCTGGCACGCCCCAGCTCTGGCACGGTCCGGCTGCACGGCGAGGACCTCGGCCGGGCAGCCGTCAGCCTGCGCCGTCACCTGGGCCTCATCTCCCACAACCCGCTGCTCTACGGCGACCTGACGGCCGAAGAGAACCTGCGCTTTTTTGCCCGCATGTATGACCTGCCCGAGGCCGGGGCTCGCATCCAGGCGGTCCTGGACCAGGTCGGCCTTTTGTCGCGACGACGCGATCCGGTGCGGGGCTTTTCGCGGGGTATGGTCCAGAGGCTGACCATTGCCCGTGCCATTCTCCACGATCCGGCCCTCATGCTCCTCGACGAACCGTATACCGGGCTCGACCTGCAGGCGGCCGACATGCTGCGCGCCGTGCTCCAGGACCTGGCAGCCTCCAACCGGACGGTCATTCTGACCACCCACAACCTGGAACAAGGCCTGGAGATGTGCCATCGTGCGGCCATCCTGCATCGGGGTAGGGTTGCCTGGCAGGGGGCACGCGCCGGCGTCGACCTGGCCGCCATGAAAGACATCTACCGCGACGTGACCGCAGCCAGGTGAGCGATGAGATACCTGAACAAGATCTGGGCCATCGTCTGGAAGGACATTGTCGCTGAGCTGCGCACCAAAGAGATGTTCAGCGCCATGTTTGTTTTTGCCGTGCTGGTCGTCGTCATCTTTCACTTTGCCTTCGACCTGCGCGTGACGGGGGAGGCGGTGCGCGCCGTGGCGCCGGGGGCGCTGTGGGTGGCCTTTGCCTTCTCCGGTATCCTGGGACTTAACCGCGCCTTTGTGGCCGAAAGGGACCGCGGCTGCCTGGAGGGCCTGCTCCTCGCGCCGGTCGATCACACGGCCATCTATTTTGGCAAGATGCTGTCCACCGTCTTGTTCATGCTGGTGGTCGAGATTGTGACGCTGCCGGTGTTCACCGTCTTTTTTGGCGTGAACCTGTTTGATCTGAGGCTGGTGCTCGTCGTCATCTTGGGGACCTTTGGTTTCGCCGGGGTTGGAACCCTCCTGTCGGCGATGACGGCCCAAACGCGGGCGCGTGAGGTGCTGCTGCCGATTTTGCTGCTGCCGGTAGCTGCCCCGGTTCTGATCGCCGCCGTCAAGGCCACCGCCGGCATCCTTGATGGTTTGCCCACGGCCGAAATCGCCACCTGGTTGCGGCTCCTGGTGGCCTATGACCTGATCTTTCCCGCGGCGGCTTTCATGACCTTTGACTATGTGGTGAAGGAATGAGCCCAGCAACCCGTCAAGCCCTGGGACGTATGGAGTCTACAGATGAAACGACACAGTGACGCGATCCTCGTGGTGTTGACCGCCCTCAGCGCGGTAATGATCATGGTGGCTCTCTACCTCGCGCTGGTAGGCGCTCCCGATGCCAACCTGAGGAGCGAGACGGGACGGTATGCGCAGCGGATTATCTACTTTCACATTGCCACAGCCTGGGTGGGCTTTCTGGCCTTTTTCGTGACCTTTGTTGCTGGCATCGGCTACCTGCGTACCCAAAAACGGGCCTGGGACATCGTGGCCCTCTCCTCAGGCGAGATCGGCACGGTGTTCATGCTGGGTGTGCTGGTCAGCGGCTCGATCTGGGCCAAGCCCGCCTGGGGCGTGTGGTGGGTGTGGGATGAGAGGCTGACCATTTCGCTCATCCAGTTCCTCGTCTACGTCGGTTACCTGATGCTGCGCACCGCGGTCGAAGATCCAGCCCGCAGAGCACGCTTTGCAGCTGTCTATGGCATCGTCGCCTTTGTCTCTGTCCCCATCAACTTTATCGCCATTCGCCTGTGGCGCACCCAACACCCGCTGATGTTTGGCACCGAGGAGGGGGGGCTGGGGCCGAACATGATGTTCGCCTTCTTTTTCAGCCTGATCACCTTTACAGTGTGGTACATCACGCTCATGGGCCACCGCATTCGTCTCGAGCGAGTACGCGACGACGTCGAGCACTTGAAGGAAAGGCTCGCCGGTTAACGAAAGGGAGGAAAGATGGAATTCATGGTAGCGGCCTATGCCGTCCTTTGGGCGATCTCTTTTGGCCTGGTGGCCAGCATTGTCGTGCGCCAACGACGCCTCAGCGCCGAGGTGGAGTCGCTGCGCCTGATGCTGGAAGACGAGCCGCGCCTAGAGCAGGAGCGCTAGACAGCCTATCGCCAGCCGGCGGCAGCCTCCTGACGGGTTGCCACACCCTGGCCGGCGTACCCCTGTGAAGAGGTGGGGAGCGGAGCGAACTGCATGGAACCACAAAACCTGACCCTGGCCGTTGCCTTCGTGGCCGGACTGCTGTCCTTTGCCTCGCCTTGCGTGCTGCCCCTGGTGCCGGCCTACATGGGTTACCTGGGCGGCACCGCCGTCATCGACGGCGGCGAAGAACCGGGCCGGCGGGATGATATCCGGACATTCGTGCATGCCCTGTTCTTTGTCATCGGCTTCGGTGCCGTCTTTGTGCTGCTGGGTGCCTCCGCCACCCTCCTGGGGCGCGTCTTCCGCGACTACGCGCTGCTCCTGCAGCGCGTGGGCGGCGTGATGCTGGTTGTTTTTGGCATGCGCCTGATGGCCGGTGGCTGGGATCGCAAGAAGTGGACGGCGGCGGCGGTCATCGTGGGCCTTTTCACCCTGCTGGTGAGCAACAGCTTTCCTCTGCAGCGCAGTGGCGAGGCGCTGCTCATGGTGGTCGTGGTCTTGGCCGGCGCCGGTTTTCCGGCAGTCGCGCAGGTTGGCCTCGCGGTCCTGGCCGGTGTGCTCAACTTTGTCTCGAGCTATGATGCCCTAGTGCCCAACCTGGTGGCCAGCGTCCTGGTCGGCCTGGTCGTCTATTTCTTCAACCGGGCCGACTTTTTCTATGGCGAGAAGAAGCTGGAGCTGCAACACACCGGCCAGTCGGGTTACCCGCGCTCCGCGCTCTTTGGCGTTGTCTTTGCCGCCGGCTGGACGCCCTGCGTCGGCCCCATCCTCACCGGGATCCTTGTCGTGGCCAGCCAACTGGACACCGTGGCGCAGGGGATCGTGCTTCTGACCGCCTATTCCCTGGGACTGGGGATCCCCTTCCTGCTCTTGGGTCTTGCCTTCGCACCCCTGTCTCGCTGGCTGCGCAGGGCAAACCGATATCTGGGCCTCATCTCGGTGGTGAGTGGCGCCCTGCTGGTGCTCATGGGAGTGCTCATCTTTGGCAACAGCCTGAGTTTCCTGGCCCAGTATGGCAACTTGTTCGATCTGGAGCTGTAGGTCGATGGTCCACTCGGTCGAAAGGAGGGCTGCGATGGCCAAGAAGATCCGGTACGCCGCCGTCCTGCTGCTGCTGGGCCCGCTGTTGGCGTGCGGCGGGCCGGACGCAGAGTCGCCCGCAGGTATCGGCCAGGGAAACCGGGCCCCCAACTTTCGCCTCAAGACGCTAGATGGACAGGAAGTTTCCCTGGAGGATTATCGGGGCAAAGTTGTCTTGCTCAACTTCTGGGCCACGTGGTGTGCTCCCTGTATCGAAGAGGTGCCTGCCCTGGAAGCGGCGTACCGGGCCAGGCAGGGCGACGGCTTTGTGGTGCTGGGCGTCAACTTCCAGGAGTCACCCACAGAGATCGAGCCTTTCGTTGAGGCACTGGACGTGACCTACCCCATCTTGCTGGACACCAATGGGCAGGTCATGAAGACGTTTCGTGCGGTCGGTTTGCCCGTCTCCCTGCTCCTCGACGGCGAGGGTGTGATCCAAGTGCGGCACACGGGGCTTCTGACCGGCACGCAACTAGGCGAGTATCTGGCAACGCTGTTGCCCTAGAGGTTGGACGTTGTGGAAGAAAAAGAGTTTCGCCCTGGGCCCAAGCCGGTGACGGGTCGCACACGCGACGCGGTCATTGTGGCGGACAAGGCGATCTATCGGCTGGCCAAGCACTGGTTGCTCCTGGCCAACCTGTTCTGGGCCCTCTACGTGGGGCTGCCGTTGTTGGCGCCTCTGTTCATGAATGCCGGCTGGACCACGCCTGCCAAGGTCATCTACCTCATCTACCGCCCGGCCTGTCATCAACGCCCCGAACGTTCCTACTTTATCGGCGGGCCACAGACGGTGTACACGCCCGAGGAGCTGGCAGCCGCCGGCCTAGACCTTGGTCCCCTGGCCCGGGACATTGGCAATGAGGCGATTGGCTGGAAAGTGGCCTTCTGCGAGCGCGACGTGGCCATCTACGGCAGCATCCTCGTCGCCGGCCTCGTCTATGCTGCCCTGCGGCCGGTCTGGCGGCGCAGGTCCCGAGACGGTGCGATCCCGAAAATGCCGCTGCGAGTGTTCATCCTTTTCGCGGTCCCCATGGCCATCGACGGTGTGGTGCAGCTCTTTACCGCCTACGAGAGCACGTGGTTTACGCGCAGCCTCACCGGCGCCATCTTTGGCGTTGGAGCCGTCTTTTTCGCCTACCCCTACCTCGATGAGGGCTTTGCCGACGTGCGGCGTAGCGTGAACGACAAGCTGCATCTGGAATAGGTGGCCGTAGGTGAAGCTGCCCGAGTACTGGCTGAAGCGTGCAGCCGGCGAAATCGATCCGGATACGGCACGGACTTTCGACCGGTTGCTCAACTCCAGCCTGGCATCCGGCCCGAACGCGGTCATTGACTATCAGCTGGACGCTCCCCGGTGGCAGTTTTTGTGCCACGTGGCGCAGGAGCACGGCGTCGCCCTTCACGGGTCGGGTGACTGTGGCATCGCCCTCTTTGAGCCGCGCCAACCCGTCGACCTGAACGCCTTTGGCCGTCAGAAGGCCGTCTATGCCGCGTCGGACGGCATCTGGGCCATGTTCTTTGCCATCGTGGACCGCGACCGGTACCCTATGAGCGTAACTAATGCCTGCATCCGGCTCGTAGAAGGGGAAAAGGTGAGCGACCCCTTCTACTTTTTCTCGGTGAGCAGAGCGGTCCTGGCGCACCGGCCGTGGCGGACCGGGACGGTCTACCTGCTGCCCCGCGCCACGTTCTTTTCGCAGCCGGAGCTGACTTTTGGTGCCGCCCGGGTGCGGATAGCTCAGCTCGCCAGCCTCGAACCCGTGCGGCCCCTGGCACGGCTGGCTGTGTCCCCCGACGATTTCCCTTTTTTGGACCAGATCCGAGGGCACGACGACGAGCGCCTGCAAGAGTATGCGACGGCGCTGGAAACGGGCGCGCCCTTGCCGGACGAGCCGTAGCCGGAGCTGCCGGCCATGTCCCCGCGAAGCACTGCTCTTGCCATCCTCTGCACCGTCGTCGTGGCCCTGTTGGCCGGCATCCTTGGTTTCTGGACGTCCTGGCGCGCAATGGCCAAGCTGCGCGCGCCGGCCGGCGTGGACGGAGCCCTCCTGTGGTGGGACGAACAGCCCATGCCGGCCTTTCGTCGTGACGCGGTCGTGGCCTCCTTCCTGGCCGTGCATACCGCGGCCATTGTGGCCATGGGCGTCCTGACACTCCTCTTTGGCATTCGTGCCCGGCAGGCGCCGCCGGAGTGGCTGCTTATCCGTCCACGGCGCCGTGGGTCTGGGCCAGCCGGGGCTTTGGCGCCTGGTTGGCAGCGATGCTCGGCGCGAGGGTCGTGCACGCCTATCAGTAAGGGTGGCACGGCTCGTAGTGGGCGCCTTGGTGCCGTGGAGAGGATGGTCGCGTGACGCTCGACGAGTTCTTTGCCGGCTATGAGGAGTCGCGGCCGGTTTTCGACATCCTACACGCCTTCATCGAGGCCCTTGGCCCCATCGATGTCAGGGTGAGCGAGAGCCAGGTCGCGTTCCGGCGGCGCAGACCCTTTGCCTGGGCCTGGGTACCCGGCCGGTATCTGAGTGGCCCGCGCCCCCCACTGGTCCTCACCCTGACGCTTCCCTACCGCCATGGCTCACCCCGCTGGAAAGAGATCGTCGAGCCGGCGCCGGGGCGCTTCACCCATCACCTGGAGCTGGGCTCTGGGGCCGAGATCGACGACGAAGTGCACGCCTGGCTGCAGGCGGCCTGGGAAGCCGCGGCCTAGTGGCCAGACTCACATGGCGAACATCAGCGCGCGCAGCACATCGTAGTAGCTGTCCGCCGCCAATTGCACGGTGAGGGGGCCCACCTGCCGGGCGCCGGGATAGAAGCCAAACCAATGGGCTTTCGCGTGGTCGCGAAAGCCCAGCTCGAGGACAAAGTGGCCGGGCATCGCGACCTGCGTCTGGGCCAGGTTGCCGCGCAGCGCCCGGGCGGCCTCCTCACGGATGCGGTCAACGGCCAAACTGGGATGGATGTTGACGGTCGAGCTGCCGATGCCTTCCTTAACCGCCACTGCGGCAATGTGGGGGTTCAGGTCCGTCGCCTCGTCGCACAGCCCCCTATCGCCCGACACCAGCGCGACGGGCACGCCCAGCGAGGCGGCGGCGTAGGCGTGGATCAGGAACTCGGAGGCATAGCGCTCGTTGAGGCGGACGTGGCTAAAGCCGCCGGTCATGGTGTGAGCCAGGGGGCTGGAACCAACCCCGGCCCTGGAGTGATAGCCGATCATCATCACCGCCCCAAACGACTCGTCCAGCTCCTGGACCATCATCAGCGGGCTCATGGCCCAACCGCGGATCAGCCTCGCCTCGCGGGGCAGCTTGGCCGCCAGAATGTTGCGCGCCGTGTCGTGGGCGTCCTTGACCCATATCTCTGTCGCGCCTGCCTGGAGCGCCCCTTCGCAGGCGGCCGCCACCTCGGCCGTCATCTGCTCTCGAAACGCGGGATACTCTGCCTTGGCCTGATCCGTTTCGTCCCAATGTGTGGCTCCGGTCACCCCTTCGATATCTGCGCTGATATAGACCTTCATGGTTCGCTCCTGGGCCGTGCGCGACCGCGCACTGAATGGGCCCATTATACAGCAGCTCGCCCGCACTGCCAAAGCGGCCGCTGCCGCGAAAGGCCACGCCACTCCCCGGGTGGAAGCCCGGGGCGGCAGCCGCCTGGCTCCCCCGATCATTTTAACGCGCTTCCATTTGGTGGTATACTGAGTCTCACGCGTGCCCTTCCAGTTCAGCGGGTGCGCCATGGGGGAACAGTATGGAGATCCACGAGTCAGCACGGGCCATTGTGGAGAACGTGGCCCGCGTGATCATCGGCAAGGACGAGGTCATCGAGCTGTGCCTGGTGGCTCTGTTGTGCGAGGGCCACATCTTGCTCGAGGACGTGCCGGGCATCGGCAAGACGACCCTGGCCAAGGCCGTGGCGCGCAGCGTGGGCTGCACCTTCAAGCGCATCCAGTTCACGCCCGACCTGCTGCCCAGCGATGTCACGGGCGTCCTCTACTTTAATCAGAAGAGCCAGGAGTTCGAGTTCCGTCCGGGCCCGGTGATGGCCCAGCTCGTGCTGGCCGACGAGATCAACCGCGCCACGCCGCGCACGCAGAGCGCGTTGCTGGAGGCCATGCAGGAGAGGCAGGTGACTGTCGACATCGAAACCATGCCGCTGCCTCGCCCCTTCATGGTCCTCGCCACCCAGAACCCCATCGAGCTGGAGGGGACCTTTCCCCTGCCCGAGGCCCAGGTGGACCGCTTCTTGATGCGCCTGGCGCTTGGCTACCCGAGCCGGGCCGAGGAGAACGACATCCTGCTGCGCTACGAGCACGACGACCCCCTCGAAGCGCTGCAGCCGGTGGTCGAGGCCGCCGAGCTGCTGGTCATGCAGCGGCGGGTGCGCAGTATCGGTGTCGAGCACTCGGTCCGAGAATACATCGTCGACGTCGTGCGCGCCACGCGCGACCACGCCGCGGTGGAGCTGGGCGTCAGCCCCCGCGGCAGCTTGGCACTGTACCGCACGGCCCAGGCCCTGGCCGCCTTGCGTGGCCGGGGCTTTGTGGTGCCCGACGACGTCAAGACCCTGGCGCCGGTGGTCCTCACCCACCGCCTCATCATCAGCCCCCAAACCAGGCTGCGTGGTCGCCGCCCGGAAGAGATCGTGGCCGAAATCGTCGGCAGCGTGCCGGTTCCGGTGGAGGCGTGATGTGCAAGAGACGGTGACCCGGGAGCAGCAGGGAGGGAGGGCCTTTAACCGGGCCTGGATCCAGCTCGCCGTCCTCCTGATCCCCCTCGCTCTCTGGTTGCGGCTGCCCGCCCTTCTCGTCCTCTCCGCCTTTGTGTTGACCGTTGTGCCCCTGGCCTGGTGGTGGAACCGTCGTTCTCTCGTGGGGGTCACCTACGAGCGCGTGCTCGGCGAGAAGAGGGCCTTTCCCGGCGAGGTGGTGGACCTGCGCCTCCGCCTGGCCAACGACAAGCTGCTGCCCCTGGCCTGGCTGTCGCTGGAAGACCGTTGGTCGCTGGCCCTGCCCCTGGTGGAAGGCAGCCTCTTTCCCTCGGTCCTGGGGCACATGGGCCTCTTTCGGACCGCTTTCGCCGTGCGCTGGTACGAGCGCGTGACGCGGCACTACCAGCTGCGCTGCACCCGGCGCGGCTTTTACCCCTTTGGCCCGGCCGTCCTGAAGTCGGGTGACATCTGGGGCCTGTTCCAGCGCAGCGTCAACCGCGAGCGGCTGGACTGGCTGATCGTCTATCCCCAAGTCCTGCCGCTCGAGGCCTTGGGCTTTCCGACCAAGGAGCCCTTTGGCGAGATCAAGTCCACGTGGCGCCTGCACGAGGATCCCAGCCGCGCTGTGGGCATCCGCGACCACCAACCGGAGGACAGCTTTCGCTTCGTGCATTGGAAGGCGACCGCCCGGCGCCAAGATCTGCAGGTGAAGGTCTTTGAGCCCACGACTAGCCACAACCTGGTGATCCTGCTCAACGTCGCGACGTTTGCCTATCACTGGCAGGGCACGCGGCCACTGCTCCTGGAGCAGGTTATCGCCGTGGCCGCCTCTGTGGCGAGCCATGCCGTAGCCGACCGGTACCTGGTGGGCCTACTGGCGAACGGCTCCATCCCCCACTCCGACCAGCCCATCAAGGTGCTCCCCAGCCGCCGGCCCGACCAGCTGGCCCGCATCCTCGAGGCTCTGGCGGCCGTGACGAGCTTTACCACGTCGTCCATCGACCGGCTCCTCCTGTCCGAGAGCTCGCGTCTGCCATGGGGATCGACCCTGGTCGTGGTGACGTCTGTGGTCACCGAAGAGCTCCTGGGTGCCCTGGTGCGTCTGCGGGATGCCGGGCGCCGCCTGGTACTGGTCTCTCTGGAGGACGAGCCGTCGCTGCCCTACACGCTGCCGCCCGGTGTCCTGGTCTACCACCTGCCCGCCCGTGATTTGCCCTTTGACCGCGAGCTGATGGGCGAGCCCCTCGAGTGGGCGCCGGAAGTGGCGCCGCCCATCCGGTTCTCCTGATGGTCGGCTTGTTGAGGGGCGAGCTGCCGTCCGGTGCCCGCCGAGAGGCCACCTGCTTGAGCCTGGCGGCCGCCGAAGTCTGCTGGGTGTTGCCCGTCTTTCTGGCCATCGGACAGCCCGGAGGCCAGCACCCGTGGCTGCTTACCTGGCTGGGGATGCTCGTCCTGCTCCTCACCTTTTTCTACGTCTACCGTGCCGTTGAGGCGGCTGGCCTGCGCGTGGGCCTCCAGAAAGCGCTGCTGGCCGTGATTCTGTTCCTGGCCATCGCCTTCGTGCTTCAGTTTCACGTCTATAACGAGCCGGGTCAAGGTTGGGTCAGGGCGCTCATTCTCAGCTTGGCCGACGTCGATACCATTGATCCCCGCGGCTGGATGGCCGTCATGTTCCTCGTCTATTTCTGGGTGCGGGGGAACGGCCTCGCTCGCCGCAGCCTTTCCATCGAAAGCGTCGGCTTTAGCTTTCGGGCCGGGATCGTCATCCTTATTCTCGAGTCCCTGGTGCTTGGCCTGATGGTTCGGACCGACTTCTCGGGACTCGTGCCGCCCTACTTCTTTTTCGCCCTCGTGGCAGTCGCCCTGGCGCGCGTCGACGAGGTGACCCACTCGCTCAACAGCAGCCGCGTAGGCTACAGCGGCTTCTGGATCGGCTCCTCCGTCGCCGCGGTGGCGGTGCTGGTGCTGGTTGGAGCGGTTGTGGCGGCATTCTTCTCCGGCGGCGGGCTGCAGCAGGTCCTGGCCTGGCTCTCCCCGGTCTTTTACCTGTTCTGGGTTGTCATCGCGGCGATCGGCACCTTCCTGCTTCTGCTCCTCGAGGGATTGCTCTCGCTGTTGTCCATCGACCTGGAGACCCTGGGGGAGGGCATCATGGACGCCCTGCGCCGCATCGGCGAGTTCCTCATGGCTCCCGGAGCAGTGCCGCCGGCCGGCGCCGACACCACGGAGCGGCCGGCCCTCCTCGGCTTCCTGCAGATAGCCTTTGTCGTCGGCATTCCCCTGTTGATCATCGCCCTCGCCCTCCTTGCAGGCTGGGCCCGCAGGCGACGGCTGGACCGGGAGGTGGGCGACGAGTCGCGCGAATCGACGCTTGCCTCCGGAGGGACGCGTCGAGGATTGCAGGCGATGCTCCGCGCCGGGCTGGAGCGCCTGGGTGAGCTGGCCGGCCTGGTCGATCGCTTTGGGCTGGGTTCGCGGTTTCTGGCCGCGGTCTCCATCCGGCGCATCTATGCCAACCTGGTGCGCCTGTCCACGCGAGAGGGCTATCCTCGCGCCCGCGCCGAGACGCCTTACGAATACCTTGTCACGCTGCGGCGGGCGCTCCCCGGCAGCGAAGCCGAGGTACAGATCATCACCGAGGCGTACGTCAATGCCCACTACGGCCAGGTGCCCGATACCCGCGAGGAGCTGGAGCGCATCCGCGCCTGCTGGGAGCGCATCCGGGCAGGGTAGCGGCCCGTTGAAACCACCGCCCGTTCTGGCTCGTTATACAGAGTGAGGGTCTCGTCGTGTAACGGGAGAAGGGGGATGGATCATACCTGGACAAGCGATAGCACGCCAGACCCCGAGGCGGCCTTCTGCCGGCTCTTTGAGGGCCATCAATTCGAGATCGCCGCCTATCTCAGACGCCTGGTTGGCGACCCGGCGCTGGCCGAGGACCTGTCGCAGGACACGTTTGAGAAGGCTTTGCGTGCCCTGGGCGGGCTACCGGCGGGGGCCAACACGCGGGCCTGGCTGTACCGCATCGCCACCAACACGGCCCTCGACTGGCTGCGCCGCCGGAAGCTGATTACATGGCTTCCCCTTCTCGACCGCGACACAGACCCCACGGCCCTGACCTCGTTTGCCGACGCTTCGCTGGAAAGCGTGACCGTGCAGCGCTCCCTGGGCCGCCTGCCCCCTCGCTACCGGGTGCCCCTGATCCTCTATGCCTGCCAGGGACTGTCAACCAAGGAGATCGCCGCCGTCCTGCGGATCTCGCAGGCGTCGGTCAAGACCCGGCTCTTTCGCGCCCGGGAAAAGTTCCGGCAGATCTATGCGCCGGAGGAGGTGAAACGGTGAGCTGTGGCGAGACGCGTCGCCTGTTGAGCTTTCGCCGCGAATGGACGCCGGCCGAGGGTACGGCGGTCGAGGCACACCTGGCATCCTGCCTGGCCTGCCAGGCTGTTGGCCGCGAGTACGAGCTGATGGACCGGCGGCTGGGGCGACTGTCAACACCGGTCATGGAGGCGCGCCTGCCGACGATGGTTAGCCGGCGCTGGCGTGCGAGAGAAGCGGAGGCGCCGGCCACTGTTCCTCTATCTCGCGGCCAGGCAGTAGCCCTACTCGCCCTTCTGGCCGCCGTCCTCGTCGTGGCCGCCGTCTGGTCCTCGCCGGGGCGGAAGATGGTTGGGGAGCTGCCCGCCGCGGCGCGCCTGACATCCCAGGGGCCCGAGGAGCCTGCGGCCACCGTGCCCGCGGCTCCCTTGCGCTCCGGCATCATCACCTACACCATGGGCATCACCGAGAACCTGGAGTCCGTCACCCGGCGCTTTGGCCTCAAGCCTGAAACGGTGCTATTTGCCAACCTACAACACCCTCATAGCCCGGGCAGGATTTCTTTGCCAACGGAGTTGATCATCCTGCCCATCGACGGTGCCCTGTACACCGTGCAGCCGGGCGACACCCTGGAAAAGGTTGCCCTGCGCCATAGGGTCACGGAGGAAGCCATCACCGGCTTTGCGCTAAACGGCCTGGAGAAGCCCTACGAGCTGCGACCGGGCCAACAACTCATCGTGCCCGGTGCCACCCGGTTCTACATAAAAGGCGCTGTCTATTACGTAGGCCCGGCGCTCAGCAGCCAGGCCTATCCATATCCACCTGACGCGCCCAAGGGCAGCGGGATCTTTGCCTGGCCCACGGAAGGCTACCTGATGCAGGGCTACTGGAGAGAGCACCCGGCCATCGACATCGCCAACGAGACGGGCACGCCGGTGGTCGCCGCCGATCACGGCTACGTGATCCTGGCCGGCAAGGACGTCAGCGTGTATGGCAAGCAGGTCCTGATCGGTCATGGCAACGGCTACACGACACGCTACGCCCACCTGGATACGATGCTGGTCTACACCGGCGCGGTGGTCTCCAAGGGGCAGCAGATCGGGACCATGGGCAGTACCGGGAGCGCCACGGAGTCCCACCTGCACTTCGAGATCGTTGAAGAGGGGCTGCGCCGCAACCCGCTCAGCCTCTTGCCCTGAGGGCGGCCGGGCTCCTGGCTTCACTTTGCTTTACTGGGTGTGGCTGTGCTCTGTTCGCGAAGACGACGTCGCGCGAGGCCGCCGGGCGATGAGGAACGAGTCCGAGTCGCTCTCGGAAGTTCCGTCGGCGTAATAGACCACGTCTAGGCCGGCAGCCTCTGCCAGGCGGCCGAGCTCGCCCACCTCCAGGAGATAGCCAGGCGAGAAGTCAGGGCGGGTCTGCAACAGGCGCCGGTTGCGGTTGGCCTGGAAGAGGAGTCCACCGGGGCGCAGGCTGCGGGCCAGCCGGGGCATGAGGGCCCGGTTCAGGTAGAAAAAGACGACGACCACGTCGTACCGCCCCGCAGGCACGGGCCAGCGGTCGAGGTCGGCCTGGACGAGGCGAAGCCGGTCCCGCAGCCCGAGGCGCCTGGCCTCCGCGCTCGCCGCTTGGAGGGCCACCTCGCTGACGTCCGCCGCGTCGACGGCATAGCCCTGGGCAGCCAAGTAGAGGGCGTTGCCGCCAAAGCCGCAGGCGACGTCCAGCGCCAGGCCGTGCCCGCTGGCAGGCAGAGCCTCGCGTAACAGGCCGGTGTGCTCCACCAGGAAGGCCTGCGGCCTGAAGTGGGCCGGCCCCTCGCGGCGGGCGTATTTCCGATTCCAACGCGCTCGATCCGTCTCTTCCGGCACGTTCCAACCCTCCCCGCGCTGCCCCGGATTATAGCATGAAGACGTTTAGGTGTATACTGGGCACCATTCCAGGAACTGGGGGAACCATGACCGACCGTGATATCCTGGCCACCATAGCTTCTGAGCTGAAGCTGGCAACCACCCAGGTGGTGGCCACGGCTTCCCTGTTTGACGACGGCAACACCATCCCCTTTGTCGCCCGCTACCGTAAGGAGATGACCGGTGGGCTAGACGAGGAGCAGCTGCGCCAGATCGAGGCGCGCCTGGGCTACCTGCGCCGCCTCTCGGAGCGCCAGGCCGCCGTCCTCAAGAGCATCGAGGAGCAGGGCAAGCTGACGCCGGAGCTGGCAGCGGCTGTCGAAGCCGCAACGACCCTCCAGGCGGTGGAGGACCTTTACCTGCCCTACAAGCCCAAGCGGCGAACGCGGGCCACCATCGCCCGGGAACGGGGGCTGGAGCCGCTGGCCGACCTGCTCCTGCAACAGCAGGACGGCCGCCCCCTGGAAGAGCTGGCCTCTCCATTTCTCTCCGGCGAAGTGGCCGATTCCGCCGCTGCCTTGGCCGGCGCCCGCGACATCCTGGCTGAGCGATTGTCTGAAGATGCGGCCGTCCGCGGTGAGGCACGCAAGCTGGCCATGCGCAAGGCCGTGGTCGTCTGCCAATTGGCCGGCGACGAGGCCGAGGTGGACCCCGCCGGCAAGTACCGGCTGTACCACGACGTTGCCCTGCCCCTGCCTGACGTGCAGCCCCACCAGTGGCTGGCTATCAACCGCGGCGAGACAGATGGCGCCCTCCACGTGCGCCTCGACCTGCCCGAGGACGATATCCTGGATGTGATGGAGGTCAGCTTTCTGCGTGGGCCCCGCCGACCCATCCGGGACCAGGTGGAAGCGGCCATCGCCGATGGCTACCGACGGCTCCTGGCGCCTAGCGTGGAGCGAGACGTGCGGGCCAGCGAGGGCGATGAGGCTGACGAGCACGCTATCCAGGTCTTTACTGCCAACCTGCGCAAGCTCTTGCTGCAGCCGCCCCTGCGCGGTAAGGTGGTCATGGGCCTCGATCCCGGTTTCCGCACGGGCTGCAAGGTGGCCGTCGTGGATGCCACAGGCAAGGTGCTGGGCACCGACACCATCTACCCCCACGAGCCTGCCAGGCGCTGGGACGAGGCGAAAAAGATGTTGGGCGCCGCCATCCAGGCAACAGGGGTCGACGTCGTGGCCATCGGTAACGGCACCGCCAGCCGCGAGACAGAGCAGCTGGTGGCCGAAGTGATCGATGAGCACCCGGCGCTCCGCTATGCCATGGTCAGCGAGGCGGGAGCCTCGGTCTATTCAGCCTCGCCGCTGGCCCGCGCCGAGCTGCCGAACCTGGACGTATCGCTGCGGGGTGCGGTCAGCATTGCCCGCCGTCTCCAGGATCCCCTCGCCGAGCTGGTCAAGATCGACCCGCAATCCATCGGCGTCGGTATGTACCAGCACGACGTGGATCAAAAGAGGCTGGGCGAAGCGCTGGACGCCGTGGTGGAGTCGGTGGTGAACTATGTTGGCGTCGACGCCAACACCGCCTCCCCGGCGCTCCTGGCCTACGTGGCCGGTTTGAGCAAATCGGTGGCGGGCAACGTCGTCGCTTTGCGCGACGAGGAGGGGCCGTTCAAGAAGCGCTCGGATCTGAAAAAGGTGAAGGGCCTGGGGCCAAGAGCTTACCAGCAGGCCGCCGGCTTTTTGCGGGTGCCCGATGCGGCCAATCCCCTGGATAACACGGCCATTCATCCCGAATCGTATCAGACTGTGGAGAGGCTGATGGACCTGGCCGGCACGCGCTTGAAGGCGCGCGACATGCTCGGCCGGGTTCAAGCCGTCCGGGACGAGATGGGCCTGGCCGGCCTGGCGGAGCTGCTACACGTGGGTGAGCCGACCCTCATCGACATCCTGGATACCCTGGCCCGTCCCGGGCGCGACCCCCGCGAGGACCTGCCGCCGCCTATCCTGCGCAACGACGTCCTGAAGATGGAGGATCTGCGGGAGGGGATGCGCCTAAAGGGCACGGTGCGCAACGTCGTGGACTTTGGCGCTTTTGTCGACATTGGCGTCAAGCAGGATGGGCTCGTGCACGTCTCAAAGATGGCCGACCGCTACGTGCGCAACCCCTTCGAAGTGGTCAGCGTCGGGGACGTGGTGGACGTCGTGGTGACGAGCGTGGACTTGCATCGGGGCCGCATCGGGCTCAGCATGCGTGATTAGGGACGCCTGGGCCCGCTGCGGGATGCGCTCGGCTGCCCCGTCTCGTCGCCCGCCCGCGACCGCCACTGGTCGCGGGTGATGGCCAGGTCGTAGAACAACAGCTCGTGCAGATTCCCTCTGCGGCGAAAGAACCGCTGAAGGTGTTTGTAGCGGGGGTCTCGCCGCAGGACGTCAAAGCTGGGGTGCGAGGCCATGCGAAAGTGCTGGCCAATGTAACGAAAGCCCAGGGTCTGGTAGGCTCGCACCGCCCGCAGATTGGTGGCCGCCACGTCGAGGACCATCTCCTCAAAGCCCAGGCTGTCAAAGTAGTAGTCGAGAAAGAGCGTCAGGGCCTCGGAGCCGTAGCCCTGGCTCACGAAGTCGGCGCCGAGGGTGATGCCCAGGCGTGCTGACTGGGTGTCGTTGATCTCGCGCAGGGTCAAGCTGCCGATGACCCGTTGCTTCTCATCCTCTACTGTGTAGAGGCGCCGCGAAGGGTCACGGCTGCGCCACTCGAACCAGCGGATGGTATCCGCCTTGCTGTGCCGGGGAAAATCGAAGGCCTGGTACAACGGGTCGGCAAAGGGGCGCCATTTCATCATGGCGTCCAGGTCGTCCCGGACCATCGGCCGAATCGTCACCCGATGTCCGTTCAGTTTCATCGTTGGCTATGATACCACGCTCTGCGTCAAACGGCAAGTGGCCGGTTCTCTATTTTCCGCGAGCGCCAAACAAAGAGAGCGACCGGGGGGAGATTCCGCTCCCCCCCGGTCAGGGAGAAAGGAGAAAGCACCTTGTGCCTGGTGCTGAATATTGGACGTTCCAGGCCACCGAAAAGTTCCAGGGGCGGTGGCCGGCGCTAGCTCATCCGCAGCACCTTTTCGAGGCGTTCGACGGCCCAGTCAATCTCTGCCCGGCTGATGACCAGCGGCGGCGCAAGGCGGATGACGTTCCAATGCGTCTCTTTGGCCAGAACGCCCTCGCGCATGAGCGCTTCACAAAACCGGCGCGCGCCTCCGGCAGACGGTTTGAGCACGATGCCGACCCACAGCCCCTTGCCGCGAATATGCTGCACGTGGGGGCTGGCGATGGTCGACAGTCGCTCCATCAGGTAATCTCCCAGTTCCGCGGCCCGCTCGATGAGCTTTTCCTCCTGCAGCACTTTGAGAGCCTCGCGGGCCACGGCGCAGCCGAGAGGATTGCCGCCGAACGTGGAGCCGTGGTCCCCCGGCTGGAGTACCCCCAGGATGGCGCGGCTGGAGAGGACGGCCGAAACAGGGTACATGCCGCCCGATAGCGCCTTGCCCACCGTCACCATGTCGGCGCGAACGCCCTCGTGCTCGGCCGCGAGGAGCTTTCCGGTGCGGCCCAGCCCGCTTTGGATCTCGTCGGTGATAAGCAGCACGTTGTGGCGCGTGCACACTTCCCGCACCTGGCTCAGGTAGCCTTCGGGGGGCAGCACCACGCCTCCCTCGCCCTGGATCGGCTCGACCAGGAAGGCGACGGTGTTTGGCGTGATGGCCGCTTCCAGGGCCGACGCATCACCGTAGCTGATGAGGTCAAAGCCGGGGGTAAAGGGCCCGAACCCGTCGCGATACTGCTCTTCGGGAGAAAAGGTGACGATGCTGATGGTTCGCCCGTGAAAGTTACCGTGACAGGCGAGGATGTGCGCCCGTTCGTCCTTGACGCCCTTCACCTGGTAACCCCACTTGCGCGCCACCTTGATGGCCGTTTCGACCGCCTCGGCGCCCGAGTTCATGGGCAGCATCATCTCGTAGCCGGTCATCTCGCAGATCTCTTGGGCGAGCAGGGGCAGTTGATCGTTGCGAAAGGCGCGGCTGGTGAGGGCCAGCCGCGCTGCCTGCTCCACCATAACCTTGACCAGCCGGGGATGGCAGTGGCCCTGGTTCACGGCCGAGTAGGCGGCCAAGAAGTCCATGTAGCGCCGCCCCTCAACGTCTTCGACCCAAACGCCGTTCCCCCTCGTCAGGACGACGTCCAGGGGCTTGTAATTGTGGGCGTTGTACCGGTCTTCGAGGCTGATGTACTCCTGCGCATTCATCCCAAAACCTCTGTTCTCTCAGTTAGCCCGATGCCCAGCTCTCGCAGCTCTGCCAGGACCGGCTCATAGATCTCGGGGATGACAGGCACGTGCACGCCGCTGAGGACAATCTCCCCCTGCAGGATGAGCCGCGTGGCAATGGCCGCCGGCAACCCTACTGTGCGCGACATCGACGTGTCGCCGTGTGGTATCCCATAGTCGACCATGGTCGCGGTGATGGCCTCGCAGTGGCGGGCGTACTCGACGACGAACTCGTGCTGCATGATCAGCAGGTCGCGCTCACCGGGCTTGTAGCCCATCCTGGTCAGCATGACATCCGTCAGGATGTCGATCGGTGCTCGCTTGCCCCCCGGCACCGGCTCGTCTTCCAGGAGACCGAGCCATACCAGGTCGGTGATGGGTTTGGCATCCGGGGGCAGGTTCCACCGTGCGCACAGCGCACCGCCGAGGTCCGCGCCGGGGGAGACGCGCAGCAGGCCAGCGGTGAGCTCACGCAGTGTCGCCGGCTGCGAGGGCAGCGGCCTCTCGTCCAGCAGCCCCAGATCGGCGATCCTGGTCAGCGTATCGCACCAGCCGGGGTTGCGAAGGGTGCCGCGGAACATCCAATCGGTCGGCCGGATCTGGTAGAGGTCGGCATAGGGCAGGCTGTCGCGGTTGGGATAGCCCTCGAACTCGCCCAGGCCCTTGATTTGCACCGGCCAGTGATGGTCAAAGAGCCGGCCGCTCTGTATCTCGACGGTCTGCCCGTCCTTCTGAAAGCGGGCTGGGTTCAGGCCGGCCAGGAGCACTCCTTTCGGACTCCAGGAGAACTTGTAGCCGAACGGGTTGTCGCTCGCCTCGGGGGCCGGCAGGCCGCCGCACCAGGAGATAAAGCTGATGACCTTGCCGCCCTTGGCCTCAACCTCGTGGATCACCTTCATCGCCGACATGTGGTCGATGCCGGGGTCCACGCCGATCTCGTTGAGCAGGATGACACCCGCCTCCCGGGCGGGGCCATCCAGGGCGCGCATCGCGTCCTTGACGTAGGAGGTGGTGACCATGTGCTTGCCGTGCTTGACGCACAGAGCGGCGACCTTGGGATGGTAGACGTAGGGCAACATGCTCACGGCCAGGTCGGCCTCGCGGATGAGCGCTTCGAGGGCCGCGTCATCCTCGACGTCGAGGGCGAGGGCCTTCCCCCGGGGGTGGCCATTGATCAGGGCCTGAGCCTTGCTCAACGTGCGACTGGCCACAACAACCTGAAAATCGGGCACGTCCAGCAGGTAGCGCACGTGAGGCTTGGCCACCAAGCCGGCTCCCAAGACAAGGACTTGCATGGTGTTACTCCTTTCGTGTCAGGTAGTCTGCGATATATCGATAGTCGGGCGTCAGCTCACCCTGGTAGGCAATCACCGCCCGCTTGATCTCCGGAGGCAGGGCGCACTCTGCGAAGGGCACAGTCAAGTCGCAGGCGGCGATCTGGGGGATAAAGGGCTTGAGAACCCGCGAGAAGTCTGTCGACGCCTCACGGGGCAGCTCGCTGGGCAGGATGTCGACGGCCATGATAACCACGCCTTCCCCCTCGCAGCCGTCGGTCACGTTACCCGTCGCGGGCTCGTAAACGTACACCGGATCGCCCGGCTCGGTGGACTTGACCGTAGCCTGGATGGCGCCCTCAACATCGCAGCTGATGTCGCCAATCACCCGCAGCCGCGGCCGGGATGGCCCGGCAAAGAGTTCCCGTAAATAGTCCTTGGTGACCAGTCGCGGATAGCGCGCAGCCCAGAAGATGGCGTTGGCCAGAACGGTGAGGTGCGGCACGTACCGCTCAAAGCTGCCCCTGTACTTCTCCGGGCGCTGGTAGTAATCCCGCAGCTCAAAAGTCGCACCCGGCTGCGCCGGCTCAACCATGTGCCACTCCTTGAAGACAGCCTTGTAGAGATGGTGCCGGGACACATTGCCGGCGGTGGCGAGCAACGGCACCTCCTCGGGCTCTATCTCGATCACCGGCAGCAGATCCAGGATTTCCTGCGCGCCGCGGGAGACGTTCCCATAGCCTGCCACGCCCACAATGAGGGGCGTCAGCTCTTTGGGGAGGCCTTCTTTTTCGATCCGGGCGCGGACCTCGGCCAATGCCTCCCGGGCTTCGGCCAAATCGTGGTAGCGATGCGTCTGGCGCAGAGTTGACAGGGGAGTCGGCACGCCTTCCCAGGCCAGCCGTTGGCCCAGCGCCCACAGCGTGTCGATCATGCCCGCCACGCCGGCGTGCCAGCCGAAAAAGATGAGGCGGCGGTTCTGATCGTCGACGACCCGCTCGTAATCGATCAGCGTGCAGCCCCGGTCGAGAATTCGCTGCAGCATGGCCATGTTGTATGGCTGTCCTTTGATGACGTGGGCGAAAAAGACGTACGCCTTCTCAGGCTCAAAGAAGTCAGACGGCATTTCCTTGATGCCGAAAACGAGGGAACAAGGGGTGAGATCATCCTCCACCGACACGCCTGCTGCCCGAAACTCCTGGTCCGTGAACGCGCGGATAGGAGAGGACTGGACGATGACCTCCAATCCCTGCCCTTGCAGCTCGGCGGCGTCTTGAGGGGTGATAGGCACCCGACGCTCCCAGTCGCTCTTGTCCTCGCGCCGAACACCGATCAAGGCCGTCATTAGGTTTCCTCCTGCGATGGCTTGTGGGGACCACAAAAGCCGGTGCTCGATGCACCGGCCGATGCCAGCCTCCCCGGGAAAAAGATAGAAAGCGCAAGCTCGGCCCCACCGCCGACCTGGCCCAAGTATACGACGAAGAAAGGGCTTTTGTCAAGTGCCACTCGCAACTTGACAGCGGATGTGGGCTATGTTACAATGTCGACGGTTACCCCAGGGGGGTATTTGGAGGAGCGGGGAGTACATGGAGACCAGGGACCAAGAAGATCTCATCATCGATTTTGTGAACCGGAGGCTGTGGGCGGTGGTCGGCGCCAGCCGGGACCGCAACAAGTACGGCAACCGGGTCTTTCGGTCGCTGCGACATGCGGGCTACAAAGTCTATCCCGTGAATCCTCACGTCGAGGAAGTGGAGGGCGAGCCTGCCTACGCCACATTGGCCGACCTCCCGGAACTGCCCGAAGTGGTGAACCTGGTTGTACCGCCAGCCATCACCGAGCAAATAGTGCGCGAGGCCCACGAGCTGGGGCTGATGCGGATCTGGATGCAGCCCGGTGCGGAATCGGACGAGGCCATCAGATTCTGTGAGACACACGGCATGCACTTGGTATATGATGACTGTGCCATGGTTCGAAAGCGACAGTGGAACTAGGAGCCAGCAGAGGAGGGACAATGGACGTCAGTGAAGCAAAGGGTGTCTACGTGCAGGTGTATGGGCATCGGCTGCGGGAGAGCTGCAACTCGGGTGGCTGAGGGGGACCGCGGTCTTCGGCGGAGACCACGCGTGTGACCGAGATGTACCTGAAGCTGAGGTATGGCGATGCCGTGGAGGTTAGCTACGTCGACCTCTCCGATCCGCAAAACCAGGAGCGGTTCGCCGAGCTAATGGGGCTTGTCGACGAACGAGATTTGGGCTATCCTGTGGTTGCAGTGAACGGCGAGATCCGCCTGGTTGGCTCGGCCCACTACTATCACATTCTACCTATGATTGAAGAGGCTATGGCGGCCCGCCCTGCCTAGCAAGGCGAGCTAAGGCCGGCGGACCGGTACCCGGCAACAACGGAGGGAGATTGACAAGTCTCCCTCTTTTTGTTACACTGCGCTGGCGGACCTGGTTGCAGGCGAAACTTTTCGCGTCCTTGTGCATCCAAAGGAGTGTTAGGGTGGTCGACGACGCCTTTGCGGGCGAAACAGAGCTGCTGCGCGGGCTGAGGGCCGGCGAGGCGGAAGCCTATCGCCGTCTCTTGGAACTCCATTCGGCGAACGTATATAATGTTGCTTTCAAGCTCCTGGGCGACGAGCAGGAGGCAGAGGATGTCCTTCAAGAGACGTTTCTGAGTGCCTTTGAGGCCATCGAGGGTTTCGAGGGCCGGTCCAAGCTCTCGACCTGGCTGTACCGCATTGCTTATAATGCCAGCCTCATGCGCCTGAGAAAGCGCAGCCAGATGACCTCCTTCTCGCTTGACGTCGGCCCATCTGGCGTCGACCAGGATGGCGACGGGCCGCACGTGCCGCGACACCTGGTCGACTGGTCCTCGGTGCCCGACGATCAATTGCTCACCGCCGAGGCTAGAGAGGTCATGGACCAGGCGATTGCCGAACTGCCCGAGACCCTGCGCTCGACGTTTATCCTGCGCGACATTGAAGGCCTGTCGGGCAGCGAGACGGCTGAGGTTTTGGGCATCCCTGTACCGACGGTCAAGACCCGGCTCCGCCGTGCCCGGCTCTGGCTTCGAGACCGCCTGTCGGACTATTTTGAAGAGGGTGCCCGCGACGTTCGGGCCACAGCGTGACTGTGCCGAACGTGGGAGTTGAGGGGGAAGCGGTGAGTAGTGAGAGCAGACGACACGATTGCCGAGAGCTGCTCGGCGAGCTGTCTGATTACGTGGACGGAGAACTCGAGGCGGCTCTGTGCGCGGAGCTGGAGGCGCACCTGGCCCAATGTCCCGACTGCCGGGTGCTGGTCGATACACTGCGCCGGACCATCGTTCTTTACAGGACCCAGCCCCATCGCGCAGTTCCCGACGACGTCAAGGCCCGTCTGTACCGCGTACTAAAGCTTGAATAGACGCTGCCGCGAGGGCAAGTGCGCCAAAATTCCGGGCCGGGGATGAAACCTTTGGCCCGGATTTGCATCTAATTGGATAAAGGGTGCGCGTTGAGGCCCTTAAATAAAACAACGACTCTGGAGGAACCCAAATGGCACTTATTTCTGCGAAGGATGCGGAGCATCTGCGTCATGAGTTTGAAACCGAGCTGGTAAGCCCGGTCAAGATCTTGATGTTTACCCAAACTGTCGAATGCCAGTTCTGCACCGAGACGCGCCAGATCGTAGAGGAGGTCGCGGCGCTTTCGGATAAAATAACGGCCGAGATCTATAATTTTGTGTCGGATAAGGCAATGGCCGAGCTCTACGGGATCGACAAAATCCCGGCCATAGCGATTCTGCGTTCCGAAAATGGGACCGACAAGGACTATGGGATCCGCTTCTATGGCATCCCCTCGGGCTACGAGTTCAGCAGCATTATCGAGGATATCATCGATGTCTCCAAGGGCGATTCGGGCCTGAAGCCCAAGAGCAAGCAGGCACTGGCCGAGCTGACCGAACCGGTGCACTTCCAGGTGTTCGTCACGCCGACATGCCCTTACTGCCCGCAGGCTGTGCGCCTGGCCCACCAGTTCGCCATGGAGAGTGAGCTGGTGACCGCGGATATGGTGGAAGCCATCGAGTTCCCGCACCTTGCGAACAAGTACAACGTGTACGGCGTGCCGCGCACGGTCATCAACGAGAGCTTTTTCCAGGAGGGAGCGGTTCCTGAACCGATGATGCTGGCCAAGATGCTCGAAGCAGTGGGCAAGGTCCCGGCGACCGAGGAGCACGTGCACGAGCACGACCACGACCAAGAGCACACGCACGCTCACTAGCGACCGGGCGGTGCGGCGCCTTAGGGGAAGAGATGAAGGTAACAGTTTATACGACGCCCACCTGCGGCTACTGCCGCCAGGCTAAAGAGTTTCTCAAGCGACAGGGGGTGCCATTTGTCGAAAAGAACGTCGCGGCCGATCGCAACGCGGCCATTGAAATGGTGCGGCTCTCGGGGCAGCAGGGCGTGCCCGTGATTTCCCTGGATGGGCAGGTGGTGGTCGGGTTCGACCAGCCGCGCCTCATGCAGATCCTGAAGAATTCCCAGCCTAGGCTGGGCGCATCCGTTGCCGACGCGGCTCGTCAGGCGAGGAAGCATCCAGGCATTCCCACCTCGGGCGCCTATGTCGGCCGGGTGCGAAGCGGATCGCCGGCCGAGCGTGCCGGACTGCGCCAGGGCGACGTCGTGACGGCCCTCGGCGGCCAGCAGGTGGTCGTTGCCGACGACCTTCACAAGCTTGCCTCCGAGATGCCCAAGGGACGCGAGGTGTCGCTCACCTTTGTCCGGAACGGTGAGGAAAAAGATAGCCTGATCCGGTTGTAGCGTACAAGCCGGGAGCGAGAGGCCCGGTTTACCAGTCGACCAGGATGAGCGTGCCCCACGTTGTCGGATCAGCCCATTCCCGGCGGGGGCAGGTCGAGATCATCGACTCCTGGTTGACGAGTCCGGGGGTGTCAGTGTCGGCCAGGCTGAGACAAAAGCCATAGGCCGTCTCGGGGTGAGGTGCAAGATTGAGCGCCGGCCAGGGGATCGCGGTTTCGACCGTGTACCCGGCCGGCGTTTGTCGTACCGCCAGCTCCAGGCTCAAGGGCTGTTCGCGCTCGGGCGGCAGCCAAACGTAGGCTTCGTGCTGCCCCGTGGCGAGGTCCTTGATGGCAAAGCCCATTTGGCTGTCGTCTGCGGATAACCCTTCCCCGGCCCAATCGCCCTCGAGGTCGACATCTACCTGGATCTCCACGTCATCACCGTTGAAGAGGGTGCTGCCGCTGCCGAGCTGCACATGCTGATCGTCCTGCACGGCGAGGCCGAGGTAAAGCACATCCTCATCCCACAATAGCCTCAGCCTGACGCTATGATCGGACTCGCCCTGCCAGTTCTCTGGCTGGAAAACCACGTGCGCCACGCTATACTCCGGGCCGGCCCACTCATCAAGGTTGCCGTCGATCTGGGGCGGAGCCGCCGCCCGCTGAACGATGATCGGCTCTCCGTTTTCACGGCGCCAGTTCAGGCGTGCCAGGAGTTCTTCCTGGCGCTGCCGCAGGTCGGCAGTGGGCGCCGCGGTGGGGATGGATGTGGGCGGGGACGGCGTCGGCGGGGGCGGCGTTTGCGGGGACGGCGTCAGGGTGGGCTCGGGCCTGTTCTCGTCGGCCACCTGCGTCGCCGGGGGCAGATCTGGTGGGCCGTTGTCGGTGAGCGCCACGACGAGCAGCGCCGCCATGCCGATGA
Source organism: Anaerolineae bacterium (assembly GCA_041300865.1). Lineage (GTDB taxonomy): Bacteria > Chloroflexota > Anaerolineae > JAAYZQ01 > JAAYZQ01 > JAAYZQ01. The sequence continues at coordinate 40,522 of JBFYTF010000146.1, forward strand.
CAAGGAGGGCCGCCACCGCACCGAGCAGCCAGGGCAGTGCGGGGCGCCTCTTGGGGCGAGGTGGGGAAGGGGGCACCGGCCGGCGGGGCGCTGCCACCACAGGCACGTCCCTGGCCCCGCCTTCGACCGCGCGGTGTAGGGCCCGTACCAGGTCGGCGCCACGCTGGAAACGCTGTTCGGGCTGCTTGGCGATGGCCTTGAGGATGACGCCTTCCATGGCCGTAGAGAGGTTGGGGTTTGACTGACGGGGTGGGGGCGGCGTCTCGTAGATGACGTTGTGCAGGACCGCATGGGGCGTGTGACCCTGGTAGGGCACGCGGCCGGTGAGCATCTGGTACAGGACGACCCCCAGGGCGTACAGGTCCGTACGTTCGTCCACCTCGCCGCCGACGGCCTGTTCCGGCGCCATGTATTCGGGCGTACCCACGACGGTGCCGGTGTGGGTCAACTGTCGCGTCTCGGCAGCGGCCTTGGCAATGCCAAAGTCGGTGAGGGTGACGCGGTCACCCGGCCCCACGGGGTCACGGCTTCGCTGCACAAAGATGTTCGCCGGCTTGACGTCTCGGTGGACAAAGCCACGCTGGTGTGCATAGTCGAGGGCGGAAGCGACCTGTTCGACGATCTGGGCAGCACGCTTGGGGTGGAGCGGGCCCTCCTCCTCGATGACTTGGGCGAGGTTGCGGCCCTCCAGGTACTCCATGGCAATAAAGTGGATGCCCTGCTCCTGACCCACGTCATAGACGACGACAATGTTGGGGTGGCGCAGGCCGGCGGCGGCGCGGGCCTCGCGCAGGAAGCGGTCGACGAGCTGCTGGTCAAAGGCGAGTTGTGGGGGGAGGATCTTGACGGCGACGTGGCGGTTCAGGGAGGGCTGGTAGGCGCGATAGACGATGCCCATCCCACCACGCCCGAGCTCCTCGACGATCTGGTAACTGCCGAGCACTCGGCCTACCAAGTCCTGCATTTCTCAGTTCCTCTCTACGGCCGGCCCCGGGCGGTTCTCAGTACTTCCGCCATGAGCCATCCTCGTAGAAGGCATAGAACAGCGGGGCGAAGGTTGGATTCGTTGCCCAGTTATAGAGCTCATCCTCACAGTACTCGACCCGATTGCTGTGCATAAGAAGCCCATTCTCAAGCGGCTGCACCTTGGCACAGAACCCCTTTTCCTCCTCGCGCGCCCAGCCCAGCGGGCCCGTCGGTCCGTCGACGAACTCACGCCACACCCAGCCAAAGCCTCGCACCGGCTCGTACAGGCCCGCTGGCGGCACGAGGCCAATCCCTTCCGGGTTGCTTTGGTCCCAGGGTTCCGTGATCTCGGTCCAATCCCCGGCCGATGCGTTGCTGCCACCGCCATAGTAGAGAACGCGAACCGTGTCCGTGTCCAGGCGCCAGAACATGGCGCCCCTCTCAAACGTCTCCCAGGCGGCCCACGTGACGCTCGCCCCAGCGGTCGGACAACCCAACAAACTTCGATCCCAGGCGCCGGCCAGCTCCGGGTCGACGGCAATGGAGCAGGCAGGTGTCGCGCTGCTCGTCGGCGTAGGCGTGTCGGTTGGTGGGCGCGGGCTGGCTGTCGGCGTCGGCGTGTCGGACGCGGCCACCGGCGTATCGCTCGGCGGCACGGGGCTGTCAGTCGGGAGAGCCGACGCGGCTGTTGGTGGCTCAGATGTCGTGGTCTCCGGCACAAAGATCGCCGTCGTATTCACGGCTGTCGCCTCCAACTCCCCCGTCGTGGGGCTGTTCTGCGCCAAAGACTGGGTCGCGGTGGGCTGGCTCGCCGGGCCGTCGTCTCCGCCGCTCAACAGCAAGACCAGCCCGCCGATGATCAGCACCAGGACGGCGGCGATGGCGGCCAGGATCCAGGGCAGCGGTGAGCGGCCGCCTCGGGCGGCCGGCACGGCTCCCGCCCGCTGGATTGGGGGCGGCGGAGGCGGCAC
>JBFYTF010000148.1:0-3519 GCA_041300865.1 Anaerolineae bacterium
GTCCACCAGAGCGCTCGCCGCCAGAGCCGGGAAGGGATCATCCAAGAGGTCCGGGTAGTGGAGCAACGCAACACCCGGGCCATCCAGGTCCAGGCGGACCAGGTTGTAGCCCTCGCCGCGGGTCAGCCCAGCGAGGGCTTCAGCCGCCGCTACCCGCGCCTGAATCACTTCCTCCGCCCTGTTCAGCGCGCCGAGGAGCAGGTAAAGTCGCGAGGCGACCTGTTTTCCGGGTGAATAGCTCATGGGCTATACTCGCACAGGTAGAATCAGGAGATAGCGCATGTCGTTTCAGCCAAAGCCCTACTGTGCAGCTTCGGAGAGGTCCACTAAAAGGTGGAATTCGAGTCAACTGCGGGCATGTCCGATCCGCTATAACTTCATCGATTTTTAGGGGATTATCCCAAGAACATGGTCTCCGTCAACCCCAGCAAGAAATCCCTGGAATATTGCTTCGACAAGGCGTCCTTCGGCCGCCACCAGACCTTCCCCTTACGGTACGCCTGGCTAACCAAAGGCTTCCACGCCCTGACCGCTGATCCCCGCATCTTTGACTCCGACCAAGCCACAGTCACCCTCGGCGTCGGGAAGAACATGGTGGCTTCGATCCAGTACTGGCTCCAGGCCATTCGCCTCGCCGAGCGAGGGCTTGGGGGGATGCAGCCTACGGCAATTGGCACCGCGGTCTTCGCCGAGGATGGGCTCGACCCCTTCCTCGAAGACGATGCCACCCTCTGGCTGGTTCACTGGCTGCTTGCCACCAACGGCGAGCAGGCGACTGTCTGGCGCTGGTTCTTTAACCACTTTCACCAGCCAGAATTCTCCTTGGCCGAGGCCACCAGTGCCCTGCACGGGTTCGCCCAGGACCGACTGGGGCTTAAAGTCCCACCCAAGACCATGGGCAACGACATCCGCATCCTGTTGCGCATGTACGTACCCTCCGCACCCCGCAGCCGCCTCCCACTGGAGGATGCTCTCGACTCCCCGCTGTCCCTTCTCGGCCTGGTGCGGACCATACCCGATGGACATCGACACCGCTCGGCCGCTGAAGATCGCGATGGCCCACCGGATGCCGTGTTCGGATACGCCGTCGCCAACCTCTTCGATCAGGTCGGCCTGGCCACCTTACCGATCAGCGAGCTGATGTATGGGCGCCCAGGTTTTCCGGCTATCGGTGCGGTCTTCCGCCTGACCGAAAACGCCCTACTCACCAAGCTGGAACGTGTCATCCGTAGATTCCCCGGACGTTACGCGCTGCGTGAGCAGGCTGGCGTCCACCAAATCTACCGCCTGCGCGACGGCCTAGACGCCATGGATTATTTGCGCCCCCACTATGCCACCGGTCGCGTGGTCTTCACGACATGAGTCTGCTTGATCGGATTGCGATCAACACCTGCTACACACGTTCCGCCAATCTGGAGCGGGATATCGACTCCCTGCCCAGTGTCGAGGCCTACATTCCAACCGCGCGGAGCTTGGACACTCTGCGCCGCATCCTCGCCGGGTTCGATGCCGCCGACGCCCCTCGTGCCTGGTCCTTGGTGGGACCTTACGGTTCCGGCAAGTCATCGTTTGCCGTCTTCCTCTCGCATCTACTTGGCGACGAGGCCTACGACACCGGCGCGGCCGCGCGCCGGGTACTGGCCCGGTTCGATCGTCCGCTTGCGGAGCAAAGCGTCGCCTTGGGGACCGGCACCGCAGGACACTGCTGTGTTCTGCTGACTGGGAGCCCTGAACCCCTGTCTGCCCGACTCGCAGCCGCCCTCTGGCGTGGCGCTCGGGAATTCTGGCGGGACCGGCGAGGCCGTCGCCCCGCGATTCTTGGCACGCTGGAATCCTTGGCGTTCCGCAGCCAGATCCCCTCCAGCGACATCGGGCCGTTCATCGGCCAGTTGCAGGACGCCGTGGCTGCCGCCGGTGGAAACGGTCTGCTGCTGGTGATTGACGAGCTTGGTAAGTTCTTGGAGTATGAGGCGCGCCACGGGGGGAACGACATCTATCTTCTGCAATCCCTGGCCGAGCACGCTGTTCGTCACCACTCGGCGCCCCTCAACCTCCTCGTGCTGTTGCACCAGTCCTTTGAGCAATATGCCCTTCGGCTCGGCGAGACTCTGCGCAACGAATGGACCAAGGTCCAAGGCCGCTTCGAGAACATCCCGTTCCTGGACGCCGCTGAACAAGTCTTGCGCATTGTGGCTGCCGCCTGCCGCCAGCGCCTCAATCTGGACGAGCAGGCCCTGGTCCGGCAAGGTGCACAAAGGGCCGCGACCACCTTGCTGGCAGAGGGCGCGCTGCCCACGAACCTGGGTCTGATTGAGGCCACTGACCTACTCGCCGCCTGCTATCCACTCCACCCCCTCGCCGCCCTGCTGCTTCCACCGCTGTGCCAGCGGGTGGCGCAGAACGAGCGCACCCTGTTCAGCTACCTGGGGAGCCAGGAACCCCACGGATTCCGGGAGACCCTCGCACGACTCGATCGTGTAGGCGAAACCGTGTCTCCCGCCGAGGTCTACGACTACTTCATACACAATCAGCCCGCCGCATCCACATCCCACCACACCCATAGACGCTGGAACGAGGTCGTCACCGCGGTCGAACGTCTCGGCGACGCCCCGCCCGCCCAGATCGCGCTGCTCAAGGTGATCGGCCTGCTCAACATTATCGGCGCCCAAGGCAACCTCAAGGCATCGCCGGCACTGATCGGGCTCTACTTTGAGGCGGGTGCCGGCGATCAGCCACAGGCCCTGATCGACGACCTAATGGCCCGCTCCATCATTCAGTTCCGCCGCTTTAGCAACGAATACCGCGTCTGGGCCGGCAGCGATTTCGACCTTGAGGGCGAACTGGCCCGGGCCCGTGCCGAGCTGAGTCAGATCGACCTGATCACGACCCTGACCCAGCGCCCACCGCCTCGCCCCCTCGTGGCACGCCGACACAGCATCCGCACCGGCACCCTGCGCTACTTCCAGCCGATTTACACCGTTCCGGACCGCTGCCTGACCCTGGACACCGATCCGCCGATCCCTCGCCTGCTGTTGGTTTTCGTGGACTCCGACGAGGACCAAGAGGATTTCCCCCGGGTCCTGCGCGGTCTGTCAGATCGCGACCTTGCCGTCGTCTGCACCAACGCCGGTCCACTGCGAGACGCCCTCATCGATGCCATGGCCTTTGAGGCTGTTCGCTCTCACGCCCAGGGACTGCAAGGCGATCCGGTCGCCCAACACGAGTTACGCGAGCAACACGCAATGGCCGAGCGGCGTTTGGACCAGGAGCTATCCCAGGTCTTCGAATACCCGGGCCGGGGTAACTGGTACTGGCGGGGGCAGAAACTTTCCATTGGCGACAAGGGCGACCTCCAGCGCGCCCTGTCCCGCGCCCTCGATGACATCTATTGGCACGCACCCTTGATGCGCAATGAGCTGATCAATCGAGACCAGCCCTCCAGCCAGGCCGCTGCGGGCCGAAACAAGCTGCTCGCGGCCATGTTGGAGCACGCCGGACAGGAAGATCTGGGTATCGACA
>JBFYTF010000215.1:0-7613 GCA_041300865.1 Anaerolineae bacterium
ACGTTGGCAGCTCCTCGACGCCCGTCCCGCCTGGGAAGGGAACGGCAGCAACGACGCGTTCATTGCGTTCGCGTGGACGGGACCGGGAGACCGCCGTCGCCTCGTCGCGGTCAACTATGCCCCTCATCAGAGTCAATGTTATGTTACGCTCCCCTGGGGCGACCTCGCCGGTCAAACGTGGCGACTTCACGATCAGCTGGGAGGGGCGATGTATGACCGCGACGGCGCGGACCTCGTGGCTCAGGGGCTCTTTCTCGACCTGCCCCCATGGGGGTATCATGTCTTCGAGGCGCAGGTGGTCTAGAATCCAAAGACCTCCGAGGTCTGGGAGACCTCGGAGGTCTACAGTGTCCAGTGGTCGGCGACCCTAAAGGATCGGGGAGGAGGCAGCACGATGACGCAGAACACAGGACAGCCGGAAAGCACAGCCAAAACGGGAAAAATCAGCTTGATGCATGTCGAGGTGTGACCCAGGACGGTTGACAGGCTGTTCTCAAGGCCTGATCGCTTGGGGCAGCTCGGTGGGAGTCGTGGAGAACACCCAAGTTTGTGCCGGTGCCTGCACCGGCCCGTCAGCTTTACGCGAGGGGGATATAGGCGCATGTTAGCCACCGTGCTGTACATCATCGTGGCCATCCTGGCACTCACCACAGGATTCGTGGTGGTGCGGACCATCCTGTTCCAGCGGTCGCAAGGCTCCGTGGAAGCGATCGAGGGCATCCCCGTCGACGAACAACAGGTGGCAGAGCACCTGGCGGCGGCAGTACGCTGCCAGACGGTACCTCTCGATGACAAAGGCACTCCAGACCCGGAGGCGTTCCGGCAACTGCACCAGATGCTGGAAGCGACCTACCCCCTGGTGCACGAGAAGCTGAGACGCGAAGTGGTGAACGGCTTCAGCCTGCTCTACACCTGGCAGGGAACGCGGGGCGACCTGGAGCCGATCATGCTCATGGCTCACCAGGATGTCGTTTCTGCCGACCCAACCGAGTGGACCCACCCGCCTTTTGAGGGCAAGATCGTCGACGGCTTCATCTGGGGGCGGGGCACGCTGGATATCAAGAACCAGCTGATCGGAATCATGGAGGCGGCCGAGGCGCTGCTGGAGCGGGGCTACCGTCCCGAGCGCACCATCCTGTTCGGCCTGGGGCACGATGAAGAGACCGGCGGCGTGAACGGCTGCAAGGTCATGGGGCAGCTGCTCAAGGAACGCGGCATCCGCCTGGCCGGGATCGTGGACGAAGGCGGCGGGATGATGGCCGGCCTGGCGGCCGGGGTGCGCGGCGTGATCGGGCTGGTGGGCGTGAGCGAAAAGGGCTACCTGACGGTCGAGTTTACCGTCAACAGCCGGCCGGGGCACTCTTCCACACCACCTCCCCAGACGGCCATCGGCATCCTGGCGCGTGCCCTCGCCCGCCTGGAGGCTCATCCCATGCCGACGCACCTGCGCCGGCTGCGCCTGATGTACGGCGGGATAGGCAAGGCAGCGCCGATCTACCTGCAAGTTGCCTTTGCCAATATCTGGCTGTTCGGTCCCCTGCTCAAACGCTGGCTGGTACCCCTCCCCGAGATGAATGCCAGCATGCGCACCACCACCGCCCTGACGATTGTGAACGGCGGTGTGGAGGACAACACCATCCCGGCCGAGGCGACGGCGTTCGTCAACTTCCGCCTGCTCCCCGGCGATTCCATCGCCGAGGTGCTGTGGCACGCAAAAAAGGTGATCAAGGACGAGCGGGTCAAGATCAAGCCTGTCGAAGGCAAGTACAACGAGGCGCTGCCCATCTCTCCGCGCAAGGGCCCGGCGTATATGGGCCTCAAGAAGGTCATCGGCCAGGTGTTTGACAACCCGCCCGTTGCCCCCTTTGTGATGCTAGGCGGCACGGACTGCCAGCACTTTGTCCCGGTCTGCGATCACATCTACCGCTTCACGTCCCTGGTGATGGATCAGAGCTTCATGGGCCTCGAACATGGCATCGACGAGCGCGTCCCGATCCAGGGAATGGGAAAGATGGCCAAGTTTTACGGCCAGCTAATGCAGGCCTGGGGCACCAAAGAGATGATCCTGTGAGCATAGAAAAAGGAGGTGTCGTATGAGAATCGTAGTAGCTTTGGGTGGGAACGCCCTGCTCAAGCGTGGCGAGCCCATGACGCATGATGTGCAGCGAGCCAACATTCAGGTGGCCGCGCGGGCTTTGGCGCCGGTCGCCCAAGAGCACCAGCTTGTTCTGGCGCACGGCAACGGTCCCCAGGTGGGCCTGCTAGCGCTTCAGTCTTCGGCGTACAAGGAGGTTGAGGCGTACCCTCTCGATGTGCTTGGGGCACAAACTGAGGGCATGATCGGCTACATGATCGAGCAGGAGCTGGGCAACCTGCTGCCCTTTGAGGTGCCATTCGCCACCATTCTGACCATGGTCGAGGTTGACCCCAGCGACCCTGCCTTCCAGAATCCGACCAAGTTTGTCGGCCCCGTGTATGAGCAAGATGAGGCAGACCGGCTGAAAGCCGAGAAAGGGTGGGTCTTTAGGCAGGATGGCGCCAAGTGGCGCAGAGTGGTTCCCTCACCGCTGCCCAAGCGCATTTTCGAGCTCCGGCCGGTGAAATGGCTCCTGGAGAAAGGTACCATCGTGATCTGCGCCGGGGGTGGGGGAATCCCCACCATGTACGAACCCGACCAGGAACGCTGGCTGAGCGGGATCGAAGCCGTCATCGACAAGGACCTCGCCAGCGAGCTTCTGGCGCGCGAGGTGGAGGCCGACCTGTTCGTCATCGCCACCGACGTAGACGGCGTGTACCTGGACTGGGGCAAGCCGGAGCAGCGCATGCTAGGCCGGGTCACGGCTGAGGAGCTGCGGTCCTACAGCTTCCCGGCCGGATCCATGGGACCCAAAGTGGCGGCTGCCATCCAATTCGTCGAAAGGACCGGCAAGCGCGCCGCCATCGGCTCGCTGGCCGACATCGGCGCCATCGTGGCCGGCGAAGGCGGCACGAATGTGGTCGCCGCCTAGGGTTGAGCGCAGAGTCAGAAGCTGTTGAGAAGCACGACGGTGTTCCACCACCCAGAAATGTACAAAAACAGGAGGACAAAATGACCACAACAACTACCAAGCGCCCGTTCGGGGTCACCGTCCTGGCCGTCCTGGCCGGAGTTCTGGCTGTGATCGCCGCGATCCATACCCTGCAATCGCTGGCCATCCTGCCGTTCTTTATCGGCGACTTTTCCTTCCGCGCCTTCAGTTTCTTCAATGCCCTCATGTGGGGCCTGATGGTGTGGGTTTACATCTGGCTGATCAAGATGCTGTGGAGCATGGATCGCCAGGCCTGGCTGTTCCTGGCAGTCATCACCGTCTTCAACCTGATCCTGGACTTTACCCTGATGCTGGGTGCCTCGGAATGGTCCGATGTCAGCGTGAGTTTCATAATCAACGCGCTGATCCTGATCTATGTTATGCTGCCGAGTGTGAGCGACCAGTTCAAGCAATGATGGTCGCGCCTGGCAAACAACGCCGGGTCGCTCAGCAGGGGCAACCCTGTGTGATCGCCCGGCCGTAGATCACTTGTTAACGTACGGATAAGGGAGGGTAACAAAATGTTTGGTGTCCATTCGGAAGTTGGAAAGCTGCGTAAGGTGATCGTGCACCGTCCAGGCCTTGAGCTCAAGCGGCTGACGCCCTCGAATCACGATGACCTGCTGTTCGACGATGTGCTCTGGGTGGAACGCGCCCAGTGGGAGCACGATCAGTTCGTCAAGGCGATGCGCGACCGTGGGATCGAGGTGTACTACCACCTGGACCTGCTGGCCGAAGCCCTCGCTGCGTCTGAGGAGGCCCGCACAAAGATCATCAGTCTGGTTGCCTCAGAGTATACGGTCGGTTGGTCGATCGTGGACGAGGTCCGAGAGGTCATGGCCAACCTGAAGCCGGACGTGCTCGCCAGGCACCTGGTCGGCGGGATGACGGTCGGTGAGCTGCATTCCTTCGGCCTCGATGTGGCCAAATACAGGCAGGTCTCCCTGGGAGTGGCTGCGCTGGATACCGCGGACTATTTTATTGTGCCGCCGGTGCCCAACACTCTCTTTCAACGCGACCCTTCGTGCTGGATCTATAACGGGGTCACGGTCAACCCCATGTTCTGGCCGGCACGCCGCAAGGAAGCGATCAACATGCTCGCCATCTACCGCTACCACCCCATGTTCCAGGACGCCGGCTTCGAGTTCTGGTACCCGGAGCTGGGCGATGACGGCCGCTTCCAAGCCCAGGACTTTGGCCAGGCGTCGCTCGAAGGTGGCGATGTGATGCCCATCGGCAACGGCACGGTGCTCATCGGCATGAGCGAGCGTACCCAGGCGCGCATGATCGAGCAGGTCGCCAAGAACCTGTTCGCCAAAGGCGCCGCCGAGCGGGTGATCGCGGCGGTGATGACCAAGGACCGCGCCCACATGCACCTGGACACGGTCTTTACCTTCCTCGATCGCGACATCGTAACCGCGTTCCCCAAGGTCGTACCCAACATCCGGGCCATCAGCCTGCGACCGGGCAAAAAGGAACGCGATTTCCACGTCACCGTCGAGAAGGACTTTCTCGCCGCAGTAGCCGACTCGCTCGGGGTGAAAAAGCTGACCGTCGTGGAAACCGGCGGCGACAAGTACCAGGCGGAGCGCGAGCAGTGGGACGACGCCAACAACACCGTGGCGCTGGAGCCCGGCGTGGTCGTGTCATACGAGCGCAACACCTTCACCATCGCCAAGATGCGCCAGGCCGGCGTCGAGGTCATTGCCATCGCCGGATTCGAGCTGGGCAAGGGGCGCGGCGGCGGGCACTGTATGACCTGCCCCATTCAGCGTGATGGCATCTAGGAGGAGAACCCATGAAGAAGATATGGCCGTGGATTATTGGCATCGTAGTGGGTGTGGTCATCCTGGCCTGGTTCTTCGTCGGGAGATCGGAGCGACAGGCGTACTGGACCGCCCGACGAGCGGTCCATGCCCGGGTGGACACGTCCCAGGAACGGATCGACGCCACCGTGGCGGCCGCCACGGCGGCGGTGGACCGCGCGCTGGAGCTCGCGGGTGACCTGCCCTCGCAGGAGGCCAAAGCCGACCTGGTCAAGCAGGACATCGAAGAGATCGGCAACCGGTTGAAAGATGCGTCTGAAGCGGCGGGCGATGCGGCCATCGAACAGCTGGATGCGTCCATTGACCAGTTCAATCAGACGCTCCAGACTGTGGAAGAAGCGTCGGAAGAAGCCACCGATCCGGCGGCCAAGGCGACGTTGTACCGCATCTCTCTCATGCTGGAAGCCGCCAAGGACAGGATCGTCGAGTTTGTGCTGACGGCCGGACAATAGGCCGATGCTTGCTGCCTTCCTGTGGGGCGGCGCAGCCGCCGCGGCGCTGTTGGTCGGCTTTGCCCTTGCCGGGCGCGGGCTTTCTAGCCGCACCATCGGCATTGTCATGGGCATCGGTGCCGGAGCACTCATCAGCGCCATCGCCTATGAGCTGGTGCCCGAGTCGGTGTTGGGAAGCACGGGCATGGGGGTGGCCTTCCTGCTGGGCGCGGTCGTCTTTTTTGTGGGCGATTGGTTCATCGATCGCCGCGGCGGCGAGGACCGCAAGGACATCGCCGGGGACCAGCCGGGAGGGTCAGGCGCGGCCATTTTCGTCGGCACGCTCCTCGACAACGTGCCCGAGTCGATCATCCTCGGCATGAGCCTGGCGCTGGGCGGTGCGATCAACGTCGCCTTCCTGGCCGCGGTGTTCGTCTCTAACCTGCCCGAGGGCATGGCAGGATCGGTCAACCTGGCCGCAGCGGGCCGCTCCCGCAGCAAGATCTTCTGGCTGTGGATGATGCTCGTGCTCATCTCTGCGGCGTGCGCGGCGCTGGGCTACGCCCTGGTCGGCTGGCTGCCCGGGCTGCAGGGGCTCTATGCCCAGGCCTTTGCTGCCGGCGCCATGCTGACCATGCTGGCCGACGCCATGATGCCGGAAGCGTTCGAGCATGGTGGCATGACGGTTGGCCTATTCACCGTGCTGGGGTTTCTGCTGGGGGCGGTGTTGTCGGCTGTAGGGTAGCACGACACACGCCAGAAGATCCCCGGCTCCGACGGTTTCCGGCAGACGTACGGGCGCCGTGTGGAAACCACGGCACAAAAACCTAGCGAAAGGAGGGCACCATGGCAAAGGACAAGAAGAAAAAGAAAAAGGACAAGAAGACAAAGAAATAGGGCAAGGCGAAGAGAGACCTGAGGCCGCGGTGTCTCAGGTCTCCATCTCACTCGAGAGCGCAGCTCTATCAGGTCGCAACCTCATCCGCCGGCCGGCGCGCAGCAGCGAGGCTTCCGGTGGGCCGGTGGGTTATCTGGAGCTCGGGGGATGACGGCGTACAGCCGCAATGGGAGGCAGAATGGCAAAGGACAAGAAGAAGGACAAGGACAAGAAGAAGGACCAGAACAAGGGGAAGGGCAAGGGCAAGGGCAAGGGCAAGGGCCAGAAAGAGCAGAAACTCGAGACCAAGCAGTCCCAGGCTTCCGACAAAGCCGGAGAAAGCAGCACAAGTGCGCAAGCAGACGCGGCCCACGGCAGCGAGGCCGCTGTCGAACCCCGGCCCAAGCTGAGCCGCAAGGAATTCGAGAAAGAGCTGGAAAAGCTCCAGGTCGAGCTCGTCAAGATGCAGGAGTGGGTCAAGGTCAGCGGGGCCAAGGTCTGCGTGCTGTTCGAGGGGCGCGACGCCGCCGGCAAGGGGGGCATCATCAAGCGCCTCACCGAGCGCACCAGCCCGCGCGTCTTTCGCGTGGTGGCCCTGGCTTCGCCCACAGAGCGCGAAAAATCGCAGATGTACTTCCAGCGCTACATGCCGCATCTGCCGGCCGCGGGTGAAGTGATTCTCTTTGACCGCAGCTGGTACAACCGGGCCGGCGTCGAGCGCGTGATGGGCTATGCCACCGAGGAGCAGGTCAAGACCTTTCTCGAGTGGGCACCGGCCATCGAACGGGCGATGATCGCCTCGGGCATCATCCTGGTCAAGTACTGGCTGGAAGAGACGATGGAAGACCAGACCGAGCGCTTCACGGAACGGATCGAGGACTGTCGCAAGATCTGGAAGCTCAGCCCCATGGACCTCGAGAGCCATCGTCGCTGGTACGATTACTCTCGCGCCCGCGATGCCATGTTCGCCGCCACCGACACCCCGGAAAGCCCGTGGTACGTGGTCGACTCGCACGACCAGCGGCGCGGGCGGCTGAACTGTATCGCGCACCTGCTGAGCTTGATCCCGTACGAGGAAGTGCCTCGTGAAGAGGTCAAGCTGCCCAAGCGCCAGCCGAAAGGTGACTACGTGGAACCGAATTACCCATTTCGTCACGTTCCCGAGAGGTATTGAAAGGAGGGCTTGGCCCGTGATAGAAACATCCGATAAGCAACCGAAATGGTTCACTTTGCCCCCAGAAGCGGTCGGCAAAGAGCTTGGGGTCGACCCGGCCAAGGGATTGAGCGCGGCCGAGGCGCAGCAGCGCCTGCAAAAGTACGGCCGCAATGAGCTGGCCGGCAAGCCGAAGGAACCGGGCTGGCAGGCATTCTTGCGCCAGTACAAGGATTTTATGCAGATCCTCCTGCTCGG
>JBFYTF010000279.1:0-14656 GCA_041300865.1 Anaerolineae bacterium
TGTCGAGGATCATGGGCACCGGCTTGGGGATGGGATCGAACCGCGCGCTTACGAACACCTGCCGCCGTACCGGGCTGACCGGCAGATCGAACCCGGCCATGGCCGCCACCTCGGCCGACCACGGCCCGGCGACGTCGATGACAACGGGGGCATCGATCCTGCCCCGCGTGGTGTCCACGCCGCGCACCTTGCCACCCTCGACGCGGATACCCGTCACCCGGGTCTGCTCCTCAATGCGCACGCCAAGGCGCCGCGCCGTGTTGGCAAAACCCATGGCCGCCATGTAGGGGTCAGCATAGCCATCCTCAGGACAAAACGTGCCGCCGCGGAGGTCGGAGACGTTGAGATAGGGCCAGCGAGACTTGATCTCGTCGGGGGTCAGGACCTCGACGGGGACGTTGTGCTCCCGCTGTACGTCAGCGTCGACGAGGAACTTTTGCCAGGACGTCTCGCTCTGCGCCAGGAACAGGTAGCCCACCTGGCGGAACTCGACGTCGACACCAAACTCCTCCTCGAACCGCTCGAAGACGCGGACGGCCTCCTGCGAGAGGCGGATGTTGGCTGGGTGTGAGAACTGCTGGCGGATACCGCCTGCGCTCAGCCCGGTGGATCCCTGGGCGAGCAGCTCCTTCTCCAGAATCACGACGTCCTGACAGCCCCGCCGCGCCAGATGGTAGGCGGCGCTGGCACCGTTGATGCCTCCGCCGATGATGGCTACCGCCGCTGTACCTTTCCACTCTGCCATCTCCGCTCTGCCTCCTGCGCCTCTGCTGGAATGGCCACCATGATAGCACAGAAAGGACGCCTATCCAAGCCCGGCAGGCCGGCTTGACTACGGCGATGGGGCGTGTCCTCGCGCCGGCCAGAAAATTGGGGGCTTGCATGCTCTCCGATTCGTGGTATAATGGGAGCGCTACGGAGCCCAGCTCGCCGGGCGACGGGGAGGGTTGATATGCGAACTGTCACGTCAATGACGTTCGCATTTCTGTGCCTGTGTCTACTGGCCGGCTGTGCCGCTGCCGGCGACGCCAAGCTGCCGATCTCGGCTGCGGGCAGCGACGAGGTGCGGCCAACGGATGAGAGGTCAGAAGCGACAAGCGTTCCGCCTGCTGTAGTGCCCGGCGAGAACGCGGAGAATGCCGTGCCGCCGGCGACGGCTCTCCCCGCCGCCTCAGCTGCGGTGTCGCCATCCGGCCCCGAAACCTCGTCACCGGCAGCGTCCCCAGATCAGCCGCCGGCCGCCGAAGAATACACCTTCGATCCCTCGCTGTGGCAGCAAAGCGTCGCACGCCTGAGCAGCTTCCGGCAGAAGGCCGTCCTCGAGTTTACAAGCGCCGACAGCCGAGTCCACGGCAAGGTGACCTACGAAGGCGAAGGTACCCTCAACCCGCCTGCCTCACGTTCGCTGCTTCGCGTGCAGGGACAGGGAGCGGCCCAGTTGCCCAGCAACCGGGTGGAGGTTACTTGGATCAACGGCCAGGTGTGGGTCAAGGTCGGCCGTAAACCCTGGGTTTCTGTGCCGGAGGCGGCGGTGCAGAGCGAGTATGGCAGTGAGATGGTGAGTGTCGCCGATCTGCTGCCCTTCATCCACCACGCCGGGCGGGTCTTGCCCGACGAGAGGGTAAACGGCATCCCGTCGAGGCACTATGTCTACGACGTCGGCAACCTGCAGCCGGATGTGGGTATGAGCGCCGCGCAGGGCGATCTGTGGGTCGCACGGGACGGCGGCTACGTGGTTCGTTTGAGCCTCGAAGGCCAGGGCACATACTACGATACCTACAGTACCAGCGGAAGCCTGCGCCTCGTCTACGACCTCTATGACGTCAACGTGCCCCTGACCATTGCCGCACCCCGCTGAGCAGTGCGGGCTGTCCGCACCCGCAAAAGCAGGCGCCTGGCCTGGCTATGCTATCTCGCGGCCCTCGCCTGCCGGTCGACCACATCTCTTGTTCCCGCGTGTTGATCAGGAACAAAGACGCCTAGAGGCTGAGCAGCAAGCGGGTGATCATCCAGCGCACGACCTCGAGGAGGATCAGGGCCACGACGGGGCTCAGGTCCAGTCCGCCGCCGATGGGCGGGATCAAGCGCCGCAGGGGCGCCAGCACCGGCTCGGTCAGGCGGTAGAGGAGGTGGACGAGCGGATGATCGACGGGCTTTCCGTAGCGGTTGATGTTCACCCAGGAGAGAAGCACCCGGATGAGGATCAGGAACTGGTAGATCTGTATGACCCAGGTAACGATGCGTACGACTGTAAACAAGCGACCTCCGTCTACAGGCTCAGACCCTGCACAGAATCGGTTGATCGGGATCGAAAATGGCCCGCCCGATCCGGACCGTGGTGGCTCCCTCTTCTACGGCCACCTCAAAGTCATCGCTCATGCCCATGGACAAGTGCTGCCAGGCAGCTTCGGGATAGACCTCGGTCAGATCATCGCGTAACCGGCGAAGGGCGGCAAACACGGGCCGGACCTCTTCCGCATCGGCGACAATGGGCGCCATTGTCATCAGCCCCTGGACCTGGAGGCCGGGCAGAGCCACGATCTCGGCCACGGCAGCCAGGAGCGCCCGGCGTTGGTCACCGTCCTCCGCCCAACGCTCGGCAGCAAAGCCGTACTTGCTCTCCTCGCCCGAGACGTTCACCTGGATGAGGACGGGCAGCTTCACCTCGTCTTCGGTGCACACGCGGTTGAGACGGGCTGCCAACTTGACGCTGTCTACCGAGTGAACCACGTGAAAGAGCGGGACCGCCTGTTTGGCCTTGCGGCTCTGAATATGCCCGATCATGTGCCAGGTGATGCCTGCCGGCAAGCCGGGGACTTTGGCCTCGGCCTCTTCGATCCGGTTCTCGCCAAAATGGCGCAGGCCCAGCTCGAAGGCGGCGGTGATCGCCTCCCGGGGCTGGTTCTTGGACACCGCCACCAGGGTGATCCCGGCCGGATCTCGGCCCACGCGCCGTGCCGCGGCAGCGATGCGCTCTTGCACAGATTGCAGGTTGTCCG
Organism: Anaerolineae bacterium; assembly: GCA_041300865.1. Lineage (GTDB taxonomy): Bacteria > Chloroflexota > Anaerolineae > JAAYZQ01 > JAAYZQ01 > JAAYZQ01. Next base: position 3,000 of record JBFYTF010000279.1, read on the forward strand.
CCAGTGCGTTCATAGCTCTTGCTCCAGCAGCTCCTGGAAGCTCGGAAAGCCAGGCGGGGCCAGCGAATCGAGGGCCGGCGACTCGGCCTGTACCCTGGTTGCGGCCGGCTGCGCCTCGGAAGTAGTGTCGACGAGGCCGGCGGGCCGCAGCCCCAGGAACGCGACGACCGCAAACCTGCCCGTCCGGCCATTGCTGGCGCGATGCGAGTAGAACTCGTCGCTGTGGCAAGAGGTGCACAGCTCCGCCTGTTCGATATTGGCCACGCCGCTGGCTGCCAGCTGTTGAGCGTTGGCCGCCGGCAGATCAAAGCGCCAGGCGGTGCCACCCTCGGCATCCTCTCCCTCCAGGTTGTCTTCCGGGCGTCCCGGCACGGGATGCATGACCTGGCTCCAATCGGGCAGGGCATAGCCCATGGCAGCCGCTACTTCGTCGCCCACGATATAGCAGCAGGGGCCGATGGCCGGCCCCAGGCCGGCGACGAGGGCGCCGGTCCGGGTACCGAAAGCGGCCTGCATCGCCTCGATAGCGCGAATCGCGGCGCCCTGCGCCACGCCTCGCCAGCCGGCGTGCACCAGGCCCAGGGCGTGGTGTTCCGGATCGTACAGCAGGATGGGCTGGCAGTCGGCAAAGCGAAGGAGCAAGGCCAGGCCAGGCGTAGCCGTCACCAGGCCGTCGCAATTCGGGATGATTTGCCCGCCATCGTGTCCGGAGACGGTCTTGATGTGGTTGCTGTGAACCTGCCAGGGAGTCACCACCTGGCCGGCGCCCAGGCCCAGGTGGGCGTAGATGCGCCGCAGGTTCTCGGCCACCGCGTCCGGGTCGTCGCCCACACTGCGGCCCACATTCAAGCTCGCCAGGTGACCGCGGCTGACACCGCCCAGGCGGGTAAAGACGGCATGTTCAATTCCCGCAAAGGCAGGGTTCTCGAACTGGTATGTGACCAGCTCGTTGTTTGCTTGACGTCGCAACCTTCCTCCGCTGAGCTGGCGCGCGAGCAAGAAATGGCGGCCTTGCACACCCGCTTGCCTTCTCGTCTCAGTCGCACGCAGTGCGCGCCGTTGAGTGTAACACAAAACAGGACCGGCGGCAAGCGGGGAATCGTGACGCGGGAGCAGCAGATTTCGCGGCCCTGGTGTCCACTTGCTCGCGCGTTGGGCAGGTGTTGTACCACTGGCTACAGAGAGCTTGGCCGCAGTGCACGGAACCTTTTCGCCCGCCACAGCGTCTTTGACCTGGACGGCACATCCGGGCGCGTCCTTTTTCGACTGTAGGAGCCCGGCAGAAAAAGCAGATCGCGGAAGGAGAGAGCATTATCCCATGCGCGTGACCAAGTTGCTCGCCGTTTCTCTGTTGCTGTTGTCGCTGGTGGCCTGTGCCACAGCCGGCCCCGAGGCCACCAGCACGCCGGTCCTCTTCTCGACGGTCGCTCCCACCGTCGAGGGACAGCTTCCGGTGACGCCGGAGCCCCCCCTTCCAACCGCCACCCCCCTTCCCTCCGGCAGCCCGCTTGCCACGGAGGCACCTGTCATTCCTCCCACGGAGCCACCTACAGCTGCCACTGCACAGCCCACTCAAGCAGGTGGACCCACGCTGCCCCTGCGCATGATTGTCCTGGAGGTTCCGCAAAACGGGGCCGTGGTGCGCAGTCCGGTGGTGGTACGCGGGCGCGTGAGTGTCACGCCCTTCGAGGCCACGCTGCGCGGGAGAGTGTACGACGCCCAGGGCCGGGTCGTGGGCGAGGGGCCGATCACCATGACAACCGAGATGGGCCAACCCGGCCCATTTGAAGGCCAGATCCCATTCCAGGTTGCGACGGGTGGGCCCGGCCGCGTGGAAGTGGCGGAAGTGAGCATGGAGGATGGCAGCGTCATGGTCAGCGCCTCCGCTAACGTGGTCCTCGAGACCCAGGCGGCCAGCCTGGGGATCGAGATCCCCGCTGCCAACCAAACAGTGACCCTGCCCCTGCACATCCTGGCCAGGGTAGGCCAGCCCGGCGACCAGGTGACGGCCGGCCTGCGCTGGCAGGACGGCACCGAGCTGACGCACACCTTCACTACGCTGCGCGGCGAGGACGGCCGTGGCTTGTTGATCGACAGCCTCGACTGGCAGATGGAGAGCCAGCCGCCCCAGCCACCGAGCCAGCCGGCCGAGCTGGAGCTGCGGGATGCGGCGGGCACCGTGCTGGCTCGCCAGCCGGTGCATGTCCTCAGCCATGACGACCCAGAGACGATGCAGGTGACCCTCTATTTCGTCCTGGGCGAGCAGTTGCAGCCCGTGCAGCGCACGATCCCCCGGACTCAGGGCGTCGGCGCCGCGGCCCTGGAGGAGCTGCTCTGGGGACCGCCGCCGCTGAACCTGGCCGGCTTCGAGACGGCCATCCCCACACCTGAAGACGTGCTCAACTATCACGCCCGGGGGTCCGACTGGGGGCCGAGGGTCACTCTGCGGGGCTTGACGATCACCGACGGCGTTGCGACTGCCGACTTCTCGCAGGAGCTGAGCTCCTACGCCGGCGGCTCGCTCCGCGTCATGCTCATCCGCCAGCAGATCGAGCAGACTCTGCGGCAGTTTCCGACGGTGCAGGAAGTGCGTATCGCTATCGAGGGCGAGACCGAGGCCGTGCTGGAGCCCTAGTCCCGGCGAAGCTGTCGCTCGAATGGATAGGCCGTGTGCTGCGCTACTCCGCCTCGATGGCGCTGGGCCCATAGACCAGCTGGCTGAGCAGCCCGGTCCATTCGTAGGGCACGCCCAGCTCTTCCAGCCCCAGCCAGACGATGCCCAGCGTCTCCCGGGCCGTAAGCCATGCCCGGGTTCGCCACGGGATGCTGGCCAGGTCGGTGTTGGTCGGGCTGGGATAGACGGCCAGACCCTGGGCTTCGAACAGGAGCCGGGCTCGCTCGAGGTGCAGCGGGTGGCTGACCAGGATGGCCGTGTGCCAGCCGCGCGAGAGCATCAGGTTTCGGGCGCTGGCGGCGTCTTCGCGCGTCGTCATCGATCCGTCGGCCAGCAAGACCCTGTCGGCGGGCACGCCCAGTGTGACGGCCAGGTTGCAGGCAACGGCCGCTGCCGACAGGCGATCCCCGCTGAAGCCTCCCGTGCAGACGAGGTAGGGAGCCAGGCCACGCTCATACAGCCGGGAGGCGTGCAGGGTGCGGACATAGAGGTCGGGGCCCGGCTGCCCGTCGGGCGCCACCTGGGCACCGAGTATGACGATGGCATCTGCCGGGCGGGCCCGATCGTTCAGGCCGGTGTGGTTCACCGTCCAGCCGACATAGAACAACGTAATCGCGCCCGCCGCGAGCAGCAGCATCGCCACCGTCAGCAGGGCGCGAGAGAGTCGTCGCAACATAACAAGATTATAGCACGAACTGCTCCCCACTCAAAGCCGGGACTTGGCTAGCACTCGCTATAACCGCAGTTGACGCACTTGCGACAGCCTTCCATGGCCACCAGGGCCGCCTGGCCGCAGTCGGGGCAGAGATCGGCGCTCGGATAGGGCAGGGCGATCGGCAGCGGAAGTTGCTCAGGCGGCTGTTCGGAGTCCACAATGGCCATGTGGCGGGCCAGCACCTGTGCGACGGCGTCGGGCAGTGATCGCACGCGGTTGGGGCCGAAGCCGAGTGGCCGGCCCCCGCCGATTCCGGCCAGTTGATCGATCACCTCCGATAGGCGCTCGCGCGCTGTGAGGGGCGAGGGCATGCGCAGGGCCAGGCTGATCAACCGGCCAATGGCCTCGGCCACGGCTGCTGTGTCGGAGCCCGCCTTGCCGACGTTGGCAAAGATCTCGAAGGGTTCCTTGTTGCCGTTCTCGTTGACTGTGATAAAGGCAGTGCCCAGGGGTGTCGGCGTACGGTACGTGGTACCGTGGAGAACCGTGGGCCGTGGCTTCAGTGGCTCGACCGCGAAGCCGTTTCCCTCCACCTCTCGAGCTTGCCGGGTCTTCTGCGTCTCCAGGACCACCCTTTCCCGCGAACCGGTCACGTAGACGGTCAGTCCCTTGCAGCCCAGCCGCCAGGCCAGGTGATAGGCCCGCGCCACATCCTCGGGCGTGGCGTCTTCGGGAAAGTTGACCGTCTTGCTAATCGAGTTGTCGACAAAGGCCTGAATGGCAGCCTGCATGCGCACGTGCTCCTCGGCCGTGATGTCGCTGGCCACCACAAAGACGTTCCGAACCTCCGCGGGCACCTCCAGGACGTCCTGACAGCTGCCGGTCACCGACACGCGCCGGCTAATCTCTTCGCGCGTTTCGGCGTCCAGCCCGGCGTGTTCCAACGCGGCAGCGAATAGGGGACTGGTGTAGGTCAGTTCCACGTCGCGGTCACCGTCCTTGAAGTGGCGAACGTAGGCCAGGGCAAAGGCCGGCTCACAGCCATAGGCTTCGCAACCCGAGACGGTGCTGATGGTCCCCGTCGGCGCGACTGTTGTCTGGGCGGCATTGCGGATGCCGTGAGTGCGTATGCCCTGGACGACGCCGCTCCAGTCGAGGGCGGGGCGCTGAAAATCGTGCGTGTAGGGCGACAGGGGGCGAGGAGGCCGCCACTGGAGGTTGTCTGGGTCATAGATGCTGCCCTGAATGCTGGGAAACGGTCCCCGGTCGCGGGCGAGCGTGATGCTCGCACGCATGGTGTGATAGCGCACGAACTCGAGCACCTGGGCAGCAAACTCTTCGCCCTCGGGGCTACCGTAGCGAATCCCGGCTTGAAACATGAGATCCCCGAGGCCCATGATCCCCAGCCCGATCCGGCGCGCGCGCAGCGCTGCTTCTTCGATCTCGGGTACGGCCGGCACATATTTGTTGGCGTCTACGACGTTGTCCAGGAATGCTGTGGCCACCTCGACGGTTTCCTGCAGCCGGGTCCAGTTCACGCCGCCATCGGGCGTGGCGTGCTGCGCCAGGTTTACTGAACCCAGGCAGCAGTTTTCATAGCCACCCAAGAACTGCTCGCCGCACGGGTTCGTTGCCTCGAGCTGATACAAGTGTGGCACGGGGTTGCTGCGATTGGCTGCGTCCAGAAAGAGCACGCCCGGCTCGCCGTTGCGATGCGCATACTTCACGATCTCGTCAAACACCTCGCGCGCCCGCATTCGCTTCCACACCGTTCCGTCCTGGGGATTGACGAGCTCATACTCCCCACCAGCCTCCACGGCGCGCATAAAGTCGTCGGTGATCCCCACCGAGATGTTAAAGTTGGCGATCTGCCCTTCTTCGCTCTTGCAGCGTATGAACTCGAGGATGTCGGGGTGGTCGACCCGCAGCACCCCCATGTTGGCTCCGCGGCGACTGCCGCCCTGTGCGATTTCGCCAAAGGCCTTGTCATACACGCGCAGGAAGCCAACGGGCCCGGTGGCGACTCCTTTGCTGGTGCGAACACGGGCACCCTTCGGCCGCAGGCGGGAGAAGGAGAAGCCATTCCCACCCCCTGTCTGCTGGATGAGGGCCGCGACGCGTAGAGTAGAAAAGATCCCGGCAGGGTCTCGACCCATGTCGTCCTCAATTGGCAGGACAAAGCACGCGGCAAGCTGGCCCAGGGGAGTGCCCGCACCGGTAAAGGTGGGTGAGTTGGGCATAAAGCGGAAGGAGGTCAACAGCTCGTAGAAGGCGAGAGCTGTCCTGCGTTCCTGCTCCTCACTCTCGTACTCGGCGTCGGGAGCAGCTACGACGCTCGCGACGCGCCAGAACATCAGGGCCGGGGTTTCGACCGGCTCGCCGTCCGGGCCGCGGAGCAGGTAGCGCTTGCGCAGCACGGTAAGCGCATTGTCACTGAGGGCAATCTCATGATCCAGCGAGGGTGGAATCGAATCGGTGATCCCATGCATTCCGACATCCGTCTGCTCAGCCATCATCCGTTCCCGCTCTCTCATGATCCACCTAGGTTGCCGCTTCCCCGAGAAAGTGTCTCGTGGACGAGCGCCAGCGCCTGTCCGGCCACCCACTCGGCCATGGTATCGCTGGAGCCTTCGTAATGTAGTGTGCGCTCGGCCAGGTTCTGACCGTCGTCCACTGCTGCGTAGGCAGTCTCGCGCACGGCTGCCACCCGGGACGGCGCTGGCAGCATGCAGACGGCCAGGCAGAGATCGACCTCGAGAAACGTGCGTCCCTGTCGGGCCGCGGCGCGCACGGCCTTGGCCGAGAACTCGCCGGAGCTTTTGAACTGCGCCGCCGGGAGCTCCAGGGCGTCAATGGCTTCTTCTACAGTATCGACACGCAGGCTGTCGCTGAGCACGGCCGGCCCTTCCTCCGTCTCAAAGAGCCTGCGGGCCACGGCACCGTCCGTACCGCACTCCACCATGCCCAAGACCAACTCCCGCTCACGCAAGACGCGGGCCACCACTTCAGCGGTCTGGGCCTGCCCCTCATCTGTCATGGTCTCACTCCTTTCAGAGCAGAACCTCCGACGGTGCGAAGAGCAACGGTGGTCTCCGTATCCGGTTTCTCGGGTCCAGTTTCAGATGTCAAGCCGCATCTGCGCCCTGAGCACAGCTTCACGCTGGCGGCGCTCCATCAGGTTCTCGATCTCGTCGGCCAGGTCTTCGACGTCTGCGAAGCGGCGATAGATGGTGGCAAACCGGATGTAAGCAACCTCGTCGAGGCTGCGGAGGTTATGCATGACCATCTCGCCGATTTCGCGGCTGGTGACCTCTCGGCTGCCGCGGTGGTACAGCTCGCTCTCGATCCCGCTGACCGTCTCTTCGATGGCCTCGGTCTCGATCGGTCGCTTGGCGCACGCAATCTGGATCCCGCGCACGATCTTGTCCCGATCGAATGGTTCGCGGCGCCCATCCTGCTTGATGACCATCAAGCGCAGCGGTGCCACCCGCTCGTAGGTTGTAAAGCGCCGCCCGCAGTCCTCACACTCACGGCGGCGACGGATGCCACCTTCGGCGCTGCGAGTGTCAATCACCTTCGAGTTGACCGACGCACAAAAAGGGCATTGCATGCTTCAACTCACTCCATTGCTTTCCGAGAACGTGCCCGCTGCGGCCACGAGGGCTAGAAAAAGAGGGGAACCTTTTTGTCAAGGCCCCGCGTCTACCATATCTAGTATCTGGTTTTCTCAGCTGCACAACATGCGGTACAGGATAGGGTAGACGTCCCTACTATACCACAAAAGCCTGCCAATTGCAAGCGGCAGCACGGCCGGAAAGCGAGAGGGTGCAAGATTTAATCTTGGGCCGCCAGACAAAGGCGTCGCCCCCTTCCCGAAGAAAGGGGGCGAGTGGGGATACGATAGCCCCTGCGGGCTCGAATTGGCATTGGAGGCCAGGCCGCAAGCAGCAGGCCCATCGGCTGCCGGCCGTCGAGCAGGCAGCACAAAGGCTCCCCTGAAAGGGGTCCTCTATTCGATTGTCATTCCAGTCAACGATCTAGTCGTTGCCCTTGGCGTGCTTGCGCAGAAAGGCCGGAATGTCCAGGTTGTCGCTGTCAAGCACCCGCACCGGAAAGTCGGGCACCGGCACGGCGCGGCCGACGCGCGGCTCAGCCACCCTGGCTGCAGTGGCGGTGCGCACCGGCATCACGCGCTGTTGTGCTGTGGCGTCAAACCCGGTCGCGATCACCGTGATGCGGATGGCGTCGGACATTTCGTCACTTATGACCGCACCAAAGATGATGTTGGCTTCCGGATGGGCGGTCTTGCGGATGATCTCTGCCGCCTCGTTAACGTCAAAGAGCGTTAGATCCGGGCCGCCCGTCACGTTAAAGAGAATGCCGCGCGCGCCGTCGATGGTCACATCCAGCAGTGCGCTGGCAATGGCCTTTTCTGCGGCCTCGGTCGCCCGATTTTCGCCCGCGCCCAGGCCGATCGCCATGAGCGCCGCGCCCCCCTCGGCCATGATCGACCGGACGTCGGCAAAGTCGAGGTTGATGAGGCCGGGCACGGTGATCAGCTCGGAGATGCCCTGGATGCCCTGGCGCAGCACGTCGTCGGCAACGCGAAACGCTTGCTGGATGCTGGCCTTGCGGTCGACGATCTGTAGCAGGCGGTCGTTGGGAATCGCGATGAGCGTATCGACGTGCTCTTTCAGCTTTTCGATGCCTTCCTCAGACACCATCCGGCGCTTGTGCCCCTCGAAGGCAAAGGGCTTGGTGACGACCCCGATGGTCAGAGCACCGGTTTCCCGCGCAATACGGGCGATGACCGGCGCGGCTCCGGTTCCGGTACCGCCGCCCATGCCTGCCGTGATAAAGACCATGTCGGCGCCGTTGATCACCTCGTACAGGTCATCGCTCGACTCCTCGGCTGCCTTGTTGCCCACGTGGGGTTCGCCGCCCGAGCCCAGGCCCTTGGTCAGCTTGTCACCAATGCGCACGCGATTGGCGGCCTGCGAGAGCATGAGTGCCTGCGCATCGGTGTTCACCGCAATGAACTCCACGCCCTGCAGGCCTTCCTGAATCATGCGATTGACGGCGTTGCTGCCGCCGCCGCCCACGCCAAGGACCTTGATGCGGGCAAAGTTCTCTACCTCTGGTACTGGTCTGCGCTGCATGTTTCTCCCTCCCTCTTGTCTTACCGCAGTCCGCCTCAAGATTCCGCTGCGGCGATGGAATTCGAAATGTTACCCACCCGCGCTGCAAAGCTAGCCGGGCAAAAAGGCACGGAACCAATTCCGCACCCGTTCCCAGGCCACGCTCGGCGCCCGGCTTCGCGGGGGCTCCGGCTGGCTCACCTGTGCGTGCCGCTGGCCCCACAGCAACAGGCCGACAGCAGTGGCGTAGGCCGGGCTTTCCAGGACGTCGGTCAGGCCCTGCAGGTCATGGGGATTGCCCAGGCGAACGGGCAGGTCCAAAACCTGTTGTGCCAGGTCCTTCATTCCGGCCAGTTCCGCAGAGCCGCCGCACAGGACGAGCCCGGCGGCCAACAGGCCATCGTAGCCCGAGCGCTTGACCTCGCGCTGGATCAGATACAAGATCTCCTCGGCCCGGGCCTCGATCACCTGGGCAAGCTGCAGTCGCGAGACCGATTCGCGCCCGCCGTTGCCGAAAGAGGTGATCTCGATGGATTCGTCCGTGACAAGCGATTTGGGCATCGCGTGCCCGTACTTGATCTTGAGCTCCTCAGCCGTGTTAAAGGGTGTGCGCAGGCCGACTGCCACGTCGCGCGTCAGATGCTCGCCGCCGGTACCCAACACCACTGTGTGCCAGATGCTGCCCTCGATGAAAATGGCAATGTCCGTCGTCCCGCCACCGACGTCGGCCAGCACCACGCCCATCTCCCGTTCCGACTCTCGCAGCACTGCCTCGCCCGACGCCAAGGGCTGCAAGATTAGGTCGTCGATCTCGACCCCGGCATCCCGCACGCATTTGACCAGGTTGCTGACTGACGTCGAAGCCCCGGTAACGATGTGCGCCTCCACTTCAAGGCGGATGCCCTGCATGCCGATGGGATCCCTGACGCCTTCCTGGCCGTCGACGCTGTAGCCACGAGGAATCGTGTGAATGATCTCGCGGTTTTGAGGAATGGCGATGGCTCGGGCCGCGTCCAGGGCACGCTCGATGTCTCCCTCCCCGATGCCCCGCGCGCTCCGCGAGATGCCGACCACGCCACGGCTGTTGATGGCCGCGATGTGCCCGCCGCCGACGCCGACAAAGGCGCTGGCAATCTCGTAACCCGAGATCCGCTCGGCTTTGTGCACGGCTGCGGCGATAGCCTCCGTCGCCTCGTGGACGTTAACCACGACTCCTTTGCGCAGCCCACGCGAAGGGGTGACGCCCACACCAATAATACGTAACTGGCCGTCGTCGTTGCTCTCGCCCACCAGCGCGCAGATCTTGGTTGTGCCGACGTCGATTCCGACAATCGTCCTCGTTTCAGTCAACTTCCGCCCCTCGCCGAGCAAACCTGGTCAGCAGTTGGCGCCGGATGATGGCCAGGTTGTTGAACGACCTGACGCCAAAGGCGACGATGGCTGCCACATACAGTTCCACACCCAGCCGGTCGCCCAAGAACGTCAGGGCCCCGGCCAGGACAATATTGGCGAAAAAACCGGTCAGAAATATCAGGTGGTCGAACTCGCCAGACATCTCGGCCCGCAGCGCACCCAGGATAGAGTCGAGAGCCGCCAGAATGGCCATGGCCGTGTAACGCGAATACTCCGCGGGGATGGTCAGCGAGAAAACCATCCCCAGGAGCAGTCCGATGCCCAAACCCGCCAGAGCCAGCCACCACACGCCTATTGGCCTCCTCCTGCCGCCTCACCCGCCGGCCGGCCATAGACCGGGTGGGCCGCCCAGCGAACGTCGACATAACGAGGCGAAATGCCGTTGGCCTCCAGGTAGGCCGTCAGGGCCTGCATGACCTGGATCTTGCGCTCCAGATCGTCACTGCTGCCCACGTACACCGGCCATTCGGCCCTCAGTCCTTTCTGCGTGAAGCTTAGCCCTCGCTCCGCGTCGTAGAAAAAGACGCGGCTCTGCGGCAGGGCCGCCGCCATCTGGACGACTGAGGTGACGATGTCCTCGGGCTCGATCTTCTGGCCATACCCCAGCTCTCGTGCGCTCGAGTCGACAACAAACAGAGTTTCGGGCGCTTGAGCATCGCCGTGGTACGGGAGGACGACTCCCTCCTCGTCCAGCCACCAGTCGCGGCCCTGGCCCGTAGTCCGCCACAACAGCTTCGGTTGGCGCTCCTCCACCTCTATCGTCACGACGGCGGGCAGCTCGCAGCGAACGCGGGCGACCTTTATGCCATCGAGGCGGGCAATGCGTCCCGCCACGGCCACAGGGTCGATCCAGAAGATATTCTGTTCGTGGATTTCCGCGGCCTCGTAGATCCCCTCCGCTCGCAGATGGTGTGCGCCGATGATCCCCGCCTGGTAGACAAAGAACTGGGGATCGGTTGAGCCATACACCACAGCGGCAACGAGCAGGACCAGGAGCAAAAGTGCTCCCAGGCGCAGCGCGAGACGGGAGGCGCGGGGCGGAGCCTGCACGACCGGGGCCGCAGCGGGCTTCCTTTTGCGGACTGCCAGCCGGCCCCGACGTGTCCGCTCCTGCTGCGGGGCGGCGGAACTGCCGCCAACCTTACGCGGTCGCGCCCTGGACCGCACGCCCGGGGCCTGAGGCATCGTCAGGGCAGCCTCGAACGTTTGACCGCCGCGCACCTGGCGCCGCCTGCGTTTGGCGGGCCGGTCCCGATCGGTTCTGTCCTCGTCAGCCAGGCGGATGCGCACGCCTCTACCTCTCCTCTGGACCTTCGTAGCTGGTAGCCGAACGACCCTTGTCGGCGTGGCGCTCCAGCGCCAATTGCACGAGCCGGTCGATCAGCTCTGGATACGAGATCCCGCTTGCTTCCCACAGCTTGGGATACATGCTGATGGGTGTGAACCCGGGCAAGGTGTTCACTTCGTTCAGGTATACCTCGCCCGTTTGCCGGTCCAGCAAAAAGTCGGCGCGGGCCATGCCGGCACAGTCGATGGCGAGGAATGCCTTGACGGCCAGCTCGCGCACCCGCTCGGCCGTCTCCACCGGGATGGGCGCCGGAATCAGCAGCTCCGACTCGGCATCGAGGTACTTGGCCGCATAGTCATAAAACTCCCTGCTGGGCAGGATCTCGCCCGGCACGCTGGCGATGGGCTCGTCATTGCCCAGGACGCTCACCTCAATCTCCCGGGCATCGACGGCAATCTCGACCAGAAGCTTGCGATCGTACCGGGCCGC
>JBFYTF010000320.1:0-2836 GCA_041300865.1 Anaerolineae bacterium
TGACGGCCAACTGGTGCTGAGCCAATGCCTCTCCCGGCTGTCCCAGCTTGAGGTAGAGTGTCGCCAGTGCCGAATACGCCTCAAGGTATGCCGGCTCTGCCGCCTGGGCCTGCTGAAAGGCCACCTGGGCCTGTTCAGCGTCACCTCCGATGGCGTATAGACTGCCGAGCGCCACATAGGCCTCGCCTGACAGGGGGAACTTTTCGACGGCATCCTGGTAACGTGCTTCGGCACCCGCGCGGTCCCCGAGACTCGCGTAGAGTGCAGCCTGTTGTACCTGCGCTTCTGCGGTGCTAGGGCACTGTTGTTCAGCCTGCTGGTAGGCCTCGAGCGCCCGATCCCATTCCGCCTCCCGCTCGTAAAGACTGGCCACCGCATAGTACGGGGCGGCGTCTCTCGGGCTGGTCTCCACGCCCTTCTGTGCCCAGTTCATGGCACTCTCGGGGTCTCCCTGGGCCAGGGAGATCTCTGCCAGGCGGCTGTAGATGCCAGCGGGGTCGGCCACAGCCTCAATGGCCCGCTCTAGGGTGGCAGAGGCAGAGGCGATGTCGCCCCTCGCCAGTTGGGCGGCGCTCAACGAGGTGTAGACAGAGGGATGGCCCGGTTCGAGAGCGATGGCCTGCTCATAGTGGGCCATCGCGTGGTCCGATTCTCCCTGACGCCAGTGGGCGTTACCCAGGGCGATTTGAACCTGGGCAAGTCCGGGATTCATTTCTTCAGCCTGGTTCAGTGCCTGCCAAGCGGCCGGCCAATCGCCGAGCAGCTGATAGACGTCTGCCCGTTGCAGCAGGGCGCCTACATTGCCCGGCTCCAATTCGAGGGCCCGCTGGGTCTCGGCCAGCGCCTTGTCCCATTCTGCACGCGCGCGATGGATGGCAGACAGCGCGACGTGGGCAGACGCGTTGTAGGGATCGAGACGCAGGGCCCAACGGAGCTGCGACTCGGCCATCCCCAGATCACCCTGGCTCTCGTAGGCCTTGGCCAGCATCAGGTAGGGACGCTCGCTGATCGGCGCGGAGCGAACGACCTGCACGAGCTGGCCGGCCTGGAGCGCCGGATCGCAGCTCGCGGCGTAAACTGCGCCGGCTCCCAGGCGGGCCGGCAGTAGATCGGGATCGACGGACAGGGCTTCCTCATATGCTTCCAGGGCCTCTGCCAGCTCGCCACTCTGCAGCAACACGTCTCCCCGCGCTTCTGCCAGGGCCGGAGTGCTGAACTGCACGGCGGATGCGAGCTCGAGCTCTTGCAGAGCATCCTCAGGTTGCCCGCTTGCGACGTACAGCGGCACCAAGGCCTCGTGGGGGCCTGGCAGCAGCCTGTTGAGTGCTGCCACCTCCTGCAGCCGTTCAATCGCCGGACCAACACCAGAACGCTCCTGGATCGAGCGGCCGAGGTACATCAGTGTCGACGGATTGGCCGGCCCGAGCTGCCAGGCTTGTTCGTACTCCTTTATAGCCAGTTCCAGGTTGCCGAGCGAGCGGTAGATTGAGCCGAGCCCGCGGTGAGGCGCATCCAGCCAGCGGTTCAGACGCGTGGCCTCCTGCAACGCCTCGATAGCGGCCTCCGCTTGCCCAGATCGGTTCAGTGCCCGCGACATATTGACGTAATACTCAGGGTTGGGCGCCTGGGCGATGGCACGCTGAAACGCCTCGACGGCGGCTTCGCTCCAGCCGGCATTCATCAGCGAGCTGCCGAGCAGGGCTTCGTAGGTGGCGGTGCCCGGAGTGGCTTTGAGAGCAGCGGCTTGCTCCACGCTGGCCATGGCCCGCTCCTTTTGCTCTGCGAGCACATAGACAAGGGCCAGGGACTCGTGAAGGGCCGGGCGATCGCCGTCCAGCGCGACGGCGGTCTGGTACTCTTCCATGGCACGTTGTGTGTTCTGCAGGAAGAGATGGGTTTCGGCTAACCTGGCATGGATTGCGGGCTCGTCTGGAGCTTTGCGCCCCGCCCGCTCGTAGGCCGCGAGGGCTTGCTCAATCCGGCCCTGTCCCTCGAGCGCCATACCCAAGCCAAGGTGCGCGAGAACGGGATCTGCCGTCTGCGAGGTCCCCGACGATTGCGTTAGCTGGCCAAAGATCGCCTCTGCCTCACTCCACCGGCCCTGTCTCAGGGCCGCGTTGCCCTGGATAATCGGCGAGTCAGGAAGATGCTGCGCGACTGCAAAGACAGCCAGATCAGCGTCCGAGTAGACCGGGGTGAAAAGTGCGGGCAGGCGCCGCAACTGAAGCTCCAGGTCGAGCCTATCCCTTTCGACGGCGACAAAGTCGATGCCGCGATGCTCCAGCGTGGACACCACGAGGTCATCGACCATCCGCGTTGTCCCAAAGTGAGTGACGTCCTTGAGCCTCTGCAGCGAGTCGGAGATGTCGGAGGCAGAAAGCCGGTTGACAGTACCGAGCCCGCGAAATTCGACGACGTTTGCCAGGGCAGCCCCACCGGGGATGCAGAAATTAAGGGTACGCGAGGCCAAAACGTCCACAGGTTGTTCGTAGGCTACCTGGTCCAGGTAGTTGAGGGCGCCGCGCGCTTGCCAGCAGATGGAGAACTCGGCGGCAGCAAAGCGCTCTCCCAACGAGGCAAGCCCAAGCTTGATGCTCGGCCGGGCGAGGACCAGGGCCGCAATCACCAGTCCCACTGAGCCGATGTACCGGACGGCGTGTGGGGCACGCGGGCTGTGCTTCCTCACAGCGACCGCCACGACGCCGATGAGGAGCCAGGCCACCCAGCCGATGGTCAACACGGCCAGCATGGGCAAGGGCCAGGCCAGGCGCCATAGCAGGTAGGGAGTCACAAAGATGGCGGCGAGTGCCGCGAGAGGGGCCACATAGAGGACAAG